>CAXTRS010000154.1:3280-10924 GCA_964246635.1 uncultured Chthoniobacterales bacterium | reverse complement strand
TTGCGCACCTCCGCGCCGGCGGAGAAAACGCCGCCCAGCTTCGCGGAGGAAAAACCGGAGCTCGACCCATAAGTGTAACCGTGGCGCTCGCGCAAATTCTGAAACAGCCGCCCGCTGAAGCCGCCGCCGAGCACGCTGTTCATCACGCCGATTTCGGACAGGTCCGGATTGTTGCGCGGCACGCCCGGCGCGGCGACCGAGACGGTCGATTGCACGGACGCCGGCCGGTCCACGAGATGCACCGTGCGCTCGGTCGCTGGCGGAGGCAGCGGCGGGAATTTCACCTGCGGCACGTCGCCTTTTTTCCATTCGGCAAATGCCTTCTCGACCAGCGGCAACACCGTGTCCGGCTTCACGTCGCCGACGATCGCGAGCGTGGCGTTGTTCGGCAGAAACCAGGCGCGGTGCCAGGCCTGGAGATCGTCGCGCCCGATGGCCTTGATGCTCGCCTCCGTCGGGTAAGCGCCGTAGGGATGCTCGGCGCCGTAGAGCAGTTTTCCCCGCAGCGCGCCGAGCAGCCAGCCGGGCTGTTGCCGCGCCTGCGCGAGACGGCTGAGCGCACGGGCTTTCTCCTTGCCCAACTCGGACTCGGGAAATGCCGGGTGCAACACGGCGTCGGCAAAGAGATCGAGCACTTGCGGCAGAAACTTCACCAGCCCACGCGCGCCCACCGAGGTCGCGTCCTCGCCCGCGCCGGCCTCGCCGCTGGCGCCGAGGAAATCGACCTCCTTCGCAAAGGTCGCCGCATCCCGCCGCGCCGTGCCTTTGTTCAACATCGCCGCGACGGTATCCGCCGTCCCGGTCTTGGGTCCATCGAAGGCGTCGCCGGCTTTGACCATTAGCCGAAACGTGACTGTCGGCTGACGATGATTTTCGACGACGAAAACCTTCAGCCCGTTCGGCAGCGTGTGCTCCGCGTAGTCGGGGAACGAAGCTGCCGGCAATGGACCGGCGGCCGGCGGGCGCGAGCGGTCGAGGTCGGCGTGCGCCAGGACGAACTGACCGCAAAGCAGCATTCCCAGCGCAAGGGCGACCGTGCTGGGCAGAAGGTGGACGACGCTGAGAAGAGCACGGGTCATTATGGAGAAACGTAAAACCGAAAGGTGAGGGCCAGAAATTCCTGCGAGAAGAAACGAGAAGAACTGAAGTCGGGCAAACAAAAAGGGACGCCCCGCACTCGGAGCGTCCCTTTTCGTCGGGAAGCGCGGATTTTTCTCAAGCCAAACGCCGCCGGACGCGTGTGGCCACGAGCAATGCGCCAAGTCCGCCAACCATCATCGCCCAAGTGCTCGGCTCGGGCACCGGCGCAGTGCCGGTGAGCGAAAAGCGGACATACGCGCCGGTCTGGCCGAAGTTCGTCTGTTCGGCGCCGGTGAAGGTGCCATTGAGGTTGGCATCGTTCCAAACGTAACCAGGCGCGCTGCCGACCGTGGGAGGCACGGCGCTGAAGCGGCCATTCATGTCGCCGGAGTAGTTTGCAAAAGTAGAATCAGTTAAAAAGAACTCGACACCAAGCGGCCCATTGACGGCGAGGTTGAGGGGCGAGTTGAGCGTGAAGGTATAGGTAAAATTGCCGGCGCTCGGGGGATCCGAGAGCGTGCCGTTTATGCCGCCCAAGTTGATGGCATTGGCCAAGGCGTCCGTGGACGTGCTGCTCGTGTCCACTCCGCGGTAGAATTCCACAATGACGCCGTAATTGCCCAGGTCCGCGCCCGTGGTGAAATTGATTCCGAGCTGGAAGCTGGTGACAGAGAAGGTGCCGGAGGATGGACCAGCCAGGTTGAGGAGCTGGAGATAATGCACGACGCCGGTTTGGGGGTTCGCCGGCAGCGTGGTGGCGTTATAAAGATTTTGCGCCTGGCTGGCGCCGGTGAAAGCGAGCAGCAGGGCGGCGGTGGCAGTCGCCGCGCCGCCGAACGCGTGGCGGAACAACGAGAAGCGGGTCAGTAGAAACATAGAGCGCAGATTCTGAGGAACTGCGACCTGCCTGACAATAATAATAAACAACAATAAATAATGACCTTGCGATTGTTTGCCTCTGGACGCCGCGGCGGAGCGATTGCCCAGCCTTTGGGTAAGTTGCCAGGCGAGGCGGACGTGGTGCGGCGCCAGAACCGTTCGCTTCAGCTTCGCCGCCAGCAGCGGAACAAAGGAAGCGCCTAAAACAACGACAACTGCGGCCGGTCGGCTTCGTTACTGGTGGCGGCGCGTTTCTCCGCGGCGGCAGCGGCTTTGCGGCGGCGGACTTCGGCGGGGGTGAGGCGCAAGGCAGAATCGGTGGGGAGGTCGCTGGCTTCGAGGCGCTGGAGGATTTCGCGCGCGCGGTCGAGCACGGGGATGGGGAGGCCGGCGAGACGGGCGACGTGGATGCCGTAGCTCTTGTCGGCGGCACCGGGGATGATGCGATGGAGGAAAACGATTTCGTCGTTCCATTCGCGCACCGCGACGGTGAAATTCTTTGCCGCCGCGTGCGTGCGCGCCAGCTCGGTGAGCTCGTGGTAGTGCGTGGCGAAAAGCGTGAGCGCGCCGACCCGGTCGTGCAGATATTCCGCGACGCTCCAGGCGATGGAGAGGCCGTCGTAGGTGCTGGTGCCGCGGCCGATTTCATCGAGGATGACGAGCGACTTCGCGGTGGCGTGGTGCAGGATGTTGGCGGTCTCGTTCATCTCGACGAGAAACGTCGATTGGCCGCGCGCAAGGTCGTCGCTCGCGCCGACGCGGGTGAAGATGCGATCGACCAATCCGATCTCGGCTGAGCTGGCCGGGATGAACGAGCCGATCTGCGCGAGCAGCACGAGCAGCGCGGTCTGGCGCAAGTAGGTCGATTTGCCGGCCATGTTGGGGCCGGTGAGAATGAGCAGGCGGTTCGTTTCCGTATCGAGCGAGACGTCGTTGGGCACGAACTTCGCGCCGTCGGAGTTTTCGGCCAGGCCGGCGTCGAGCACGGGGTGGCGGCCGTCGGCGATGCGGATGGCGCCGCCGGCTGCGCGCAAAACCGGGCGGCAATAATTGAACAGGCGCGCGGTTTCCGCGAGGCCGGCGAGGGCGTCGAGCGTGCCGAGCGCGGACGCCGTTTCCTGCAAGGCGCGGGTGTGTTCGAGCGCCCGGTCGCGGAGCTGGAGGAAGAGCTCGTATTCGAGCTGCCGCGCGCGTTCTTCGGCGCCGAGGATGCGGCTTTCGACCTCTTTCAATTCCGGCGTGATGAAGCGCTCGCCGTTGGCCGTGGTTTGCTTGCGGTGATAATCCGGCGGCACGCGCGCGAGGTTCGCTTTCGTGACCTCGACGAAGTAGCCGAAAACCGAGTTGTAGCGGATTTTCAGCGACGAGATGCCGGTGCGCGCGATCTCCTTTTCCTGCAACGCGGCGACCCAATCCTTGCCCTCGCGGGTGGCACGCCGGAGCTCGTCGAGCTCGGGGTGAAAACCGTCGCGGAAAATGCCGCCATCGCGCAGGCTCGCCGGCGGCTCGGGCGCGAGCGCGGCCGTGAGGTCTCGCACCAACTCGGGCAGCGGATGGAGCCGATGCTGGATGCTGGAGGCAAGATGCGAGAACTCGGCGAGGTCGTCGGATTTCAGCGCGCCGAGGTGCTGTTTTAGTTCAGGCACGACGGCGAGCGATTCTTGCAGCACGAGCAGGTCGCGCGCGTTGCCTGCCGCCTGGCTGAGCCGGCCGACGGTGCGTTCGAGATCGCGCACGCCGCTCAGGGTTTCGCGCACGGCGCGCAAAATCTCCGGGCGCTGGAGGAAGTCGGCGATGACCGCCTGCCGCGCTGCGAGCTTGGCAACGTCGCGCAGCGGATAGAGCAACCAATGGCGCAACTGGCGCGCGCCGAGCGGCGTGGCGGTGCGGTCGATCGCTTGCAGCAAACTGGCCCCGCCTTCCGCCGCGCGCGGGCGGACGATTTCCAAGTGCGCCTGCGAGGTGGCGTCGAGCGCGAGAAAGCCGTCGGCGCGGTAGCTCGCCAGCGCGACGACGTGCCCGAGCGGGCGGCGCATAGCGTGTTGGAGATAGTGCAGGATCGCGCCGGCGGCCGAGACGGCTCTGGGCAAGTCCGTGCAACCGAAGCCATCGAGCGATTGGACGCGGAAGTGCTCGCGCAACGCGTGGTCGGCTGCGGCGAAATCGAACGCGCCGGCGTCGTAGGTTTGCGTGTCCGCGAAGTCGGCAAACACGGCGCGTTGCGCAGGGTCGTCGGCGATAAGAAATTCGGCGGGCGCCACGCGTGCGAGCTCGTCGAGCAGCGCGGCGGGACTGGCGAGTTCGGTGACGTGGAACGCGCCGGTCGTCAGATCGAGAAACGCAAACCCACAGACGGCTTTGTGCGCGAACGCCGCAGCGAGGTAGTTGTTGCGTCCGGCGTCGAGCAGCTGCGCGTCCGTCACCGTGCCGGCGGAGAGGATGCGCGCGACTTCGCGCTCGACGAGCTGTCCCGGCTTGACCTCACCTTTCTGGTCGCAGATCGCCACTCGCCGGCCGGCGCGGATGAGCCGTTTTAAATAATTATCGAGCGCGTGGAACGGCACGCCGCACATCGGCAGCTCGTGGCGTTTGGTGAGCGCGACGTTGAGGATCGGCGCGGCGGCCTTCGCGTCTTCGCCGAAGAGCTCGTAAAAATCGCCGAGCCGGAAGAGCAGCAGCACGTCGGCCGGCAGTTCGGAGCGGATGCGCCGATATTGGCGCATCATCGGCGTGTTCAGGTTGGCGAGGTCGGCTTCCAAAGCGGGCGGTTAGGAAAAAATTATCCGCGGATTAACGCGGATTAACACGGATTTTTTCGGACCTGAAAAGCCGATGCGGTTTTCCAGCCGCGCGCTTCGCAAAACCAAGCCAATAATCTGCGTTAATCCGCGTTAGTTCGCGGATGAAAATTCCGTCTCTACCGCAAAAACCGCGTCAGATTCATCGCCTCCCAGCGGCGGGCGCGGCGGTAATGAGAAAAACGCTTCTCGCGACGCTGAAATTCCTCCGTGTGAACCCGCCGCCGGCCGCGGCCGAGCGGCTCGTCGGGCACCACGGAATGGAGCATTTCGTGATAGACCACGTATTCGAGAAACCAGCGCGGCACCCAGGGGGCATCGAGCAGCGGGTGGATGCGGATCACGCGGTCCTGTTCCTGGATCGTGCCGAAGATGAAATACTCCTTCGGCGGCAGCCGGCGCCGGCGGCCCCAGGTGATCGTATAGCTGCGCAGCGGTTTCCCGCGGAAATACGTCGTATTCAGCCGGTTAAAGATCGCCTGGAGATTGTGAAACTCGCCGGCGACGCCGAACGGGAGCTGCCGCTGGAAGGGCAGCGCGGGGTGGGAAATCTTGCGCTTGGCCTTGGCCATAAACCGGATTCGCCGCGGCCTTCCTGCCAGGGCTGACTGACTATAACGGCGGGCCGGCGTTTGACCACCAAAAGGCGCAAAAAACGCGGAAAAATCCGGCTTTTCGCTACCCCGTTGCAGGGGCGGCTTCGCGAGCCGCTTTCTTTCAGGGATTTGCGCCTCGCGGAGGCATTCCTACAACGGGTTCCGGGAACGCCCGAGCTGCGCCTCGATATACTTGGCCAGGATGTCGAATTCCAGGTTCACCGCGTCGCCCGGACGCAGACCACGCAAATTGGTCATTTTGCGGGTTTCTGGAATGATCCAGCAGACAAAGCTGCCGGCGTTTTTCTCGGCCACGGTGAGGCTGACGCCGTTGACCGCGATCGATCCTTTAAACACGACGAGGTGGGCAAATTCCTCGGGCAACGTGAGCTCCAGCCGGTAGTCGTCGCCGATTTTTTCGTGCGAAATCATCGGCGCGGTGCAGTCGATGTGGCCCTGGACAAAATGGCCGCCGAGCCGGCCGTCGGCGGGGAGCGCGCGTTCGAGGTTGACGCTCGCTTCGGGCCGAAGCTTGCCCAAGTTCGTGCGGTCGAGCGTTTCGCGCAGCACGTCGAAGGTGACCTGGTCGCCGCGGTGCGTTTCGCGGACCGTCAGGCAGCAGCCATTCACCGAGACGCTCTCGCCCCGACGCAGGCCGCGCGCGAGCGTCGGCGCGACGATCTGGAGTTGCAGCCCTTTGCTGCTGCTCTGTCGCAGCCAGACGACCTGGCCGGCTTCTTCGATGAGTCCGGTGAACATGACGAGTTGCGGGTTGCGGGTTGCGAGTTGCGGGTTGCGGGAATTCGTTGACGGCGCTTAGCCCAGAATTTGGGTTTCGTCACCGAAAAAACAGCAGTGCCAGCAGCGCGAGCACGGGCAGAAGCAGGGGCAGGGCAAAGCGAAAAATGTAGCCGAAGAAACTCGGCGTGCGCCGGCCGGCACGCTTGGCGATGGCGCGCACCATGAGATTGGGCGCGTTGCCGATATACGTCAGCGCGCCGAAGCAAACCGCGCCGACCGAGATGGCGAGGAGGGTGTGCCCGTGTCCGGCGGCGAGGAAGCGCGCCACGTCTTCGGGCCGCTCCAGATTGAGGCGTTCGTTGCCCAGCGCGGTGGCCAGAAAGGCGAGATACGTCGGCGCGTTGTCCAGCACGGCGCTGAGGCTCCCGGCCAGCCAGTAGAAACGCCGGGGCGAATCGATCCCCAGCTCGCTCGCGTGCGCGGCAAGGTAATCGAGCGCCGGCATCATCGTCGCGAACAGACCCAGAAACAGCCAGCCGATTTCCTCCAGCGGCGCGAAGTCGAAATCGTTGGCTGCGTGAACTCGCCGGTCCGTCGTGAAATACGAGCCTGCCGCCGCGCCGACCAGCAGGAATTCGCGCAGCCCGACCGGGCTTTGGATGAATACGGCTGCCAGAGCGACGGCGAGAAAAAACAGGTTGTGCAACCCCTCGAAACGCCACGTTTCTCCCCCGGCGCGCGCCTCGCGCTGCACCGCGGGCGCCATGCGACGGAAGTTCGTTTTGTCCAACGCGTAAAAAATCGCCAGCAGCGCGCCGACGCCGACGGCCCACGGCTGCCAGCAGTGCTGCGTGACCCACCAAAAAGGCACGCCCTTGAGATAGCCGAGAAAGAGCGGCGGATTGCCGATCGTCGTCAGGCAGCCGCCGACGTTGCCGACGATGAAGATGAAAAACACGAGGTGAAACTCCGTGAAGCGCATCTTGTTCACCTGGATGAACGGCCGGATCAGCAGCGCGCAAGCGCCGACGGCGGTGAGCCCATTGGCCAGCAGCGCGCCCAGCAGCAGAAAAAGGCAATTCGCCGCCGGCGTGGCCTGGCCGCGCGACCGGCAGTGAACGCCGCCGGTGATCACGAAAAACGCGCCGACCAGCGCCATGAAACCGAGGTAATCGAGCGCGGTGTGCTGCAGCCGCTCGAGGTTCGGCGCGATGAACAAATAGTAAACCGCGCAAATCGCCCCGAGGCCCGCACTGATGAAATGATACGTGCGTTCCCACCAGCGCCGATGCACGAGCGGCCCCAGCGCAATCGCCAGGAGCAGCAGAGCGAACGGCAGGCTCCACAACGGGTGCGGTGAGGTGGCGGCGTGGCCTCCCGCGACGTCGATCATTACCTCATCCATACCAGCCTGTTCTTCCCGATGGTAGCAAGTCAGAATGATTTTTTGGTTTGGGGAGCACAGGCGTCCCGCCTGTCGGTTTGGGCGTCCCGCCCAAATCCTCTGCTGCTTTGTTCAGGAGAGGAAGCAGAGAAAGACGGTGCCGGGC
>CAXTRS010000154.1:0-3270 GCA_964246635.1 uncultured Chthoniobacterales bacterium | reverse complement strand
CGCTCGCCCCCCACGCGGGGCCCCGGGGCCCCCCCCCCCCAACCCCGCGGGCACGCCTGTACTCCCCAAACCAAAAGCCAGGTGAACTTGCTGCACCGCTCCCTCGGTGCAGCCTTTGACCGTTCTGCTACATTTCCGCAGCGATCTATCTTATGGAAAAACTCGTCATCGTCGGCACCGGCTGCGCGGGGCTCACGGCCGCGGTGTATGCGGCGCGCGGCGGCTTGAAACCGCTCGTGCTCGAAGGCCGGCATCCCGGCGGGCAACTCGCCACGACCACGCTGGTGGAAAATTTTCCCGGCTTCCCCGAGGGCATCGACGGCCCGGAGCTCATCATGAACATGAAGGCGCAGGCCGAGAAATTCGGCGCGCGCTTCGAGTTTTCCGAAGTCACCGGGTTCTCACCCAAAAATGGAAGCACCTCTTTGGAACTCGACGGCGAGAAGACGCTCGAAACGCGCGCGCTCATCGTCGCCAGCGGCGCCAGCGCGCGCAGGCTCGGGCTGCCGCGCGAGAAAGAACTCAAAGGCCCCGGGCAGACCGGTTGCGCGCCCTGCGCCGGCGCGGTATACCGCGACGTGCCGATCTGCGTGGTCGGCGGCGGCGACTCGGCGTGCGAGGAGGCGACGTTTCTCACGCGCTTCGCGTCGCGCGTTTACTTGATCCACCGCCGCGACAAGCTGCGCGCCAGCCCGATCATGGCCGAGCGCGCGCTGAGCCATCCGAAGATCGAGCCGGTCTGGAACTCGACGGTTGCCGAATATCTCACCGCGCCCGACGGCGAAATGCGCGCTGTGCTTTTGAAGAATCTCCAGACTGGCGAAACGCGCGAACTGGCAGTGAAGTGCGTCTTCGTCGCCATCGGCCACGAGCCAAACACCCAGCCGTTCCTGGGCAAGCTGCCGACCGACCCTGAAGGATATTTGCTAAAAACACGCGGCACTGCCACCGCGATCCCCGGCGTGTTCGCCGCCGGCGACGTGAGCGACAAGGTCTATCGCCAAGCCATCACCGCCGCCGGCGACGGTTGCGCGGCGGCGCTCGACGCCGAGCGCTACCTTTCCGAGTTCGACTTCGAGGAGGAGGCGCACGGCGCCACACCTGCCGAGGCGGCGCAACGCGCGGAAGAGTTCGTCGAGAGCGCGGCGACGCGGTAATTTCAGCGCAGGGCGCAAAGGCGGAGGAAGAAAAAGCCGGCGGATTCTTTCGACAGAATTCACAGAATTAACAAAATTTCCGGAGAAGGAGAAGCAGGGGCAGACCGGCTTTTGTGCCCTCTGCCTAATTCTGTGAATTCTGTAAATTCTGTCGAAAAACTTCTCCGCCTCTCTGCGCCTCCGCGTTGAAAATCTGCGACCTCACCCAGTTTTACTCGCCGGTCAGCGGCGGGGTGAAACGTTACCTCGCGGAAAAGGTCGCTTATCTGCGCGCTCATGCTGCCGAAGACGACTGCCACGTCCTCGTGGTGCCCGGCGCAAGGACCGCGCGCGAGGAGGGCGAGCGCACGCGCGTTTTCACGATCCGTTCGCCGCTGGTGTCGAAGACCGCGCAATACCGCATGCTGCTCAACCTGCGCGCCGTCGAGCGCATCCTCGAAGCCGAGCGGCCAAGCATCATCGAGTCCAACGACCCGTATCAGCTCGCCTGGAAAGCGCTCGCCAGCGGGCGCGCGCTTGGCATCCCGGTCGTCGGTTTTTACCACTCCCACTTCGCCGAGGCCAACGTGCGCACGGCGATGAAATATTTCGGCCAGGCGGCGACGGAGATGGTGATGGAAATCACGCGCCGCTACGTGCGCTACGTCTATAACCAGTGCGCGCGCACCTTCGTGCCCAGCGCGCCGCTCGCTGCGGTGTTGCGCGACTGGGGCGTGGAAAACGTCCAGGCCGTCGATCTCGGCGTCGATGCCGACGTGTTCCGACCCGCGCCGGACCCGACCGAAGCGGACGCTACGCGCGCCGCGCTGGGCCTACCCGCGCGTGGCTCGGCGACCGTGCTGCTCTACGTCGGCCGGCTCTCGCCGGAAAAAAATGTCGAGACGCTGTTTCGCGCGTTCGATCTCTTGCAAGCCGGTGCGGTGACGGCGCGAACCCGGAGGCAGCAACCGGTGAAATTTCATCTGTTCGTCGTCGGCGACGGCCAGCAGCGCGCGCGGCTTCAGGCGGTGCAAAATCGTTACCCAAGCGCGGTCACCTGGCAGCCGTATTGCGCGGACAAGCGCGAACTCGCCCGGCTCTACCGCGCCGCCGATCTCTTCGTGCATCCCGGCGTGCAGGAAACCTTTGGCCTCGTCACTCTCGAGAGTCAGGCGTGCGGCACGCCCGTCGTCGGCATTCGCGGCTCTTACATGGACCGCATCGTCCTCGGCAACTTGCTGGCGCATTGGGCGGACGAAAACACGCCCCGCGCGCTCGCCGCCGCCATCGCCGGGCTGGCGCGCCACGGCGCCGCGGACTTGCGCGCACTCGGACTCCACACGAGTGAATCCGTGCGCCAGCGCTACGCCTGGAACCACGTCTTCGACCGCCTCTTCGCCGCTTACCGCGAAGTCGTCGCCGACGCCGCCCGGCACCGCGACCGCCTGGAATGAATTTTTTTCCTTCGCCGATGAGCCAGACTCTTACCGACCCTAACCTGTCCAAAAAATCCAACGCCGCGCCTGCCGCCATCGAAGCCGGCGGCCTGCGCATCCGCAAATATCGCCCGAGCGACCGGGCCGCGGTGCGCTGGTTGTGTTGCGAGACCGGCTTTCTCGGTCAGCCGATCGATCCCGTGTTCGAGGACCGCGAGTTGTTCGCCGATTTTCTGACGAATTATTATCTGCAGAAGGAACCCGAGAGCGCCTTTGTCGTCGAGACAATCGCCGACGACAAAGTGAGCGGCTACCTGCTCGGCTGCCGGCGGCCGCTGCGCAATCAGCTGCACAATTTCGTGCAGAACCTCCTGCTCTTTTGCGTGCTGGTCTGGCGCGCGCCGCGCTACAACGCGGCGAGTCGAAAATTCATGCGCTGGATTTTGCTCAACGGCTGGCGCGAGGTGCCGGCGGCGCCGCGGCGCACGGCGCACTTTCACATCAACCTGTTGCCCGAGGCGCGCAGCGTGCCGGGCACCCGCGCGCTGATCGACGCCTATCTCGCGTATCTGCGCGCGCGGGGCGAGAAGCGCGTCTATGGCCAGATGGTTTCTTTTGCCAACCGGCGGGGCGAAAAAATGTTTCAGCGTTACGGCTTCAAATTGCTCGACCGGATGGAAATCACCAAATACCGCGAG
>CAXTRS010000153.1:0-10958 GCA_964246635.1 uncultured Chthoniobacterales bacterium | reverse complement strand
GTTTTTAGCGGGCGGTAGTCGCCGGCGTCATCATAACGAGCGAGTTCCTCCGCCGCCGCGGGGCCGCGGAATTGCCGGAGTTCGGCGGACAGCTGGTAAGCGTCGTCTTCGTGCTGCAGCGCAAAACCACCGGTCGGCAGCGAGTCGATCAGGATCTGGCCGATCCGGCGACGACCCGCTGCCAGCCAGGCGGCCAGAGCATCGTCGAGCGATCCGTTGGGGTTCGACACGGCTTGCCAAAGCCTCGGCTTACCCAATCAAGTCATGGCTGGGCTGCAACCAACGGTTGCCACCGCCGCGTCCGTTGTTGCCTCGAACGCGTCCGCTTGCTCGACGAGGATGTCGGCAAATCGCGCCTCGGTGCCGATGGCGCTCGCATAATACAGCGCCCGGCCGTGGAGATGGCGCGGTTTTTGGCCAAAGACCCCGCCGCGGCGCAGTCGCGCGCTGGCCGCGGCGGTCGGGGGGGCGTGGGGGGCGGGGGGGCCCGGGCTGGCGTGCTTCGGGGGGGGGGCCGGGGCGGTCGGCTCGGCTGCGATGCCGAGGAGCACCGGGATGTCTTGATACGAGTGCAAGCCGTCGGAGATAAAAAACGGGACGACGACGACGTGTGGCGTGTCGGTCAGCTTCCACCAATCGGCGACCAGCGGAGGCTCTTCCATGTAAGTGCTCAGCACCGCGGCGTAGCGGCCGAGCGCGCGGATTGCTTCCACCTGGCGCTTGGCGGCGACGGCGCTGTTGTCGTTCAGCCCGGTGCCGTGGCCGACGATGAGCAGGCTGCTCTCGCGCTCGGGCACGCCAGGGGCGACCTCGCGGGCGCGTTGGAGCAGCAGCTCGGTCATCGCGGGGTGATTGCCGACCGGCGCGCAGTATTTCCAAGTCTGACCCGTATTTGGACGCATCGTGACCGCGCCGGCGAGTTCAAGCTCGCGCGGGATGACGCTCTGCGTGAAGTAGCCTTCGCTGATGAAATTCGGCACCACATAGACTTCGCGGATCGCCGGGTCGGCGAAGAGCAGCGGCGCATCGCGCAGGCTCGGCTCTTCTTTCCAGAACGCACAGGCGACTTCGCCGAAAATCCCGCGCCGGCGAATCGCCGCGGCGTGCGCGAGGCTGGGCGCGCTCGAGTCGGGATTCACTGTCGAGCCGTGGCCGACAATGAGCAGCGCGGCGTCGGGTTTCGCGAACATCGCAGGAAACTAAACCACGAAGAACGCGAAGAGCACGCGGAAGTGTGCACCCTCAGAAGATCGGCGGGGAAAACGAACCCGAAAAATTTTCCGTCGTGCTCTCCGTCCCCTTCATGGTAAAAGGGCCGCGTTCTTGCACGCCGGAACGCGTTCGCTAGATTAGAGCGTCATGCAATTCCGCACTTATCGGAACACCGATCTGACCGTCAGCACCGTCGGCTTCGGCCTTTGGACCCTTTCGACGGGCTGGTGGGGAAACTACACCGAAAGTGAGTCCGTCGCGCTGATGCACAAGGCGCTCGATCTCGGCATCACGCTTTTCGACGCCGCCGACACGTATGGCAACGGCCTGAGCGAGGAGCTCATCGCCAAAGCGTTCCCGAAACAGCGCGACGAAATCGTCATCGCCACGAAGATCGGCTACGACGTGGCGAACTTTGGAGCTGACCCGAAACGTGGTCAACGCGCGATCCCGCACGACTTCTCGCCGGCCGCGCTGACGCGTGCCACCGACGCCGCGCTCAAGCGCCTGAAGACCGACCGCATCGACCTGATGCAACTGCACAACATCGAGATGCCGCAGGTCGAGGACGACGCGCCGTGGGAGACGCTCGAAGCGCTCAAACGCGCCGGCAAAATCCGCTACTACGGCTTCGCCCTCGGCCCGGCGATCGGCTGGCTTTACGAAGGCAAACGCGCGCTTGAGAAGCGCAACGTCACGAGCGTGCAACACATTTACAACATGCTCGAGCAGCACCCCGGCAAAGCGTTGCACGACACCGCGCTGGCGACCGGCAAGGACACGATGTTCCTCGTGCGCGTGCCGCACTCCAGCGGCATGCTCGAAGGCAAATACACGGCGGAAACCGAGTTTCCCGAGAACGATCACCGCCGCCATCGGCCGCGGAGCTGGCTGCTCAACGGCATCCAGAAAGTGGACAAACTCCGCTTTCTCGAAGGCCCGGACCGCACGCTCGGCCAGGCCGCGCTCCAGTGGCTGCTCGCCGACGACCGCGTGGCCTCGACGCTGCCGAATATTTATGACGAAGCGCAGCTCCGCGAGTTCGCCGCTGCATCCGACGCGCCCGCGCTGACGAACGATGAATTGAAGGCGATCGCGGCGCTCCATGCCGAAAACTTTGGGGTCACCGAAGACCCGCCGAAATATAAAGGCACGATGGAGGAGCAGCCCGCGGAGGATGAAAACGCGGCGACAGCCAATTCAGGAAAAAACAACGGTTCGAGCGAACACGCCCGTGCGTCTCGCCGCGAACCCGCCGGCGCGGTTCCCTAACCGACCGGCTCGGCGCGAGCTGAGTCAGGACAGGAACAGCACAGCGATGAAGTCCAGAACCTGCTTAAAACCATTTTAATTTCCCCAGAACCAAAACCATGAGCCTAGACCTCACCGAAATGCTCAACGACTGGCCGCACGAACCCGGCCAGATCAAAGTGCGCAAAATTGTCGGTCAAACCGGCGTCGAAAAGATCCAGCTGCGGCTCGATCTCGGTCTCATCCAAATGGAAACCAGCGGCCGGCCGGACGGCTTGCGTCCGAAGGGCTGCGAGTCGCTGCTCGCGTATCATCGCAACCGCGCCCGCGCCGCCGAGCGCCAGGGCAAGGACTACACGCTGACGCCCGACGACTGCAACGATCTCCAAGCCGAGGGCGTGCAGTATTACCACCGCTACCTGAGCCTGTTTCAGCTCGACGATTACCTCGGTGTCGTGCGTGACACCCAGCGCAACCTCGACCTCTTCGCCTTCGTGCGCGACCACACCGACCGCGAGGAAATCGCCTGGGCGTTCGAGCAATTCGTGCCCTACGTGACGATGATGAACACGCGCGCCAAAGCCGCCATCGAGCTGGAGAAAAAGAAGCTCGACGCCGCCTTGCGCCTCATCGACAAGGGCCGCGAAGTCATCTCCGAGTTCTACCGCGATCACGAGCAGGAGGAGATGATCGACAAGAGCGCCGAGCTCGGTTTCCTCAACGAATGGAGCGACCAGCTCCGTGCGAAGCGTCCGATGACAAAGCTGGAAAAACTCCAGCGCGAAATGGACAAGGCCATCGCCATCGAAGCCTACGAAAAAGCGGCCGAGCTGCGCGACGCCATCAAGGCGCTGGCCTCCGCGCCGCCGCGGCGCTCGAAGGCGTCGTCGAGCAAATCTTGAACCGGAGAAGGATCCGCGGATTAACGCGGATTAACGCAGATTTATGGTTGGAGATCGTGGGGCGCGTCGCTGGGCATCTCCAAAGGTAATCCGTGTTAATCTGCGTTAATCCGCGGATCATTTTTTTCTCAGCATGAATCCTAAAATCATCGCTGCCAAGGAACGCTTCGCGCGCAAGCTGGCCGGCAAGGAGCGGCCGGTCGTTCGCTCGACCGATCGCCTGCCGCCTGGCCAGCACCTCACCGGCGGTTTCCCCGTGCTCGATCTCGGCGTGCAGCCAGAGATTCCGCTCGAGCGCTGGCGGCTGGCGATCAAGGGCGCGGTGGAAAATCCGGTGAACTTGAACTGGGACGAACTGCACGCCCTGCCGCGGTTCGAGGACATCAGCGATTTCCACTGCGTGACGACCTGGAGCAAATACGATTGCCGCTGGACCGGCGTCGCGTTTTTCACCCTGCTCGATCTCGTCAAGCCGAAGCCGGAAGCGCGGTTCGTTTATTTCACCGGCTACGATGGCTATTCGACGAACACCACGCTCGAGCACTGCATGGACGACGACGTGCTCGTCGCCACGCAATTCGACGGCAAGCCGATCCCGAAGGAACACGGCGGCCCGGCGCGCATCATCATTCCAAAACTCTACGCCTGGAAGGGCGCGAAATTTGTGCGCACGATCGAATTTCTACCCGAGGACAAACTCGGCTTTTGGGAAGTGCGCGGCTACAGCAACACGGCCGATCCGTGGACCGAGGACCGCTTCTCTTGAGTTCCCAAGCGCAGGCCGCGACGCCGCCGTTGCTCGAAGTCCGGCGCCTGTCGATTTCCTTTGCCAAAGATGGAGCAGCCGTGCCGGCGGTGCGCGACGTTTCTTTGCGTTTGGACAAAGGCGAGACGCTTGCCGTGGTCGGCGAAAGCGGCAGCGGGAAAAGCGTGACTGCGCTGGCGCTGACGCGGCTGCTGCCGGTGCCGCCGGCGCGCTACGACGGCGGCGAGATTTTGCTCGCAGGCCGCGATTTGTTGACCTTGCCCGAGCGCGAATTGCGCGCGGTGCGCGGCGGAAAGATCGCCTACATTTTTCAAGACCCGGCGACTTCGCTCAATCCCGTCTTCAGCGTGCGCCGGCAAATCGCCGAAGCGCTGGCGCTGCACCGACCCGACATCGGGCGCGACACCCGTGCTCAGGACGCCGAGATCGTGCGCCTGCTCGATGAAGTCGGCATCGCGGAGCCGGCGAAACGATTGCATGCCTATCCGCACGAACTTAGCGGCGGCATGGCGCAACGCGTGATGATCGCGATGGCGCTCGCCTGCCGTCCAAGCCTGCTCGTGGCCGACGAACCGACGACCGCACTCGACGTGACTGTGCAGCGACAAATTCTCGCGCTGTTGCGCGATCTGAAGACGCGGTTTGGCATGAGCATTCTGCTCATCACGCACAATTTTGGAATTCTTTCCGGCATTGCCGACCGCGTCGCCGTGATGTTCCGCGGCCGGCTGGTCGAGGAAGGAAAAACGGAGGATGTGCTGCGCGCACCGCAGCATCCTTACACCAAGGCGCTGATCGCCTGCGTGCCAAAACTCGGTGTGAAGCGGAACCGGCTGGCGACGATCGATTACGCAACACTGTAGCGGCAGTCTATGACTGCCCCTCAGTAGGGCTACCAACTCGCAAGCGCTGGGGCGGTCAGAGACCGCCGCTACAGTTCCCACTCGACCCGCGGCGCGTCGCCCCAGAGGTCTTCGAGCGCGTAATAGGCGCGCTTCTCAGCGTGGAAAATATGCACGAGCACGCCACCGTAATCGATCACCACCCACTGGCTCACCGGAAAGCCGTCCACCGCGTTCGGCCGGACGCCGTCCTCCTGTTCGCGCACCTGTTTTTCGATCTCGCCGGTGATCGCTTTGAGGTGTGGCTCGCTGGTGCCCGAGCAGACCACGAAATAATCGGTGAACGTCGAAATTCCGCGCAGATCGAGCACGACGACGTCTTCGGCTTTGCGGTCGGCGGCAATCTGGGCGCAGCGTTTGGCTAAGGCTTCTTCGGTGATGGCGAGGCTCCTTGTTGGGTCAGGGTGTGGACAATCTCGGATTCGGAATCCGGCGCGCGCGTGAGCGTATTTGCATAGAGCCGTTGCGCGCGAATGATCTCCGCCACGGCTTCGGGCACCAGATAACGGATCGGCTCGCCCGCCGCAACCCGGCGACGAATTTCCGTTGCCGAGATGTCGATGCGCCGGTCGGCGACTTGCAAAAAATCACTCGTGCTTTCTTCATCGTCGCCGCGCGCGAAAACGGCGAAGCGCGCCAGCGCGCGCAACGCGTCGATGTCACGCCACGCGGGTAACTCGGCGATATTGTCCGCGCCGATGAAAAGAATGAACTCCGCCGCCGGCCAGCGCGCGCGCAACTCGCGCACCGTGTCGATGGTAAACGACGGTCCCGCGCGCCGCAGCTCGCAGTCGTCCACCGCGAAACGCAACTCGCCGGCAGTCGCGGCGCGCAGCATCGCCAGCCGGTCTTCCGCCGGCGCCGCGGGTCCAGTCGAGCCACGCGCCAGTTTGTGTGGGTTGATCGCCGCGGGCACGAAGATCATGCGCGCGAGTCCGAGCGTTTCGACGGCATCTCGCGCGAGGATCAGATGCCCGTGATGCACGGGATCGAACGTGCCGCCGAGAATGCCGATGGTTTCCACCGTGATGATCGTCTTGGAGGGCGGCGTTCCACCGCCGCCGAATTTTCAAAATCGCTGCTACGGATCATGCCACGCCAACACGTTCCGTTCTCCCTGCCACGGCCAATCGTCCGCGTTCGCCACCAAACCGTGGCGCACTGGATTCGCGCGCACGTATTCCCACTTCGCCGAGTAGCTTTCGCCACGGCGCAATTGCGTGTCCCAGAAATCGCGCTGCCAGAACGGGCGTTCACTTGGACGCGGCCAGCGACGCGCCGCCAACGAACGCCAGAACTGCATCCAGGTTTTCAAGGGTGGCGCGTCGGGGCCGCACGGAGTGCAGAAAAAATGCGCGTGTTCGGGCAAAATCACATAGCGGCCGACAAGCCATTTCTGTGCGGCGTCCCAAGCGCTGAGAATGGTTTCGACAGCGTCCGCTTTGGCCAGCACCGGACGACGGTTTTGCGTGCAAACCGTGACCATCACAAGAACCGATTGGTTGTTCCGCTCGTGGTAGGCCCAATGCGCCGGCCGGCGACGTCCAATTTCCGCGGGGTGGGGCGTGCCGTTGTTCATGGAGGTGGCTGGTTGGTGGGGCGAAGTTAGGCAGCAAAAATTCGGCGGCGGTGGAACGCCGCCCTCCATCAGTAGAGCAAATACGCCGCGCGCGCGTGTTTGAAACGCTCCACGCCGCCGGCCCAGCTCGCGATGATCCGTTCCGCTGGCGTGCCGTTCTCGATCTGCGTTTGGAACGCGCGGCTGCCGTAGATTTTCGGCAGCAATTGGTCGGGGTCCGCCGCCGCCTTGCGGAACAATCGCGAGCTGCCCCCGGCGCGGGCCAGCTCGGCGGCGAGGTGGATGTTCAACGCCGTCAGATCGGCGCCGGCGTGTGTGTCGATGGCGATGCTCGCGCCCGCGACGCCTGACCCGCGCCAGGGCATGAAGCGCACGCCCGGCAGCCCGAGCGCACGCAGCCGCGCGGTGAAGGCGTCGGCGTCGAGATAGCTCGCGCCCAGGCGCTGGAACGGCACGTCCGTGCCGATGCCGAGATCGAGCCCGCCGAGGTTGCCGACGATGCCGGTCGCGACGTAGTAGAGCGGGCTGTCGCCGCGAGGAATGTTTGGCGACGAACGAATCCAGCGCAGGCCGGTGTCGCGCCACGTCATACCGCGTGACCAGCCGCGCATCGGCACCACGGTCAGCTTGCACTGCGCCGCCATCCAGTGGTTGGCGTTAATCATTTTCGCCAGCTCGCCGGCCGTCATGCCGTGGACATACGGCACCGGGAACTGACCGACGAAAGAGATCCACTGCGTCTCAATCCCCGGCCCCTCGACGCGCTGTCCCCCGAGCGGGTTGGGCCGGTCGAGCACGATGAATTCGAGGTTCGCCTCGCCGCACGCTTCCATGCAGCGCGCCATCGTCGAGAGATATGTGTAGGATCGGCAGCCGACGTCTTGGAGATCGAAGACCAGCGCGTCGAGACCGCGCAGCATGTCGGGCGTCGGCTTGCGCGTGGCGCCGTAGAGCGAGAAGACGTGCAGCCCCGTGGCGCCGTCGCGCGTGTCGCCGAATTTCCTTCCCGCCAGCGCGGTGCCATTGATGCCGTGCTCGGGTGCGAAGAGCGCGACGAGTTTCACGCCGGGCGCGTTCTTCAAAATCACGCGATCCAGCCGCCCGCCCGCATCCGTGCCGGTTTGGTTAGTGACGAGCCCGATGCGTTTGCCGGCGACGGCAGCGAAGCCTTGCTCGCGCAACACATCGATGCCCAGAGAAAGGCTAAAGGCTGAAGGCTGAAGGCTAAAAAAGCAGACGAGAACGAGCAGCCAGGAACGAGAGCGCACACGCATCACCCCAGCGAAGAAACGCCAGCAGAAGTCGGTTTCCATTTTAGCCTTTAGCCCTTAGCCTTTAGCCTTTCTTTCTATGGAAGCCAGCGAAGTCGGTCAACTGCTGCTCGTCGGGGTGCCGGGGCCGGAGCTCGACGCGCAGACCGCGGCGATTTTGCGTCGCGTGCAGCCGGGCGGATTCATTCTGTTCACGCGCAACATCGCGTCGCCGATCCAACTGCGGAAACTTCTCGACGACCTGCGCGACCTGTCGCGGAAGGAGCCGATCCTCACCATCGACCAGGAAGGCGGCCGGGTGTCGCGGCTCAAAGCCATCGGCAACGAGCCGCCGAGCGCCAGCCAGCTCCGCGAAAAAAACGACGAGGCCCTCGTGCGCCGGCACGGCGAACTCACCGCGCGCCTGCTGCGGCTCTTCGGTTTCAACCTCGACCTCGCGCCCGTGCTCGACCTCTGCCTCGACGGCGACGAAACCAAGGACAACTCGCTGCGCGGCCGCTGCTACGGCGTCGATGTGTCGGGAGTCATCCGGCTTGCCGGCGCGTTCAGCGAAGCCTTGCGCGCGGGCGGGCTGCGCAACTGCGGCAAGCATTTCCCCGGCTACACCGCCGCCGGCAGCGACGCGCACCACGAATTGCCGGTCATCGACCGCACGCGCGCCGAACTCGACGCCACCGAGCTTGCGCCCTTCCGCCATTTCATCGGGCGCGGAGAACTGGACAGCGTCATGGTCTGCCACGCGCATTACCCGCAACTGGATAAAGAACACCAGCCCGCGTCGCTTTCCGCCAACGTCATCAACGGCATGCTGCGCGGCGAGCTCGGCTTCCGCGGACTCGTCACGACCGACGACCTCGACATGGGCGCGATCTACCACCGCTACGGGTTGGAAGACGCGCTCCGCCGCGCGCTCGCCGCCGGCAACGACATGGCGATGATCTGCCACCGCATCGACGCGCTCGAAGCCACGCGCGATTTTCTGGCCACGCTCCCGGCCTCCGCGACCGAGCGCGCCCTCGGCGCCATCGCGGCGTTCAAGCAAAACCTCGCGCCGCCAACACCCGACTTCCGCGAGGAAACCTTCCGCGCCATCGACGCCGAAGTCTGGAACCTGCGCGTCGCCACGCTCGGCGAAGCCGAAGCCGCCAAGCGCAGCCCCGAAGACGGCAAACGCTCGCCGGTGGAGATTTACTGAGGAGCGGTTTCTCCTTTGCCGAGCCTCACCAAGGCAGGGTAGTAACGAGGAATGCGTAAATCCTCACTGCATCCCTCCACGCTCGTTTTTCTCGTCCTCCTGTCATTGCTGCATTGCGTCCGGGCGGATAGCCCGCGACCCGCGAGCAAAGACGCCAAGGTTGGCGGGGTGGGGAAAAACTATTTCGTCCTGCCGAAAACTTACCTCCTCAAAGGAGGGGGGCGCGCGATCGGTTTCGGCGGAGGGTTCGCCATCCCGGCGGGCATCTACCGCATCAAATACGAAGACAACGACGGTTACTATCTGGCGGCGCCAAGCCCCTTCCTCGAAAAGGTCGGCAACACCATGCTCGAAAGCAGCGGCGGGCTTTACGTGGCGAAAAAGAACAACGCGCTTTATCTGTATCACTCACATCCGGGCACCGGCAAACCCGTCGCGCCCAACTTGTCGAGTCCCGCGCTGCCGCGCGATCTCGTGGCGCAACTCCGGCAATGAGGTGGGTCACACACGGCACTGGAAACTCGTTAATCCATCAGTCGCGCATGCTGGAAATCTTCATTCATCCGAACCTTCCCGGCGACAACGCGCATCGCGACGGCCAGCGCGATTGTCGCCGCGGCGGCAATTTTTCTCGCGCCCACCGCGTCGGCCTAGGGCAAGGATGTGCGGCCAGTTACCGGCGCGGTGAAAATCGGCGCGCTGGGCAAGGATTTTCTCGTCGTGCCCAAGCCGTATCCAATAGACAACATCGGTTTCGCGATCCCAGCCGGGATTTACCGCGTCAAATACGAGGACAACGACGGCTACTTTCTCCCGGCACCCACTCCATTTAAGGGCAAAATTTTCAACGAAACCATCGAGTCAGCCGGCGGGCTTTACGTGCGAAAGAAAAACAGCGACGTGCTGGTATATTTCGTAAACTCCCGCACCGGCGAGTTTCGTTCTCCCCATCCCAACGCGGCCCCGCTGGACAAAAAATTCCTTGCCCAATTGCGGCAGTGAAAGCGGCGCGCGAGCCTCCGTTAGCTCTCCACCCGCACGTTCGTGCCGACCTTCACCTTCTCGTAAATCCGCGGCGCGATGTCGGCGGGCAGCCGGATACAGCCGTGGCTGGCGGGGTAGCCGGGGAGGATGCCGATGTGGAAGCCGACGCCTTCACCGGTGAGCCGGCAGAAATAGCGCATCGGCGCGCCGACGTAGTGCGTGCCGGCCGGCGCGGCGTCGATCTTCGAGCTGATGCCCGTGCGCACCGTGCGGCCGTTGCGATCGACGTAATCGCCGTAAATGCTCGACGCGTGGTTGAGGTCTTTTTCCAGGATGCGGAAAGCGCCGGTCGGCGTCGGGTGCCCGCGCCGGCCGCTGGAAATCGGCGAGTCGATGACGACCTCTTCGCCGAGCATCAGATAAATGCGCTGCTTGGAAATCGAGACCACCACGCGCGTGTTGTCCGGCGACGCGCGCTCCATCAAGCGCGCCGAGACCTGCGCCGGCGGCTGGCGCGAGGTCAGCTCGGTGGCCTGCTTTTGCGGCTGGCGGAAAATGAACCAGCCCTCGGCGAACGCGGGGTTCGCGCCGGGGCCGAAGAACGCGGTGAAGCCGGCCGCAGCGAGCAGCGCGGCGACGGCCGCGGCGGAACGACGACGGCGGCTGCGGTGAGCGGAAAAGAAGCAACGGAGGGAACGAAGGCGGCGGCAGGACGGGAGAATTTTCATGCGGGAACTGGGACGATATGGGCAAGCCCATGCGGCGAACGAACGCGGTGCACAGGCTTGCTTACCGTCTTGGGCACGGGATGATAAACGCAGCTTTCCCGGAAGCCAACTCCTATGTTCCGTCCTCGCGCCACTCATGAAATCTGGGATTTTGCCGTGGCACCGGGC
>CAXTRS010000152.1:0-10986 GCA_964246635.1 uncultured Chthoniobacterales bacterium | reverse complement strand
CGCGGCCAGGCGCGCTCGCTGCTCGATTTCGAGAGCCGTCCGCCCGCGTATGATGACGTCGGCCGGCGCATCGATTGGGGCCGGCGTCGCGGCCGTCCGCTGCCGCGTTCCGCGTATGAACGCGTCATCCAACGCGTGCTCGAGCACCGCCCGCTGCGGCTCAACGGCGCGCTCTGGCGCGTCGAGCGGATGCCCGGTTGGTATGAGTTCATTTTCCGCAACGTGACCACCGGCACGCGCCGCATTTTCAATCTCGACCAGCTCGCCGCGCGGCTGGAGCGATAGGGTGTGGAGATTTGTTTGACGCCCTGCCCGGCTGCGGGTAAAACGAATCGCATCCATGAAAGTCTTGCTGGTGTTGTTGCTCTGCGGGGCGGCCGTCGTCGGCTATCATTTCTGGACGCACCGGCACCAACCCCGTCTGGCTCCGCCGGACACCGTGTATCTGCTCGATTATACTTCGGTGACGACGAGCAAGGGCGTGGTCGGATTTCCACCGGGCACGGCAATGAAAATCGTGGAAACGCGCGGGCCGTTTCTGCGGCTCACTGACGGCGTCGTGAATGTCGAGGTGCCAGCCGTGCAGACGACCAACGATCTCGACGTCGCCGCGAGCGTGGCACAGAAAGATGACGCTTCCCAAAGCGCGCTGGCGGCCCGGCGGCAATGGGAAAACAAGGAAGCGGTGAAGGCGATGGAGCGGGCCGAGGCCGAGCGCCAGCAGCGCACCGCGCAACAAAACGCGGGCAGCGGCGTCGGCGGGCGCAGCAGCGCGCTCAGTCAGCCGGCGCGGCCGGTGTCGGGCGGAGTATCCGGCGGAGGCGGCGGCACGCTTTATTACTCGTCGCCCAGTTATTACCGCGATGCCGCCGGCCGGCAGTATTCTTACGATAATTTCGGGAACCGGGTTTACCGGTGAGCGTGCCCACTGTAGCGGCGGTCTATGACCGCCCTCTTTGGCTGCAGGGGCGGCTCGATGAGCCGCAAATTCCGAGACTGCTGCTCCCAGAGCCACCTTCTGCTCCGACACCACAACAAGGCGGTCATAGACCGCCGCTACAGTTCAGCGCGCAGCCACTTCGGTCGCACGGTGCTGCCCGTTCGCACGATAGCTCCCATTGCGCGCCAACGCCGGATTCGCAACTTCGTGGCCGTTTCGATACGGCGCGGCGGCGTTGCCGTTGAGCGAATCGTCGAGTTTCGTTTCCGCTGCATGCTGTCGCTCTGGCGCGCGGCGCGGCGCCGGCACTTTGGGACGGAACTTCCGGTTCCACAATTCGCGCGCGGTGTTGAGCGCCAGCTCGACGATGGGTCCGGGGAATTTGCGGCAGGCCGCCAGCGTTTCGTCGAAGGCGTTGACGAAGTAATTGATCTCGGTTTCGCCGATGGTCAGCGGCGGCAGGATTTTGATCACGTCCATGTTGTGGCCGGCGACCTGGGTGAGCACGCGGTGCTTGCTGAGCAGCGGCACGATGACGAGTTGCGGGAAGAGCGCCTTGTCGATTTTGTGCATCAGGCGCCACGCCAGTTTCGCGCGCAATTCGGGCGGCTCGTGGAACTCCATCGCGATCATGAGACCCTTGCCGCGCACTTCTTTTAAGAACGAATGTTTGCGGCGCAGGGCGTCGAGTTTTTCCATCAGCAGCTCGCCCATCGCGTGGGAATTTTGCACGAGCTTTTCGTCTTCGAGCACACGCAACGACGCGAGGCCGCAACTCATCGCGAGGTTGTTGCGGCCAAAGGTGCTGGAATGGACGACGCAGCGGTCAAGCCGGGAGAAGACTTTTTGATAAATCGCGCGCCGCGTCACGATAGCGCCGCACGGCACGTAGCCGCCGCTGAGCGACTTCGCGACCGTGATAATGTCCGGCTCCAGGCCCCAGTGCTGAAACGCCCACCATTTGCCGGTGCGGCCGAGTCCGGTCTGCACTTCGTCGCAGATGAAGAGCGTGCCGTGTTTGCGACAGAGCGCCTGCGCTTTTTGGTAGAAATCGTCGGCAGGAAATTTGACGCCCTTGCCCTGCACTGGCTCGAAGAGGAACGCGGCGACGTCGCCCTGGCGCAGGAGTTTTTCCAGCGCGCGCAGGTCGCCGAGCCTGATCTTTTCCGCGCCCGGCAGGAACGGGCCGAAGCCCTCCTGGAAGTTCTGGTTTCCGGTGACGGAGAGCGACCCATAAGAGAGTCCGTGATAGGAGCCGTGCAGGCTGACGATGCGCAGCCGGCCGGTCGCGGCGCGCGCGAACTTCAGCGCGCCCTCGATGGCTTCGGTGCCGGAGTTGCAGAAGAAGACGGCGTCGAGATGCGGCGGCGTTTTGGCGAGCAACGCCTCGGCGAGCAGACCGCTCAGGAGCGAGCAATCCATCTGCACCATGTTGGGCAAGTCGAGATCGAGCGCGTCGCGGATCGCCTTTTTGATGACCGGGTGATTGCGCCCGCAGTTGTAAACGCTGTAGCCGCTGAGGAAATCGAGATACGCGCGGCCCTCGGCGTCGTAGAGATACGCGCCTTCCGCGCGGGTATAGACGCGGTCGAAACCGATGGTGCGCTGCACCTGCACCAGGGTCGGGTTCAGGTGCTGGCTATGAAGCTCGTAGTTCTCGCCCATCCGGGCGGCGACGAGGGCTTTGAGGTCAAAAGACATGCGGAGGGGATTTTTAGACAGAATTTACAGAATTTACAGAATTTACAGAGTAATATCGGGCGGTTGCGAAGAACGGAACTTCTTGCGGTATTCCCGACTTGAAGCGCCGAAGTTTAATAGCACTCCGATGTTCTTGCCGGTGGCCGTGAGGTAATTGACGAGTTGGACTTCGTGCACTTTTAGCAGCCTCGTGATCGCTTTGTTTTCAACGATCACTTCATCGTTCACCAGCACATCGGCCGCAAATTCTCCGACGATCACGCCTTCATAGCGAACGCTAATCGCCTTCAGCGCTTCCGCCCGCAAGCCAACGTTGTGCAACTCTAACAACAACGCATTTTGATAGACAGACTCCAAGAATCCCGGTCCGAGCGTGCGATGCACTTTCATCGCGCATCCAATGATCCGCCCGGCGAGATCGTATTCCATCCCTACCTCCGGAAATTCTGTTAATTCTGTTAATTCTGTCTAAAAAAATCAATTGCTCTCGTCGTCGGAATCGTCGTCGTCCGGATCACGGCGCGGGGTGAGCGGGCCGCGATCTTCTTCGTCGTCGCGCTTCTTTTTCTTCGCGGCCGTGGCGGATTCTTTCTTGAACACTTCGCGCAACACCTTGCCCACAATCGGCGCGGCCTTGTCGCCGCCGTGCGCCTTGGCTTCGCCGGGTTCGCTTTCATACAGCGCGGCGAACGCGTATTTCGGCTGCTTCGCCGGCACGAAACCGACAAACCACGCAGCCTTGCGTTCTTTGCGCGCGTCGCCGTTGCCGCCCCATTGCGCGGTGCCCGTTTTGCCGGCGACCTCGATGCCCGGCACCGCGGCGCGGTGCGCAGTGCCGCCGGCGCCAGTGACAACGTTGATCATCGCCTTGCGCAGCGTGCCCAACACATCGCTGGTGAGCCCGAGCTCGGTGCGCGGCTGGATCGGGTAGCCGGCGACAATTTCGCCGTCGCCGGTCTGCACCTGCTGCACGAGCCGGACCTGATAAAACGTGCCGCCGTTGCCGATGGTCGCCATCGCCTGCGCCATCTGGATCGGCGTGATGAGCAAGTCGCCCTGGCCGATGGAAAGATTGGCCACGTCGCCGTCGAGCATGCGGCGTTTGTGGACGCGCTTCATGTAGGCGTGATCCGGCAAGCGGCCCTTGTCTTCATCGCGCACCGGCAGCCCGGTCTTGCGGCCGAAGCCGAAGCGGTGGCCCCAATCGATCAGGCGGTCCGCGCCCATCTTGATACCGACCTGGAAGAACCAGGTGTTGCACGATTGGGTCAGCGCATCGACGAAGTTCAAATCGCCGGCGTCGGTCTTCTTCCAGTTGTGCATGACGATGTTGCCGATCGTCATCGAAGCCGGGCCCGAGAAGGTCTCTTCCGCGGTGATCGTGCGGCTCTGCAAAGCGGCGGTGCCGACGATGACTTTGAACGTCGAGCCGGCCGGATAGCTCGAGCGAAACGCGCGCGGGATGAGCGGATTGTTCCGGTCGTTGTTCAGCCGGTCGAAGTCGAATTTGCTGATCGACGGCACGAACAAATTCGGATCGAAACTGGGCCACGAGGCGAGCGCGAGCACGTCGCCCGTATAGGGGTCGAGCATCGCGATGGCGCCGCGTTTCGCGCCCCGCGCGAGGGTTTCCTCGCAGAGTTTTTGCAGCGGCAGGTCGAGCGTGGTGACGACGTTTTTTCCCGGCACCGGCGGGGACAACACGCGCTCGCTCGTTTTCACGCCGTTGGCGTCGAAGGTAAGGTTCAAGCTGCCGTTCCGGCCGACGAGTTGATCGTCGAAAGTTTTCTCGAGTCCCTCGCGTCCCTCGAAGCCGGTCCAGAGCGGCTCGTTCGGCTGCGGCGGGCCGTGCGGCGTGCCGCCGATTTTGCCGACGTAACCGATGAGGTGCGCGGCGGTAACGCCATTCGGATACGTGCGCAGATAGACCGGCTTCAAACTCAGCGGCGGGCGGAGGGACGGGCGCAGCCGCTCGGCTTCCTCGGGCGCGAGATACGTAGCCACGTCGAGCGGCAGGATGCGCCGGTTGTGATAATGATCGAGCACTTCGCCGGTGCTCAGTTCCAGCGGCCGGCGGAGGAGCGTTTGCGCGGTGACAAGGTGTTGCTTCACATACGCAAACACTTGGTTGTCGTTCATCTCCTGCCCCTGATTGGGGAAAGCGAGATCAAGGTGATAGCCGAGCCGCGATTGCGCCAGCGGCAGGCCGTTGCGATCGACGATCTGGCCGCGCGGCGCCGGGATTTCAAAGTAACAGGTGCGCGCTTCGGTTTGCGTTTCCCAAGTCGGCGCGATGGTGTCGGGCACGCGCTGGATGAGGTCGGACGCGCTCGGCTGCGCGGCGCCCGGCGGCTGGCCGAGGTTCGGGAGCGCATTGGGGCTGCCGGGGACCGTCGTCGCGGGAGTGTTGGCAGCGAGCCGCGGTGCGTTGGCGTTCGGTGCTGCTGGCGGTGGCGGCTGCTGCGCGTAGGAGCGCAGAGCGCAGAGCGTCAACGCACCAACCGAAACCATGCACAGAAAAACGGAACGTCGGGAGCTGCGCGTTTTCATGGGAGGGGGCAATTATACCGTCGTGCCCGCCTGCCGCGAACGCTATTTCCACCCATCTCGACCGCTGGCGGGATGCGAAATTGGGGAGCAATACGGGCTGTGGGGCGACGGCGATGCGGCTTGCGGGTAGCGCGCCACTCGCAACCTGCAACTTGCACCGCATCACTCGTTGCCCGCTTATGACCAACTCCTCCCTTCCCCAGCCCAAAGCCACCGCGCACCGCGCGCCGAAACCCGAAGGGGAAAAACTCGGCTGGCGCGTGTTGAAAACCGATTATCCCTACGAAGGCAAGGTGAACAAACTGCGCGCCGACCGCCTTTCGATTCCTGGCAGGGGCGAGATGAATTTTTCCTACCTCGAGCGGGCGCAATCGGTCATCGTCGTGCCTGTTACCGCGGAGGGTGAGATCGTGCTCATCCGCCAATACCGCTTTCCGGTGGACGAACACTGCCTGGAGTTCCCCGCTGGCGGCATGCACGACACCGGCGATGCGTCGCTCGAAGCCGTGGTGCGCAAGGAATTGCAGGAGGAGATCGGCGCCGGCGCCGGCACGGTCGAATCCGTTACCTGGTTCTTTTCTTCCGACTCGTTGAGCAACGAAGTCTGCCACGTCCACCTCGCGCTCGATGTGAAGCTTACAGAAAAGTCCGACACCGAGCCGGGTGAGCATATCGAAACGGTCGTGCTCCCTGCCAGCGAAGTGCTCGCGCTCGTGCGCCGCGGCGACATGCGCACCGGCACCTGCGCGTTGTCGTTCCTGCTCTGCGAAGCGCGGCTGCGCGAACGAAAATTTCTTTAGTCCGCTTTCTCCACGCGCGTTCTGCGGTAGAGCACGTGCGGGAGATCGGCGTAAACGGCGTCCCGCTCGTAAAGGAACCCTGCCTTTTCCATGACGCGGCGGGAGCCGAGATTGGTCGGCAAGGTCCACGCGGCGACAGACGCATGCCCGAGTTCGCCGAGCGCGTGAGCGGCCACCGCGCGGGCGAGCTCGGTGCAAAACCCGCGACCCCAGAAATCCGAACGCAACGCGTAGAGCAATTCAATCTCGGACGCGCCCTCAATGATTCCGTGCCGCAGGCCCCCGCGACCGATCACCTGGCCGCTGCTCCGTTCCCGCCACACCCACAGGCCGAAACCGTCGCGTTCCCAGCCCTCGCGCCAAATCCGCATCGTCTGGCGCGTGCGCTCCGGCGAGAACGGCTCCAGGTGCAGCCAGCGCATAACCGCGGGATCGGCGAACAGTGCGCAAATGTCCGCGAAATGCTCTTCCCTCGGCCGCTCGCCGAGGAGGCGCGGCGTCGTGAGAGTTTCCGCGGCCAGTGCCATTTCCGGGTGAGAGGATTTCGCTTACTCAAACTGGCGCCGGAACGCGGCAAACTCCTCGCGCAAGGCAGTGAGTTCGGCGCGCAGTGCGACGACTTCGTTTTCCACCGTCTCCAAACGCGATGCTGGCGGCGGCCGCGGCGGCGGAGCATCCGCGCCAGCCACCGCTGCGGGTGATGCGACCGGCGACGATGACGACGACAGATCCGGCTCGCCGGAAAGAAGCTGCACGTAGCGGCGCTCCTTTTGCCCCGGCCGCGCGGGCAGTGCGCGCACGAGCGGCTCGGCCGCGCCGGCGAGACCGTCGAGCGTTGTCTCCACCTCGGCGACGCTGGCGAATGGCGGCGCGAGCCGCTCGGTGCGCGCGCGCAGTTCGCCGACGGTCTGCGGACCGCGCAGCAGGAGCACGGTGAGCAGCGCGGTCTCCTGTGGGGTGAGGTTGTAGATGTCTGAGAAATTGTGCCGGTATTTTTGCACCCGCGCGCCGGAGCCGAAGACGACCGTGGCGAGCTTGTATTCGTAGCGCAGGCTTTCGAGCGCGGTCTCGATTTCCTTTTCGCCCAGACTCAACACCGGGTCACGGTTCGTGGACTGATTGCAGGCGAGGACCAGTGAGTTCAGGCTGAGCGGATAATTCTCCGGCGTCAGCCGCTCCTTTTCGAGCAGGCAGCCGAGCACGCGGGTTTCGGTGGAGGTTAACGCCATGGGAAAATCTCGCGCAGAGGGGAAAAGATGGACGGATTTTTAGACAGAATTTACAGAATTAACAGAATTGGGCAGAGACCAGAAAACTGAGCGGCCCGTCCCTTCAGAAAATTTTGTTAATTCTGTAAATTCTGTCTGAAAAACCCCAGCGCCGCCGCGCGAGGCTGCTTTCAATGGCTTTGCAGAAACCGCTGCACGTCCTCGGCCAGCCGCGGACCGACGCCTTCGACGGCGGCGATTTCTTCGACGCTGGCTTTGCGCACGCGCTCGACGCTGCCGAACGTGCGCAGGAGCGCCTGCTTGCGGCGCTCGCTCACGCCGGGGCAGTCGTCGAGCACGCTCTCGGCGATGCGGCGTTTCATCAACAGTTGATGGTAGCCGTTGGCAAAACGGTGCGCCTCGTCGCGGATCCGCTGGAGCAGGCGCAACGCGCCGGAATCTTCCGGCAAGCGCAGCGGCGCCGGCCGCGCGAGCCGATGGATTTCCTCGAACTCCTTGGCCAGTCCGATGATGGGCAAGTCGTGCAGACTGAGGCGCTGGAGCTCCTTGCACGCGGAGGAAAGCTGGCCCTTGCCGCCGTCCACGATCACGAGATCGGGCAGACGCACGAAGCGTGTGCGGCGCGATGCGCTGCCGTCGCCGTCGGCGCCGTCCGCCGCGTCCTCGGGTGACGCGCCGTCGCTGTCGCCTGCCAGCGCTTCGGCCTCAAATTCGCGTTCCACTTCGTTGTCGAGCTCGGCGTCCGTTTCGTCGGCCGCGTAGCCGGGGCCTTCGATGAGCACGTCACCGGTGAGGTTGGGGTTCGCCGCGGAGTCGAGCGTCGGCGCGGGGTTGTCGGAATGCGGAATGCGGAATGCGGAATGCGGAATGACGGAAGTTGCAGATGCGTCGGCGTCTTGCTTTTCCACAGGCCTTTCATTCCGCGTTCCGCGTTCCGCGTTCCGCATTCGCTCGAGCGCGTCCTGCGGATTTTCCTGGCTGAACTCGGCCGCGTCGGGGTTCTGCTCGCGCGCTTCGAGCAGCACTCGGCTGTAGCGGCGCCGGATGACCTCGGCCATGCTGGCGAAATCGTTCTGACCCTTCACGGTCCTGATGCGGTAGCGCCGGTAGTTCGCTTTGTCCGGCACGCCGTTTTTGAAGGAGACCATGCTGGCGACGATGTGCGTGGTCGAGATGTTGGAAATGTCGAAACATTCCATCACCATCGGCAAATGCGGCAGGCCGAGCGCATCGCCGAGCGCCTTGAGATCGGCGACCGGGTCGATCGCGCTCGGCAGCGAGTGCCGCGTGAAGCGGCGCGTCGGCGCGGTGGTGCGCTTGAGGTCTTCGATCATGTCGCGCAGCTGCGCGGCTTTCTCGAATTCCATCCGCGCCGCGGCGTCGCGCATCTGGTTTTCCAAGCCATCGATCATCTCGCGGCTCTGGCCTTCGAGAAAATCGCACGCCGACACGACGCGCTGCCGATAGTCTTCGCGGCTGATCTTGCCCACGCACGGAGCGGGACAATGCTTGATCACCGGCGCCAGGCAATGCTTGAAATCGCTCTCGCCCGGCTCATACGGCCGGCAGCTTCGCAACCCGAACTTGTCGCGCATCAAATTCAGCGTCGAACGCAGCGCGCCGCTGTGCGCGAACGGCCCGAAATAACGCGCGCCGTCGTCCTTGCGCAGCCGCGTGAGCTGAAAGCGCGGAATCGGATCGTCCACGTTCACCTTCACCAGCAGAAAGCGTTTGTCGTCGCGGAACGACACGTTGTAGCGCGGGCGAAATTCCTTGATCAGCCGGCCTTCGAGCAGCAGCGCCTCCGGCTCCGAGCGCACGACGTGGAACTCGAAATCATAGACGCTCTCGAGCAGCGCGCGCGTTTTCAAATCCGCGCGGCCTTTGCGCGAGGGCATGAAATACGAGCCGACGCGCTTGCGCAGGTCGCGCGCCTTGCCGACGTAGATCACGCGGCTCAGCCGATCGCGCATGATATAGACGCCCGGCCGGTGCGGCACGTCGCGCAGCTTCGCCTGGAAGTCGGCCTTCGCCTTGCGCGCGATGATTGGCGCCGGCGCAGCGGGCTCGGATTTCGGCGGGGCGTCCATGGGACGCGCAAGCTACATCAAGACCCCGCACGCGGAAAGCCGGTGCGCCGCGCTTTCACAACGAGCCGGTGCGAAAATTCCAGGCATTGAACGCGTCTTTGTAGAAGAAAAACACGTCGTCGCTTTTCACGCCGCGCTCGACGTTGCGCACCGTCGGATTGTTCGAATAGGTCACGGTGATTTTTACCGGGATCTTCACCGGCCAGACCGGACGCGCTTCTTCGCCGCGGCCCATCTGCTTGTTCACCGAGGCGCCGGTCTGCGCCGGGCCGGGGAATGTGATCAGCACCTTGTCGAAGTTCGCCCCGCCGTAGTCCGCGCCATAGGTCTCCTTGAAGCTCTTTTCGATCGTCGCCTTGATCTCGGCCTCGCTCGGCGGGCCGGCGGCCCTGGAGCCCGCGGGACAAGCGCTGAGCAGCAGGCCGCAGCACACGGCCACCAGCATCCAAAGCGAGCGCACTGGCGAGGCGAAATCCGGGAGCCTGCCGGAGGAGAGTTTCGGGGGAAAGCCACATTGGCATCACGCTACCCGCGTCGCGCGATGGGAGGCAAGCGGGAGTGACGGCGCGCCCGCGAGGTTTCTGTGCGAGAATCCCGGCTTTCGCGCCACGCGAGCCTGCCATTCCTGCCATGTCCACTCTCTTTCGCCTTGCTTGCATGACCGCATTTCTGGCCGTTTTTCCGGGTTCGATGGACGCCGACGAGCCGCCGCCCAAGGCGGACGACCTGGTCGCGCGCGTCGTCGCCCGCGATGCGCAAAATCGCAAGCGACGGGAAGGCTACGAGTTCGATCTCGAGCTGAAAACCGAGCGGCTCGCCGCGGCTGGCAACGTCCTCAAAGCGAAGACGACGCACGCGGTCGGCCGGGCGGGCGGCAAGATCACGTTTTCGACCCAGCTCTCGCCGGACGCCAACGCCACCGCCGAGGAACAAGCGAAGGCGACGCGCGAAGCGAAGAGCAGCCAGCGCATGCAGGCCGTGATGGACCTGAAAAACCTCGCGCCGCACTACAACTACACGCTCGACGGCAGCGAGACGATCGGCGGGCGCGACTGCTGGGTGCTGCGTTTCGGACCCAAGCCAGGAGCATCGGCAGCCACGAAAGAAGAACGCGTCGTCAACGCGCTGCACGGCCGCTTTTGGATCGACAAAGCGACCGACTCGGTCGTGCAAAGCGAAGGCAGCCTCACTGCGCCGGTGACCATGGCACTCATCGCCTCGGTCAACCAACTCGACTACGCCTACGGCACCCAGACCCTGCCCAACGGTGACCTCGGCCCGCTGAGCTTCCGCATCCACATCGCGATCAAGGCGCCGTTCTACGAGTTCCGGCAACGGCAGGTCAGCATGAAGACGAACTACCGCCTGGCGCGGTGAGCTGGCGCCGCAGGGCCGGTGGCTCAGCCGGCCTCCTCGCGGAACGCCCAGAGCCGGCCGCCATGGGCGGATGGCATAATCCCAAGGGAGTATTGCGAGAGAGCGCGACTCCGCTCCACGGTGGGTGACAGGAAAACCGTCCTGTCGCCTACCGTCATGAAAACTTCCTTCTCCCACCGCTCCGCTCTCGCTGCGTTCCTTGCGTTCGGTCTCTTTCCCGCGCTCGCCGCGGCCCCGCCCGCCCGTGCCGGAGACCGCGCCAAGGCCGCCGGCGCGCCCGTTCCCGAGCAGCTGCGCAG
>CAXTRS010000151.1:0-10988 GCA_964246635.1 uncultured Chthoniobacterales bacterium | reverse complement strand
CTCCTCTCCGATGCCCTGCGCCGCGGCGACCTCCCGCGCGCCCGCGCGCTCGGGCGCGCGTTGAAAGAAACGCCTGGCGCGGAGTTCGGCGACCGGCTTTCCGCGCTTGAAGCCGAGGAACGCAGCAGCGCGCCCAGCGCGGCGGATTCGCTAAAACGTTTGCAGGAAGAAGCGCAGGAAAAAGCGGGCAACATTTCGACGCTTGTCTCTTGGATGATTGCGCACGAACGCTCGCGGGCAGCCGCGACCTGGGTGCAGGGAGCGCAGCAGCGCGGCATCGCGGCCGCGGAGGAGACGCCCGCGCGCGTGGCGCTCGCCGACGCCTTGATGAGCCTCAAAGATTGGCCGGCGCTCCGCGCTGTCGTGGAAAAGGGCGACTGGGGGCAGGTGGATTTCATTCGCCAGGCAACGCTCGCGCGCGCCGTGCGGGAGATCGAACCGGGGGCTTACCCGGAGTTATGGAAGACGCTGACCACGCGCGTGCAGACGCAGCCCGAAAACGCGCTCCTCCTCGCCCAGATCGCCGCGAGCTGGGGCTGGACGGCGGAGGCCGAGGCGATTTGGTGGCAGCTTGCGGAGAAGCCGTCGCTTCCGCAGCGGATCGCGCTGCAAAACCTGTTTCGGCTTTACAGCAACGCAGAAAACACCGAGCGCCTTTTCGCGGTGACGCGACGCCAGTTCGAGGCCAATCGGAACGACCCGGCGGTGCGCAACAACTACGCGTATCTCTGCTTGTTGCTCGGCAACGATCTCGCCACCGCGCACGCAATTGCCGCCGAGCTTTTCGCGCAAAATCCGAAAAATCCCACGGTCGCTTCCACCCAGGCGCTCAGCTTGTATTGGCAAAAAAAACCGGCCGACGCCGTGCAGGCGCTGGCGGCACTCAGCGCGGATCAACTCCGCGAGCCGACCGTGGCTTTGGTCTATGGCCTGGTGCTTTCCGCCGCTGGCCAGCGCGACACGGCCAAGCCGTATTTGGATCTCGCCGCAGGAGGAAAACTGTTGCCGGAAGAAAAGAAATTACTGAATCAGGCACACTAATTTTGTAAATCTGCGCTCCGTGGCATCATTCTTGAATACGAAAAAATGCGGATTTGAGAAAATATTTTGTCATTTTTGATTGACGACATTCGCATTTCTCGCTAAAAATCTGGCCCATGCGGAAAAACTCACTTCTTTTGGGCCTCCTGGCGTCGGTTGGCATGGTTCTGCAAGCGAATGCAAACCTCTTCACCAACGGCAGTTTCGAATCGCCGGGTTCGAGCCTGACCTCGAATTACGTCGGAGTCGGCGCCGGTTCTCAAATCACGGGCTGGACGACGGGCGTCGGCAATGGCCCCGGTGCGAACGTCTATTATGCGCACTCCGGTTCCACCGCGAGCTGGATTCCCAACGCGCAGAGCGGCAACTACTGCGTGCAGCTCGACAGCTCGACGGGCGGCGCCTTCACCATCGGCAGCTTTATCTCGCAGACTGTCAACCTCGTTGCTGGCCAGAAATATACGCTTTCTTTCGGCCTCAATACCGAGGTTGGGCAAGGTGCTGGCGGCGTGGCCTCGATGACGCTCAACATCAGCGGCGCCGGCTATAATACCGGCGGCGGCTTGCTCTACACCGCGTCGAACCCGGCGGATGTCAGCCGTGCGAACGCCGGTTGGGACGCGCAAACCTTCACCTTCACCGCGACCGGCAGCGGCGCGACGACTTTCAAGTTCGCCGATGTGCCGAACAACTGCGGCGTCAACGTCTCCATCGACGGCGTGGTGCTCGATCAGTTTGTGCCGGAATTTTCGCATTGGAGCGTGTTTGCGGCGTTCGGGGTCGCGCTCGTCGCGTTGCGTAATGGCCGCCGGTTGCTCGGCCTGCTCGCGCGTCGCCGCCAGACGGCGGCGGTGACGGCCTGAGACCGCCGAACCGAGAGATTCCCCCGCAGGGAGAGGACCCCTCCGCAAACGCCTCTCTCTGCAGCGGGCGGTGAGCGCTTCGTGCGTTCACCGCCCGTTCTGTTTTCGGGCAAACGCCGATAACCTCTACGACAGCCGAGGAAGCATTTTCTCAAGCTTGCAAGGCTCGGGCGGGACGGTGCAAGGTGCCATTGATGAGCGCCGTCGTTACCCACCGATTGCTGCACGAACTCCCGCCGCGAAAACGACGCGGGCTGCGTCTGTTCCTCCTCGCGCTGTTGTGCGTCGGACTCGGAGCAGGCACCTTTTTCGGCAAACGCGCCTGGGATCAGTATTACCACCAGCCGCGTCCGCTGCTCGCACCCAGCGGCGGCTGGTATTTTTGGCCGCGGCTCGAGCTGCCCGTGGCGCTGTTCACGCAGAACGACCCGCAATGGGGCGAAGACCAGCTCGGACCGACAGACCAGACGATGGGCGAGGCGGGCTGCGCGGTGAGTTCAGCTGCGATGATCCTGCGTTTCTACGGACTGGACACCGATCCGGGCCGTCTCAACCAGTTTCTCGACGAGCACGACGGCTACACCGAGCAGGGTTGGCTGAAATGGGAGGGCGTCGAACCGCTCGCACCGGGCCGCGTGCGGCATGCCTACGAAGACCTGCCCTCTTACGCCTTGATGGATTCCAACTTGAAGCGTGGGAATCCGGTGATCGTGCGTGTGCGTTTGCCGAACGGCATCACGCACTTTGTCGTCGTCATGGGCAAGGACGGCTTCGATTATCTCATCCGCGATCCGTCATCGGCCGGTTTGCGGCGGGGTGTTTACCCGCTGAAGGATTTTCAACGTCCGATCGAGGCGCTGCGGTTTTATGAAAAGCTCGCCGCTGCTACGTCGGCGCCGGCGGTGCGCTGAAGCTCAATATTCCCGCGCCAGGAGGTGATCGGCGAGCGCGCGGAGCGTCTCCGCCTTTTTCCCGAGCGGACGCAGCGCGGCGTGCGCGCGTGCGGTCAAGCGCCGCGCCTCGGCGCGGGCGCCATCGAGACCGAGCAGGGCAGGGTAGGTAGCCTTCTGCGCGGCGACATCTTTGCCCGCGCTCTTGCCGAGTTTCTCGCTGGTCTGCGTGACATCGAGGATGTCGTCGATCACCTGAAACGCGAGTCCGAGGCTGCGGCCAAACGTCGTGAGCGCGCGCAAGGTCGCGGCGTCCGCGTTCGCACTCATCGCGCCGAAGCGGATGCTCGTCGTCAACAGCGCCGCCGTTTTGCACTCGTGAATGAAGCGAAGCTGCGCGAGGTCGAGCGCTTTGCCTTCGCCTTCAAGATCGGCGACTTGCCCGGCGATGAGCTTGAGACTGCCCGCCGCCACTGCCCGCGCCTTCCCGAGCGCGGGCAGGTCGTAGCGCGGCCAGGTCTGCGCGCGCGCGACCAGCTCGAACGCAATCGTGAGCAGCGCGTCGCCCGCCAGCACCGCCATGCCGTCGCCGAACACCTTGTGACACGTCGGCCGGCCGCGACGGAAATCGTCGTTGTCCATCGCCGGCAGGTCGTCGTGAATGAGCGAATAGGTGTGGACGCACTCGACCGCGCAAGCGAGTGGCAGCGCCGCGCCCGCCGCGCCGCCGCACGCCTCTGCCGCGGCGAGGCAAAGGATCGGCCGCAAACGCTTCGCCCCTTCGGCAAAGAGACTGTAACGCATCGCCCGGTGAATCGTCGGCGGCTTGCGCGTCTCTTTCGGCAACGCGGCGTCCAACGCGCGGTCGATGCGCCGACGTTGGGCCGTGAGATAAGCCGGGAGTTGCATCGCGCGAAACGGCAGGGAACTCAGAGCAGTTCCGCGATCTGCACTGCGTTGAGCGCAGCACCTTTGAGGAGCTGGTCGCCCGCGACCCAAAAGGCGAGGCCGTTATCCAAGGCGCAGTCGAGCCGCAGGCGGCCGACCTGGCAGTCGTCCCGGCCGGCGCAGGCGAGCGGCAGCGGATACTCCGAGCGCGTGGGGTCATCGACGACTTTCAAGCCCGGTGCGGCACCGAGCGCCGCGCGCGTGGCATCGAGCGACACCGGCCGCTCAAACTCCGCCTGCACCGCGACCGAATGCGCGCGATACACCGGCACGCGCACGCACGTGACCGACGCGCGCAAGCCCGGCAGATGCAGAATGCGGCGCGCCTCGTTCTGCATTTTCATCTCTTCTTTCGTATAGCCGTTTTCGAGAAACGCATCGACCTGCGGCAACACGTTAAAGGCGATCTGGTGCGGATACACCGCCACCGACGCGGGTTGGCCGGCTTCCAGCGCGGACACCTGCGCGCGCAGTTCCTCGATCGCGCGCGCGCCGCTGCCGCTGACGGCCTGATAACTCGCGGCGAACACGCGCTTCAATCCAAACGCCCGGTGCAATGGCGCCAACGCCATGAGCGCCACCGCCGTGGTGCAATTCGGATTGGCGATGATGCCGCGGTGTTGCCGGGCGTCGTTCGGGTTGATCTCGGGAATCACCAGCGGCACCGCGTCGTCCATGCGGAACGCGGAGGAGTTGTCCACGACGACCGCGCCTGCCGCCACGGCCCGCGGCGCAAACTCGCGCGACACGCTCGCGCCCGCGCTGAAGAGCGCCAGGTCCACACCCACGAATGAGTCCGGCCCGAGCGGCTCGATGACGAACGTCTCGTCCTGCCAATGCACCTTCTTTCCCGCGGAACGCTCGGAGCCCAGCAGGCGCAGGTTTTTCACCGGGAACCGGCGGCGCGCGAGCACGGCGAGCATTTCCTGCCCGACCGCACCGCTGGCGCCGACGATGGCGACGTCCGATGGAGATGAGAATTTCCGGGTCATACGGAAGCGCCGGGCCAACGGCTGGCGCGACAGGACGGCGAGTGTATGCTCTCGGCCGTCGGATGCAAATGGCAAGCGCAAGGAACTCCAATCACCACCCGTCACCGTCGCCCGAAGCACCGGCGGCGGTCGGACTCCGGGTCTCCATCGCCGCGCAGACGCTTGAGGTCGTTGATGCCGCATCAGGTGAAGTGTTGCGACAGTTCCCGGTTTCCACTTCGCGCTTCGGACTCGGCACCGAGCCGGGCAGCCTGCGCACACCGCTCGGCCGCTTCCGCATCGGCGAAAAAATCGGCCACGGCCATCCTGCCGGCACCGTCTTCAACTCACGTCAGCCCGACCCCGCGACCGGCCCCGACGACGCGCTTGCCAGCGATGCGGAAGACCTGATCCTGTCGCGCATTTTGTGGCTCGAAGGCGCGGAGCCGCACAACGCGAACACGCGCGAACGCTTCATCTACATCCACGGCACCAACCACGAAGCCCGCATCGGCCAGCCCGCCAGCCACGGCTGCGTGCGCTTGCGCAATGCGGATGTGATCGCGCTCTTCGATCTCGTCCCAGTCGGCGCGGAGGTATGGATCGAAGAAGGCTGAACTGTGCCGTCGCTGGCGAAAAGCCTAAATCCATTTGCCAACCGGGGGCCGATGAGGCAAAAGCAAGCTCACTTCGGTTCTCTGCCCTTGAAAGGGGGTGAAAAATACAAATGACGAAACTCTTCAAACTCACCGCTCTGTTCGCGCTGGCCGCCATGGCCGTGGTCGGTCTGGACGCCTGCGCCGCCAAGGCTCAGACCTCCAGCACTGGTTCTTCCGCGTCCGTTAGCACGCGCACCTCGAAGTAAATTCTCACCCTCAAACCATCGCCGCCGGGCTGCCGCCCGATGGCGCCAGGGGCCGCGTCCGTTCCGCCTGACCCAACTCGGGCCAGGCCAGCGGCGCGGCCCTTGGTTTTTTGCGTTATTGCCGCCGCACGACCGGTGTCCCGCCCGCTTTCGCCGGCCGGCTGACGCAACGGCTCCCCGCCAGGAGAAATCGCCACGGCAAGTCGGCGGCGCGGCTGATCCCGATGCGGACGTCGGCTACCACTGGTGCTGCCGGTTCATCGGTGGGTCGGGCGTAAAATCCTCGCTTCGGATCGGCGCAAAGACTGCGCCCGTGCCAGGTCGGCGGGACGCCGCAGGCTTGCGTCAATTTCCCCGGCCCCGAGCAAAGGTGGCGGTCGTCGATGCTCGGGCCACGGCGCTGGCGCATCGCCGCCAATCCTGCCAGCGGCTCGAGTGCACGGATGAGCACGAAGCCGTCGGTTCGCGGTCCGGCGCGACCTTTCACCAGCACATTCAGCAGCCAGTGAATGCCGTAATTGAGATAGATATAGGCCGTGCCTGCGGGATGCGTGTCCACGAAGCGCTGCGCGCCGCGGCGCAGAAACGTGTGGCACGCTTCGTCACCGATCGCCGCATAGGCCTCGGTTTCGACGATGCGGCCACGGCACGCACCCCAGACCAGCTCGCAACCGATCAGCTCGACCGCGCAGGTGAGCGGGTCGCGCGTAAAGAAATCTTGCCCGAGCTGCTGCGGCGGCGCAGCATCGTCACGACCGCCCGCGCGGCGGGTATTTTTTTCCGTCATGTCCGTTCCCGAAACCACGATCATCGCCGAAGCGCAAACCGCCGACGACATTCTGCGTTGCCATGCGGTGATGCGCGAGCTGCGCCCGCGCTTCGAGCAGCCGGACGAATTTGTCGCGCAGGTGCAGCGCCAGATCGCCAACGACGGCTATCGGCTCGCGTATTCGGAATGCGGGGGCGAAGTGCGCGCGGTGGCTGGTTATCGCTTCGGCGAAAATCTGCACGCGGGCCGCTATTTGTATGTCGATGACTTGGTGACCCGCGGCAGTGACCGTTCGCGCGGTTTCGGCGCGGCACTTTTCGACTGGCTCGTGGCCGAAGCGCGCCGGTACGATTGCGCGGCACTGACGCTCGACTCCGGCGTGCAGCGTTTTGGCGCGCACCGCTTTTACCTGCTGAAACGCATGGACATCACGGCGCACCATTTCGTGCTCCCGCTCGTGTCGGACGCGAAGGCATGAGCAGTGTTTCCGATGTCATCGTCGTCGGCGCCGGGCACAACGGGCTGATCTGCGCCTGCTACCTGGCAAAGGCGGGCAGGAAAGTGCTCGTGCTGGAACGCCGCCCCGTCGTCGGCGGCGCGGTCTGCACGGAAGAGATCGTGCCTGGCTACCGCTTCGATGTCGGCAGCTCGGCGCACATCATGTTTCGTGCGACGCCGATCATGGAGGAACTCGAACTCGCCAGGCACGGGCTGGAGTATTTCGAGATGGACCCGTGGGCATTTTATCCCATCAAAGGGACCGACCACGGCATCACGTTTTTTCGCGATCTCGAACGGACCTGCGCGAGCATCGCCGCGATCAGCCCGCGCGATGCCGACGCCTATCGCGATTTCATTCGGCGCTTCGGCGAGCTGAACGAAGGCATCTTCGAGATTTTTCTGAAACCGCCGACTCCCGGCGCGATCTTCGGCACGATCTTCAAGCGCAACTTGTTCAAGAGCGGGTCGCGCCGGCTGTGGAGTTCGCTCGACACCACGCGCCAGTTCATGACGAGCTACGGCCGGCTCATTGAGGAGACGTTCGAGAACGAGCATCTGCGCACCGCGCTCTTTTGGCTGGCGGCGCAAAGCGGGCCGCCGCCGGACGAAGTGGCCTCGGGCGATCTCGTCGGCTGGCAGGCGATGATTCACAAGACCGGCGCGTGGCGAGCCAAAGGCGGGTCGGGCGCGCTGACACAGGCGCTCGCGCGCGGTCTCAAGTCGCTTGGTGGCGAAGTGCGCGTCGATGCGCCGGTGAGCCGCATCCAAGCCGGTGCCAGTGGCGCGCGCTTCGAGGTGCAAACGGCCGCGGGAAATTTTTCCGCGCAGAACGTTGTCGCTGCCTGTCACGTGCAGACCACCTTCTTGCAACTGCTCGATCCCGCGCTGGTGCCCGCCGACCTGCGCCGGCGCGTCGAACACCTCCGGGTCGGCAACGGTTTCGGCATGATCGTGCGTCACGCGGTCAGCAAATTGCCGCGCTATTCCGCCGCGCAGCCGAGCGACGCGCGCGGCGTGTCAGCCTGCCATTCGTCACTGCAACTGCTCTGTCCCTCGCGCGGGTATCTGCGCGAAGCATTTCTCGACTACCAGCGCGGCGTGCCGCCGCAAAAGCCCGCGGTGCTCGCGATGACTTTTTCGGCGCTCGACACGACCCTCGCGCCGGCGGGCAAACACGTCCTCTTCGCCTGGGCGCAGTATCATCCCTACGAACTGCGCAACGGCGAAAACTGGGACGCGATCGCGGAGCGCGAAGCCGACAAGATTTACGACGTGGTTTGCGATTACGCGCCAAACATGCGTGGCGCGCTCATCGACCGCTACATCCAAACGCCGCTCGAAATCGAGCGCAAGCTCGGCTTGCTGCGCGCGAACGTCATGCACTTGGAAATGAGCATCGACCAGATGTTCTTTTTTCGTCCGCTGCCAGAGCTTTCGACCTACCGAACGCCCATCCCGGGCTTGTATCTCACCGGTGCCAGCACGCACCCCGGCGGCGGCGTCTTCGGCGCAAGCGGACGCAACGCGGCGCAGGTGATTTTGAAAGCCAAAAGGTAGGGACGCACCTACCTCTAACGACTTAACCCGACTAGCGCGCCGGCGTAGCCGGTAAGTTCCATGTAGCCGCGACCGTGCAACGGTTGGCCTGCATGTGTGCCGGCGACCGTCGTCGCTCCTTCCCAATACGCGAGCTGCGGCAACGCCAGTTCCTGCTCGTCCAACCGCGCGCGCGCGGTGAAATCCAAACTCTGCGCCGGCACTCTTACCCGCCACGCGGTCGGATAAGTCGCACCGGTGCGCTGGCTTCGCCAAGCGCCGCCTTCCGGGTGCAGTGAAAAATCCTCGCGCCGCAAATGCGTCACGCTCCCATCCGCTGCGACGAGCGTTCCGTTGGAGACTGGGTCAATGGAGCCGTCGCGTCGGCGCATCGCGTAGAGCATCAACTCCGAGCCATCGTCGAATTGAAAACAAAACCAGTTCCAGCCGATCTGCTCGGATGAAAGCCCATTGCTGGCCCATTCATGATCGAACCAGCTTTCGCCCCGCACCGCGAACGCTGCGGCCTCGCCCCCGAGCGTGAGCGTGCCTGAGGTTTCGATCCGCGTGAGCGAATAGTAATGCGACGCATTGCCTGCGCCTTCGGCTTTGCGACTGATGCCTTCGTCTGGGATGCCGTGGACGACCGGAGCTTTCGTCGGCCGCAAACGCAGATCGAGCGCCACATCTGGATTCGCCGCGCGCGCGCAGATGCGCCAGGAGCCATCGGCTTCTACGCGCAGTTCCCAGCCTTCGATCCATGCCAATCGCGAGTCGGCTGCGTCGCCGTCCCCGAAGCCGGCTTCGCCGAACGCGCCGCGCGTGGCTTTTTGCGTGAAATGAAAACGCCGGCCCGCGAGATCGGTCACGGCGAGGTGCGCGAATTTGAAATCGTTCTGCACAAAGCGCGAGCGTTCCCCGTTGCCGTCAGCGGGAGCGACCTGACGGCGTCCCGGCGTCAGCACACCCTGGCGGAAGAACGTCAGTTCGTAGCCAAACTCGCGGCCGCGGTGAGCGTCATCGCGCAAATGGCCGGTGAAATACCACCATTCGGTTTTGAAATCGCGGTGCGCCGCGTGGTCGGCGGGGAAGCGGTATTGCCAGCCGGGCGTCGCGGTGCGCCAATCGTTCTGGAGCCCTGCTGCCCACGCGACGCTCGCGCCGGTGGCGGCGAGCGCACAGCAGCCCGCCACCAACCGTCGCAAAGTCCGCGCAATGCGCGCTGGCGCCCTTGTCATCTTTTATTCTCAGCGCAACACGATCTGCTCGGCTCCCAGGCCGGTCGTAAAACCCCGCAAGCGGACGCCGTCTTGCGTGGTCACGATCCAGCGCCGGCCCGGCCGCGGCCGCACTTGCGGGGTGACGCGGTCCCCAGGGCTGAGCGAGGCGACAAAACGCTGCTCGCCAGAAGCTCCGATGGTGAAAATCTGGACCGGATATGGGTAATTGTTGACGATGCGCACCGTGCCGCTCGCCACGACCGGACCGCCGCGACCCTCGTCTTCAAAACGCGGCCCGCCGCGCGGCCCGCCGCCGAAGCGTTCGTCCACGATCGGCGGCACCGGCACCGGCGCGGGCGCATAACTTTCCTCCACCCGGAAGCGAAACTTGTCGCCCTCCTTCACACGTTCCGAATACGTGCGCCCGGTGCTGTCGGCATAGACGACTTCGAGAAATTTTTCGTCGCCCTTCGCTGGATCAATCCCGAGGACGTCGTTCGAGGCCTCGAAGGAACGGTGTCCGCGCGCGAGCTGGTGCATGACCGCGTCCCGCACGTCGGCCCAGCGGCGGCCGCGGCCCCAGCGCGCGCTGATGATTTCCAGCGCGGAGGCGTTTGCGACAAAGGCAGCGAACAAAGCGAGAAACAGAACGGAGCGAAGCAGGAGTTTCATAAGCAGGAAGGAAGGGAGTGTTGATGAAGGAATCGTTTCGACGGTCCCGAAAGGCCGCGCATTCGACCGTTCATTCCGAGCGCACCGCGGCGGCGATCGGCACCAAGGACGCGCGCCGGGCCGGCAGCACGCCCGCGAGCAGCGCCGCGAGGATGATCCAGAGCGGCGTCGCGGCGACCGTCGCCCACGGGATCGCGAGCTGGATCGTCCAGCCGAAAAACGCCTTGTTGATGACCCACGTCAGCACCAGCGAAAGCACCAACCCGGCGATGACTCCGAGGATACTGGCGAGCGCGCCGATGAGCGCGCTCTCGCCGAGCACGAGCGCGCCGATCTGCGCGCGCGAAGCGCCGAGCGCGCGCAGGACGCCAAGTTCACGTTCGCGCTCGGCGATGAGCGTGGTGAGCGTCAGGAAAATGCCGATCACCGCGACGACGACCGCGATCGAGCGCAGGACGCCGGTGATGCGAAATGTCTGCCCGAAAATCTCGAACACGCGCTCGCGCAGGGAGCGATTGGAATAAATCAAAAACTCGCCGCGCGTGTTGAATCGCGCGCGCAAATCGCCGGCGACGCGGTCGAGCTCGACGCCGTCTTTCAAATACAAGGCGACCGACATCACGCGCGGATCGTGCCAGTGCTGCTCGAAGTTTTTCCGGTTGATGAGGATGACGCCGGAGTCGCGCGAATAGTCGTAATAAATGCCGCGCAC
>CAXTRS010000150.1:0-11017 GCA_964246635.1 uncultured Chthoniobacterales bacterium | reverse complement strand
GTCTCGCGCGGCGCACAAACGCCGAGCGTGAAAATGCGATCTACCGCTCGGCACATGCCCCGGGCGGGACGCCCGCGGCGGCAGGCGAGACGCCCCCCCTACCCGCAGAACATCGGCGCGCGATCCCAACTGAATTCACGGCCGGGCAGGCTATCGCGCATTCGTTCATTTCGGATCTGCTGCACTGCGTTCACCAACTCGCCGTCGCGCGGCTCGTGTTGTCCTCGAACCAGTTGACGATCTCGAAATAATTCACCGGCCCGGCTTCGCGCAACGCTTCGTCGTAGTGAACGTGCGTCTTGGCCTCGACGGTGATCGTCTTGGCCACGAACGCGCCGTAAATGCCGTTGTAGCCAGCGGCGTGGTCCTGCGCTTGCGCGGGGCTGAGGGGCAACGCGTGGGTCAGCAGCAAGGTCGTGTCCGCGACCAGACCCGTCACCGTGCCGAGCAGCGTGCCGAGCAGGCCGCCGCTTGCGCTGCTGCCGCTGTCGGCCGCGGCGGTTTGCGCAAGCCGCAAGTCGTGATTCGGCGCGTAGATCATGCCTTGAAAATCCTGGTTCGTGGCGACCGTGATCGCCCGGCTCGGCCGGCTGCCGTCGGCGTTCGGCGGCGGCTCGAGGCCGTTGAGCAATACGCGGCTGGGTGCGTTGCCGTTCACCACCAAGCCGTCGCCCTGCAGGCTGACGTCCCCGGTGAAATAGAAAATCGCATTCACTCCCTGACCGACGACGATCGCGCCGGTGCCCTGTGTGCTGATGTCGCCTTCGACGAAGACCTTGATGTAAGAACGCGACCGGCTCGAGCCGTCAACGCCGCTCACCGGCCCGAGCAGTCCGACCGTCTTGCCGTCGCCGAGGTTGATGCCGCTGAGCCGGATGCGGGTTGGGTCCGCGCGGTCCGAGCTGGCGGTGAAGGTCGCGTTGTCCGTGATCGTCGGCCGGCTCGGCTCGGTCTCCCAGCCGGTGAGAGATTTCACGGGCGGCAGCTCCTGGTAAAAATCCGAGCGCTGCTGGCCGCTGATGTTTTCCGCGTCGGCGACGCGGCCGTCGTTGGTCATGGCGTCGCCGCGCACCACGGCGCCGTGGGCGTTGATGAGCTGGCCGTTGGTGGCGAGGTTGGCCAGGGCGCCATTGTTCACCACGGGGTCATACGCCCCTTTCGCCGAGTCGTAGCTGTCGATGAGCACGTCTTTGTCGTTCAGATCGATGCGCTGGTCGGCCATGATGGCGTTGCGAAAACTGGTGCGCGGCTTGGCGACGACTTCGACCAGGCGGCTGACCTGCGGCACGCTCACAGCCCGGCCGGTGCGCCAATCGTTGAAAAACGAAAACCGGCGCAAGCGGTTGTCGCGCGGGTCGAGGCTCGGCCGCGGCGCGGGGCCGCTGACGCCCGTCACGCCGAGCGCGCGGATGCGATACCACCAGTGGCTTCCTGGATCGAAGCCGACGCGGTCGTTCTGCTCGCACACAAAGGGGTCGATCGTCAGCGGCTGCGTTTGCGCGAAGCTCTGCGCGCCGACCGGTGCGTCACCCGAGCCTGGGACATCGACGAACACGCGCGCGCTCATCGTCGCGTTGCCCTCGCCGCCGTGCGCGCCGAAGGGCCGCGGCTGGCCGTCGGCGGGAAACGCGCGGCCGCTGTCGGGGTAGGGCGTGCCGGCGGCGTCGGAAAGCGTCCAGCCGGCGGTCGCTTGAAACGCGGCGTCAGGGCCGAGGAGCACGCGCTTGCGCAGTTCGTTCATCGCGAGGTCCACGCCGGCTTCGCTGCCGATGAGCGCTTCCTGCCAGCTCGCGCTTTGGTAGGTGGTGTGATAGCGCACGCTGGCGCTGAAGATCAGGTGGCCGGCGATCAGCGAAAGAATCGCGATGGCCACGAGCACTAGGACGAAGGAGGCGGCAGCTTCTGAGCAGGCGAAACGGAGTTTTGGTGAGCGGCTCAGAAGCAGCGGGATGCGCATGGTGAAAATGCCCGCTTGGAGAGCAGGATTTGCACCTCTGATGGAGGTCAAATATTGCGCGCGGTTCCTCTTTAGCTCAGCCCCGGAGGGGCGAACTTGGAGATTAGCCGGTGGCTTTAGCCACCGGAACACGTTACCAATAGAGATCTCGCCCCGGCAGGGGCAGTGGATCGCCGTAGCTTCGGTTCGGCATGTGTCAGCGCACGCGCATCCTTTCCGCCGCCCCCTGCCGGGGCGGAATCCTTTCTTTGATGGCTCCGGTGGCTAAAGCCACCGGCAAATTTCCGGGTTTGCCCCTGCTGGGGCTGAGGCGGTAGGAAGGCGCGATCCGAAAAAGAAGAAATCGGAGCCTTCCTGGCGGGGCGCCCCGCGCAGCGCACATGTTTGTGCGACGCAGGCGCTCTTCATAAGTTTTACCCGCCGCCCACGAGTTTCCTCCACATCTCCCGCCAGCCGCTGCGCCGCAGAAAGATCGGCCGCTTGCCGCCCTGGGTGCCGGAGCGCACGACCAGCACCGGGCAACCGGCGCGGTTGACGATCTCCCGCGTGAGGTCCCCAAGAATGTATTGGCGCAAAGAGCCGCGCGCCAGCGTGCTGCCGGTGACCACGAGGTCGTAGTTGCCGGTGCGAAATTCGTCCGCGATTTCGTGGAGCACGATGCCGTCGCGCAAGCGCACCTCGGCCGGCATGCCGACGGCGACAAACGTCTCGCACTCCGCGCGCAGGTTGCGCGCGAGATCGCTCTCGGTTTCCAACAATTTCGCCGGATTCGCCTTCATCCCGCTGAACCCGGCGAACACCGCCGGCGCTTCCGCGGTGACGTGCAGCAGCGTGACGCTCACCCCCGCCGGGGCGAGCAGCCGCGCGGTCAGTTTGATCGCCTGATTGATGTAGCGCCGTCCGCCCGTGCAAACGAGCGCGCGCTTCACGCCGCCCTCACGCCGCCCGACGACGACGAGCACCGGCGCCTGCACGGTCTTGATGATTTCGTAAGCCCGCGCCGAGCGCCAATACAAGCCGCTGCCGCCTTTGCGCCGCGCGCCGATGACCACGAGGTCGTAGTCCCCGAGGAGGCTGCGGGCGAGGATTTCGCGCGTCGGCTCGCCGGTGCGCGTCATGACTTCGGCACGCAGGCCGGCGAGGTCGAGCAGCGCCTGCTTCTCGCGTTCGAGCGCCTGGCCGAGCGGGGCGATGTTTTTCTCTTCCTCGGCGACACCGAGCAGGGTCACACGCACGCCGGCGGTGCCGCGGGCGGTGAGCAGATTGGCGATGAAGCGCACCGCGTTTTCCGCTTCGAGCGTGCCGTCGCTGCAAACCAGAATGTTCATCGTTTCAATGCCCTTTGTGACCGGTGAGCAGATTGTAAATGAGCAGCGCGGCGCCGATCAACGGGAGCGGCACAAAGGCGAGCCGGATTTTGGGTCCGCCGATGAACTGCGTGCCGATGGCGCCGATCTGCGCGCCGATCGCCGCGCCGGTGTGCATGACGAGCGCGACGAGAATATCGACGTTGCCCTTGAGCGCGTGCGTGAGCGTGCCGTAGGAGGCGCTGACGACGATCTCGAAAAGATCGGTGCCCACCGCGATGTGCGTCGGCACGCCGAGGAAATAAACCATCGCCGGCATCCGCATAAACCCGCCGCCCGCGCCGAGAAACCCGCTGAGAAATCCACCTGCCACCGCGACGAGGAGCACCATCCAGAGTGAAATGCTCGCGATGCCGGACTGCGGCAGGCTGATCATCGGCGGCAGATGGACGCGCTGCACCCGCGTCGCCCAATGGCTGAAGGCCGATTCGTCCGGCGTCGGCGCGCTGCCGGCGGCCGCCGTGGAATCCGCAGCGTTGCGCTCGCCTTTGCCTTCGTCCGGACGCTGGCGTCCTCGCCGTCGCAGCGTCTGCCAGCTTTCCCACGCCATGAAACTCGAAATGCACACCAGCACGGTGAGAAACGCCATCGAGACCGCGAAATCGACCTGCGCGCGGCCGTGGCGCTTGAGCACCTGGATGACCTGCGCGCCGATCTCGACGCCGAGAATCGTGCCGGCCGTCATCACCAATCCGAGCTTGAGGTCCACGTTGCCGAGCGCGCGATGGGTCTTGGCGGCGACGACGCTCTTGCCGACAATGTGCGCGATGTCGGTGCCGACGACAAAGTTGCCCGGCATCCCCAGCGCCAGCAGCGCCGGCCCGGCGAGAAAGCTGCCGCCGACGCCAAAAAATCCGCCGAGCACGCCGACGACAAACCCGATGCTGACCAGGACGTAAGGGCTGAAGTGCTGGCCGCAGATCGGGAAGTCCATGGTGAGGAGCCGGCGATGATTTTTATTTCTCCAGCCGCGCGCGCAGCAGCCGCAGCAAGCCGGTGGTGATCGTTTCGAGCACAACACCCTGGGCGACGATCAGCGTGATGGCCACCAGCGCGTAAAACGTGCGGTGATCCCGAAACAGCCCCGCCAGCCAGTCGCCGAGAAAGTGCAGCACGAAAAAGAAATAGCCGAAGACGAGCAACCCATAGATGAGGAGCTCGAGCAGAAACGCCCGCAGCGAAAATCCTCGCGCCGAGGCCGCCGGCGCGCGCATTTCCCCCTCGGCCTCGTCGTGGGCGCCGCGGTGGTCGTGGGCTTCCGGGGTCATCCTGTGGAGGAGCGTGAGGAAGGAACGATGATCGCGCGGCGCGTGTGTGCGAAGTCAGACGGCCGGCTGCTGCTGTTGCTGTTGCTGCTGGCCGCCCGCGCGCTTTTGCCGCGAGGGGAGATGCGCCTCGCAATATTCCTCGCCGTCGGAGGCGACGCGGAAATCGGTGTCCGGCGCGGTGTGCTCCGTGGCGCCGCAGACTTTGCACAGGTGCATCGGCTCATCGGCCGGCAGCATGGCGCGCTGAAATTCCTGGCGCCGGCGCAGGATGTCGGCGTTCGCACGAAACGCGGCGACGAGGCCGATGAGCGCACCGCAGATCAGCCCGCCCGCGTGCGCGCCGTTGGCGATCGGCCCGACGAGACCAGTGAAGCAGAGCAGGAAAAAGATGAGCGTCATCGTGATGTCCTGCTGCGAGAGCACCAACCCGCCGGCGGGATTGAATTTCCCCTGCATCCAGACGTAGCCGAACAACCCGAAGATGACGCCCGACATGCCGCCGCCGCTGTAACTGCCGGCGCCGAAGTATTGCGCGAATTCCGAAACGAAATGGAGCATGAGCACCAGCACGAGGTAACGCCACGAACCCATCTGCCGCTCGATGAGGCTGCCCAGATTGCCGAGCGCCAGCATGTTGAAAATGATGTGCGGCAGGCTCAGGTGCACGAACATCGGCGTGAGCAGCCGCCACCACTGGCCGGCGCGGATTTCCGGCAGCAGGCTGGCGGGGTTATGTCCCTGGATCGGGTATTGGCTGAGCGTGAAATGGCCGATCAGCGCACTGTTGCCGCCGAAGTTCGAGAGCAGCGCGAGCGCGACCGACATGCCGATGAGCCCGAACGTCACCGGCCGCAAGAGCGAGCCGACCGGCGTGCCCCCCGGCCGGCGGGCGTCGCGCGGATTCGGCGGCAGGCGGTCGCCAGCGTTCGCGTCGCGGCGGTGGGCGTCGCGGCTGTTTGGATCGTCGTCGTTGTCTCTCACGGCAGGAAGTCGGGCCGCACGCTAACGTCGCACGCCGCCGAAAGCAAAGTGAGAGAGAGCGCGCGCCAGTTCTCACGTCGAAACGGCTGCCCCCGGTATCACGGACGATGACGCTGAACCGCGGCGCCTGCGGTTGGCCTGCGAGCTTGCCGCGCAGGCTTCAGAATGCTTCACGGTCTGGCTAGGCAGGGGCAGCGGCGCAACCTGGATTAACTAAGGAATTCCGTAGATTTACATTGCCGGCTGCTGGCGTGGGACGGCGCGCACGAGTCACGAGCTAATTCCTGCATTTGGCCTTGTTGGCAGTCGCGGACCGCGGCGACGACGGAAACAGCAACTCCGTGTCGTCCAAGAGTTTTTCCATTCGGCTGAGAGTAGCCCATAGGGTTCACAAGCCGGCCACTGAGCCTCTGACCCCCGCTTTTTCTTTTACCGAATTGCCTCGCTCGGAAAATACTTTTACCGGACCTGAATTTTCTCTCGACGCGATGACCGTGCCGGATCGTCTCGCCCGCTTTCGCGCCTGCTAATGCCCTTAGCTGGGACAGAAACCTGACCAGTGGCTGTCGTCTATGCTCGCTTCAGTCGAAAAAACCTGCGACTTTCCTGCCTGCTTGTCACAGGCCTGCCCCTTCTTATCGGGCCCGCCAGCCGAGCGCAGGGGACCCCGCCGTCGAGCACTCCTCCGGCGGTCGCCTTGCAAACTCTTCACCGGGAAGCATTCCATCTCGGGACCCATGCGGTCGTTTACAATCGGGTCGTGCCGCCGACCCTGCCGGTGTCACCGCCGCCTCCACCGCCGGCACCGCCGCTCTCACCGGCGGAACTTCAACGGCAGCAGCAACGGGCGCTGAAACGCTACGTCCCGATCTTCTTTTCGGCGACCGTGTATGACGGGCAGTTTACGGAGGTGCGCTGGTTTGACGGCAAGGCTCCGCTGCGAGTTTTCAGCAACATCGACTTCAACCTCTTGAGCAGCGTCGGGCGAATTTGAAACCGCCGATACGATCTACGCTGCTTTCATGGTGCTCGACAGCGCCACCGTGCAGGCGCTTGTCCTTGCGGGGCAGCCGCTGCCAAATCTCTCGGCCTTGCCGACAAAATATTCTGCGTATTTGATCTCCGAGGGAAGCGTCGCGAACGACCGTGATGCCTTCGCTGTGCTGGACGCAATGCACGCCTGCTACGACGCAAACCGCGCCCAGTTGCTCCTCAGCCACCAGCAGCGTCAAGCGCAGATCGCCGCGCTCGAAGCGCAGGCCGCGCAAGCGCGCGCGCACCCGGCGCCGCCGCAGGATACCGCGATCAACTTCTGGCCGAAGAAGAACAGCGTTTTCTTAAATCCCAGACCCTGAGGAAGAGCGGTATGGTGCGTGCGTTTTTGGCCGTAATTTTCACGCTTGCGCTTGGTGGAGCCGCTCCGGCGCAATCCGCTTCCGCCCCGAACGAAGGCGCTTCTCTCTCTCCTCCGACCCTGCTGGCGGGACTTACACGTTTTCGTGGTGGGGCCGAACCGGGCGAACCTATTTCGTTCAGCAGTGCGACGATTTGGCGGGTGGCAGCTGGACCTACGTGCCGATGCTCGAACCCGGCGCGGGTCAGGTCATCGCCTGGGGCTTCTCCTCGTCGGCCGGCCAATTTTTTCTGCGGTTGAGGTATGCGGACATTCCGACGGACGATCCTTTCAACGCCGATTTCGACGGCGACGGGGTGAGCAACTGGGACGAGCTGATGCAGGGCACCGATCCGCTGTCAGCCGCGGATGTCGATCCGACGCCATCGAGGGAACGCCAATCGGCGAGGCTCTGACCGGCGGGCGATGCTATTTTGACGTCGATGCACCCGAGCTGCTCAAGGTAGGACGCGTCATCGGGCCCATTGACACCCCGGTCTTGGAAGATCGCCTCGAGCGCATCAAGGAAACCCCGCGCATCGACTACGACGACGGCAGCTTCGAGCTGACCAGCTACGGTTGCTGCGGCGTGGACTCACGCACCGACCGCGACGGGATCACGACTTCCTACAGCTACGACGCGCTCAAGCGCCTCGCCACCGAGACCCGCGCCGGCGTCACGCTCATCTAAACATGCGGCGCGGCCGGCAACCGCCTGAAAACCCAGCGCTTGGGCAGCGACAACTCGCTGATCACCACCAACACCGCCACCTTCGATCTCGCCGGCCGGCAGACCGGCAGCGTCGACGCGCTCAACCCGCCTGCCAGCGCGCTGGAGACTCGCGACGGCGCCACCGGCCACACGGTGCGCACGACGACCTATCCCGACGGAAGCACCCGCATCGAGACCTACGCGCAGGACCATGCGCTGCTCAGCGTCGGGGGCACCGCGGCCCATCCTCTGTTCTACACCTACGGCGTGGACGCCGCCTCCGGCCCCTGGCAACAAGAAACGCGCGTCGGCGACAACGGCGCGCAGACCGAGTGGACCAAGACCTACACCGACCCCGCCGGTCGCGCCTGCAAGACGGTCTCGGCCGCCGGCGCCCTCACCCAGAGCTTCTTTAACGCGGGAGGCCAGCTCGCGCGCACCGTAGACCCCGACGGCGTGACAACGCTCTACGCCTACAACGCCCGCGGCGAGCAGGAAACCGTCGCCCTCGACATGAACCGCAACGGCCAGATCGACTACGTCGGCAGCGACCGCATCCGGCGCACCCAGCGCAGCGTCGTCGCGGGCGCGGCGCACGGCGTCAGCAGCGCCCTCCTGCGCACGACCACCAGCGAATGGACGACCGACGGCGCGGACAGTCCGCTCACGGTCTCCGTGGTGGATCAAACCCCCAACGGCCGCCAAAGCTGGGAGACCCGCGCTGGGCTTTCGACCGAGAGCGCCACGGTCTGCGACGCGGCCAGCGCCACCTGCACGACCACCGTCACCACACCCGACGCCGCCACGACCGTCAGCGTCACCCAGGCCGGCCGACTCCTTTCCACCACCCGCCGCGACAGCGCCGGCGCGCAGCTCTCGGCCATCACTTATCACTACGACGGCCAGCTCTTGAGCGACTGGGCGACGGCCGACCCCTTGGCGGGCTTCACAGTGGCCAGCCACCTCGACGGGCTGGGGCGCCGGGACACGCTCTCGGTCAAAGACGCGGGCGGCGCGACGCTCGTCAGCCAAGGCTACGGCTACGACGGCGCCTCGCGCCTGGGCAGCGCCAGCCAGGGAGCAGCCTCGGCCACCTATGCCTACCTGCCCAACTCGGCGGCCGACCTGCTCGACTCCATTGCCTGCAAGCAAAACGGGGCCACCGTCATGACCCTCGGCCACGGCCGCGACCTGCTCGACCGACTCTATAGCGTGAGCACTACCAAACCAAACGCGACGACCGTCTCAGCCTTCACCTATGGCTACAACCCGGCCAATCAGCGCACGGCGCGACGCTCGCCGACGGGAGCCAGTGGCTCTACGGCTACGACGGGCTGGGCCAGCTCAGCGAAGCCGGCCGCCTCTGGGCCGACGGCAGTGCCGTGGGGCCGGCCAGCAGTATGGGTTCACCTTCGACGGCATCGGCAACCGCAGAGCAGCGGCCGTCAATGGCAGAAGCGCCTCCTACAGCGCCAACGCGCTCAACCAATACACGAGTCGGGAGGTGCCCGGCTTTGTCGATGTCATCGGTCAAGCCAGCGCGCAGGCGACCGTCACAGTCAACAACCAGCCGCCGACAAGCCGCCAGCAGGCGAACACCTACTTCTACAAGGCGCTGGGGGTGGAAAACAGCCAGGGGGCCATCGACCAAGCGCTGGACCTCGTCGCCGTGCGCGCCGGGGCGGGTCCCAGCGGCGAGAACGTGGTCGGCGAGCAGACCGGCCGGGTGTTCCTGCCCAAGACGCCGGAAGCCTTCACATATGACTTCGACGGCAACCTGACCAGTGACGGACGCTGGATCTACACTTGGGACGCTGAGAACCGACTGACCGCGATGGAGGCGCTCGCCAGCACACCGGCGACAGCGAAACAACGGCTGGAGTTCGCCTACGACGGCCTTGGCCGACGGGTGCAGAAAAAGACCTACACTTGGAGCGGCAGCGCCTACCAGCTTGCCGCGACAACAAAGTTCCTCTACGACGGCTGGAACCTGCTGGCCGAGATGAATGCCGACAATCAGCTCCAGAGAACTTATCTGTGGGGCAGCGACCTCTCAGGCACGATGCAAGGCGCCGGGGGCGTGGGTGGGTTGCTCGCTGTGACCGACCACACCCAGCCAACAGCCGAGAGCCATTTTGTTGCTTACGACGGCAATGGCAATGTGGCGGCGCTGGTCAAGGCTACTGACGGCAGTGTCAGCGCGCAATACGAGTATGGACCGTTTGGCGAGCCGATCAAAGTGACTGGAGCGGCCATCGCCAAGGCCAACCCGATTCGCTGGAGCAGCAAATACACTGACGAGGAGAGCGGACTCTCTTACTATGGCTTCAGATACTTCCAACCAATAACTGGTAGGTGGATAAACAGAGATCCGATTGATGAAGAAGGAGGGATAAACATTTACGTATTCGTCAATAACACGCCGTTATCTGATGTCGACGCGCTTGGCTGGGTGCCAACGCTTGGATTCAAAACAATACTAGAACCACGCGACGGAAAATGCGGAGACTTCGACTGGAGGATAGCTTGGACAATAACGCCTGGAACAAAGATCGGTGGGACTATTATACAGACGATTTCCAAGCAATTTGAAATTAAAGACTGCACAGGAAAAATCAGTGATTCACACACCGAAAGCATTCAAGAAAAGTGGCCAGCTAGAGCAAAAGTGAGCACAGATAATACGTCTAATTTCATCGACGGTGATTCGTTCACGATTTCGAAGAGTTCCGCTTGTTGCGCAGGTAAAAATCATTATCACTGGAGAAGCCATCTTTTACGAAAACCCGAATCCAAATAAGCTTCGAGGTGACTTCACACCTTGCAACCCGAATGCTGGCAAATTACCCTCCTCTACTGTGATTAGGACGCCGGACGAGTTCAGTCGCTTAGGCGGAGTTTCCTCAAACACAGTGCGCCGAACTCTTACAATCACTTGGAATTGCTGTGGTCAATCAGATAAAACTACGCATCACACTATACAATGAATGTGCTTCTAGTTGCAGTTTGGTTTTTGCTTATTCCTTGTGTAGTAAGCAGGGCCAGTGATTTTCACTGGGCTGTTGCAACTATCCAATCACATCAGAGTAAAGACAAAAACCTTCGGCGTGCGATCAACCAATTGAAAAACGCCAAGATGCCAGCGATACTCTGGCTAAAGATAATAGAAGACGAATCCTATTTGTCGAATCATAGGCAGCAATGTTTATTCGCGTTTTTTCGACAGTGTATTGCAGGTAAGTTTTTGAATGAAATTCCAGAATTATGGCGTTTGAAAAAAGTAATCGAGAAAAGCTCGATTAACGACGTTTCCAGCGCGTCAGACCGCTATTTCAATAA
>CAXTRS010000149.1:0-11206 GCA_964246635.1 uncultured Chthoniobacterales bacterium | reverse complement strand
GTTGCGGGTTGCGGGTTGCGGGTTGCGGGTTGCGGGTTGCGGGTTGCGGGTTATTGGCCGGGGCGACGGGCAGCGCGTATTTTTCTTTGACTCGCAACCCGCAACTCGCAACTCGTCAGTGCGTATCGGCGTGCGTGATCTCGACGAACACGTCTTCGAGCGTGGCTTTGCGTTGGCTGAGTTCGCGCAGCTTCCAGCGGCGGGCGACGGCGAGCTGATAAATTTCCGCGCGGGGGTCGGCGCCAGCTTCGACGCGCAACTCAAATTTGCGGTAGCCGTTCGCCGGTGAAGCAGCGCCGTCCTCGCTTTCGGCAACCAGCGGCGTGACTTCTTTCACGCCCGGCACCTTGCGCAATTCCACCGCGGCGTCGTCGACGCCGGGATCGGCCTCGACGCGGATGTTGCCGGCGCTGCGCAATTTGCCCGGCAGATTCGCTGGCGCGTCGGCCGCGGCGATACGGCCTTTGTTAATAATGACCACGCGGCTGCATGTCATCTCGACCTCGGGCAGGATGTGAGTGGAGAGCAATATCGTGTGGCGCTCGCCGAGGTTTTTGATCATGTCGCGCACCTGCCGGATTTGGTTCGGATCCAGCCCGATCGTGGGTTCGTCGAGAATCAGCAGGTCCGGTTCATGCACCATCGCTTCCGCGAGGCCGACGCGCTGGCGATAGCCTTTGGAAAGCTTGCCGATAATCTTTTTTTCCACGTCCTTGATGTCCGTCAGCTCTTTCACGACGCCGACGCGCTCGCGCAGCCGGCGGCCGCTGAGGCCTTTCAACGCCGCGCGATAGTCGAGGTATTCGGTGACGCGCATCTCGGTGTAGAGCGGCACATTTTCGGGCAGGTAGCCGAGGTGCCGGCGGACTTCGAGCGATTGGGAGAACACGTCGAAGCCGGCGACCGTCGCCCGCCCGCTGGTCGCCGGCAGGAAGCAGGAAAGGATGCGCATCGTCGTGCTCTTGCCCGCGCCGTTCGGGCCGAGAAAGCCGACGATCTCGCCGCGCTCGACGGTGAAGCTCAAATCATCGACCGCGGTGTGGCCGGCGTAGCGCTTGGTCAGGTGCTCGACTTCGATCATGTGGAGAAAAGGGGAACGAAATGACAATGCGAAAGTCGCGTGCGTTCAACCGGAGATTTTAGCGGGGGATCGAGTCGATTGTAGCGGCGGTCTATGACCGCCTTTTTGGGCACGACCCACAAAAGGGGAGGTCATGGACTGCCGCTACAGCTCCTGGGTCGTGCGCGCGAGGAGCGTGACGGTCGTGGCCTGCGCCGAGAGCAACGTGCGCCGGCCACCGGGCGGGCCGACGGTCCAATCGACCGCAGTGCCGCCGGGCACCTCGCGCAGAAGCGCGTCGATGCGCGCGGCGTCGCGCGCCGGATATGTGCCGACTTTGAGCACGATCATGCCGGCGCGGATGCCGCCCTTTGACGCCGGACTGTCGGCCTCGACCGCGGCGACCACGAGGCCGGGGTCGCCGCCGTCGTCACGCGCCTTGAGCGTGAGGCCGAAAAGCCGCCGCGCGTTCGGCGTGGTGTCCCGGCCGGGATCGCTGGTTCCGGCGGCGGAGCGGCCGCTATTGTTTTGGCTCGCCGCGCTGCGGCGCAACTCGGCGACTTTGTTCGCCACGGTTTTACCCGGAATCGCGAAGCCCAGACCCTGCGTCGGGGTGCCTTGCGGGGTGAACGCCATTTTCACCGAACTCATGCCGACCAGACGCCCCGCGAGGTCGATGAGCGGGCCGCCGGAGTTGCCGGGATTGATCGCGGCGTCGGTTTGCAGCAGACCCTTGAAGGTGACGTTGTCGATGGTGATCTCGCGGTTCGTGGCGCTGAGAATGCCGCGCGAAACGCTGGAGTTGTAGCCGACCGGGTTGCCGAGCGCGAGGACGGTCTGGCCGAGCAGGTTCGGCGAGATGATGCCGAGGTCGATGTGCGGAAACGCCTTTCCGCGCGCGTCGCGCGGCGGCTCGATCTTGATGAGCGCGAGATCGGCCTTGGCCTCGCCGGCCAGATACCGCGCGGGGTAGGAGGTGCCGTCCGCAAACGAAACCTGGATTTTCATGTCGGCGGCGCGCTCGACAACGTGCTCGTTGGTCACGATCAGCCCGTCGGAGTCCACGACAAAGCCGGAGCCGAGGCTCTTCACCTTTTGCTGCATCACGCGGCCGCCATACGTGCCGCCGTCGCCGAAAAAGCGTTCGTAAAACTCCTCGAACGGATCGCGCACCTGCCGGCGAATGACGCGCTCGGTGGCGATGTTGACCACCGCCGGCATCACCTGCGCGACGGCGCGCACGGCCGGCTCGGTCGCCGGGTCGAACTCCGGCGGCGGGGGCGGCTGCACCGGCGAGGCAGTCGCGCCGATTTGCGCCCGCGCCACGGGGAAAATCGGCGCGAGCGCAGCCGCCGCGACGACGAGGGAGACGAGAAAAACGGCCGGCAGGCGCGACCAAACGCTTGGCGAGGAGCGCATAAAGTGAGGAGGGAGTTATCGCGCGCCGCCCGTGCGTGTCAAATTGCCCGCCCGGCTTGATTTCCGAGGCGCGGTCTTTAGCTTGCGTGCTGCTCCCGCGGTTCTCTCCGACGTTTTCCGCCTTCCCACTCGACCCCAAGTTGTCCACCCTCATGAAAACGACTTTCACCGCGCGTTGGAACACGCCTGTGCTCGAAGAAAATTACGAAAAGTTCCTCCAGGATCCGAACAGCGTGGAGGCCGACTGGCGCGCGTTTTTCGAGGGCTTCGAGCTGGGCGCCTCGCAACCGCCGCGCGGAAAAAATGGCGCGACCGCGCCGGCGGCGGAAACACGTGCTGGCGCTGTCGATGCGAACGCCATCGAAGCCGCCGTGCAGATGCAAACGCGGGTCGATGGCCTCGTGCAGGCTTACCGCACGCTGGGTCACACACTCGCGCACCTCGACCCGCTCGGGCAGCCGCGGCCGGACCAGCCGTTGCTCACGTTGAAAGAACTCGGTTTTGCGGCGGACGAGCTTGACGCTTCGGTGTCCAGCCGCTCGTTCCTGGGAGGGAAAGCGATGCGGCTGCGCGACCTGATTTCGCGCTTGCAGGAGATTTATACGAACAAGATCGGCGCGGAATTCATGCACCTGTCCGACGTGCGCGCGCGTCACTGGCTGCGCGAGAAATTCGAAGCGCGCCTCGATCAGCCGGCGCTGTCGGTTGCGTTCCAAAAAGCGATCCTGGGCCATTTATTTGCGGCGGAAACGTTCGAGCGGTTCCTGCACACCCGCTACGTCGGGCAGAAGCGGTTTTCGGTCGAAGGGGGCGAGACGCTCATGGTCGCGCTCGAAGCGATCCTGCACCGTTGCCCGGCGCACGGTGTCGCGGAAATCGTCATGGGCATGGCGCACCGCGGCCGGCTCAACGTGCTGGCGAATTTCCTCAAGAAAAAGCTGCAGGTCATCTTCACCGAATTCAGCGAAGGTTTTATCCCGAAGCTCGCGCACGGTGACGGCGACGTGAAATATCATCTCGGTTACGAGGCGCACCGGGACATCGGCGGAAAAGACGTTTACGTGCAGCTCGCGTCGAACCCAAGCCACTTGGAAATCGTCAATCCCGTGGTCGAAGGCAGGGCGCGCGCGCGGCAGCGGATTTTGGAAGACACCGAGAATCGCCGCGTCGTGCTGCCGCTGCTCGTGCACGGCGACGCGGCCGTGATCGGGCAGGGCGTCGTGGCGGAAACGCTGAACATGTCGCAGCTCCCCGGCTACCGCACGGGCGGGACCGTTCACATCGTCGTGAACAATCAGATCGGCTTCACCACGCTGCCGGCCGATGCGCGCTCGTCGCTCTATTGCACCGACGTGGCGAAGATGGTCGAAGCGCCCGTGCTGCACGTGAACGGCGACGATCCCGAGGCCGTGGTTTTCTGCGCGGAACTCGCGCTGGAATTCCGCCAGCAGTTCGGCCGCGACGTGTTTATCGATCTCGTCTGCTACCGCAAATACGGCCACAACGAAGCCGACGAGCCGAGTTTCACCCAGCCCGACCTTTACGCAAAAGTCGCCAAGCAACCGAGCGTCGCCACGCTCTACGCCGAGCGGCTCGCGGAGGCGGGCCGGATTTCCGCGGACGAAGCCGCGGCGATTCGCGCCGAGTTCGAGAAAAAAGAGGAAGACGCCTTTCAGGAGGTGCGCGCAAAAGCGAAGGCCGAGCAGACGCCGGCGGAGGGCACGAAGGAGAAAAGTCTCCAGGGTTCGGCGGTGGAATATCAGCCGGATTATTCTCACCAATCCGTGAAGACGGCGATCACGCCGGAGCAGTTAAAACAGATCGTCACCGGGGTGACCCACATCCCGGATAATTTCAAAATTCTGCCGAAGCTGAAGCGCGCGATGCTCGACCGCCGCACGGAAGTTTTCGCCAACGGCGGCCCTTTCGATTGGGCATTCGCGGAGGCGCTCGCGTTCGGCTCGTTGCTGCTCGAAGGCAAGGCGGTGCGCTTGAGCGGCCAGGACAGCCGGCGCGGCACGTTCTCGCACCGGCAGAGCGTTTTTTACGACGCAGAAACCACCGAGCGCTTCATCCCGCTCAATCATCTCGCCGAAGGACAGCAAGCGCAATATTGCGTCTATAACAGTCCCCTCAGCGAGGCTGCGGTGCTCGGCTTCGACTATGGCTACTCGCTCGATTATCCCGACATGCTCTGTCTGTGGGAAGCGCAGTTCGGCGACTTCGTGAACGGCGCGCAGATGGTCATCGACCAGTTCATTTCCTCCGCCGAAAGCAAGTGGCAACGGCCGAGCGGCATCGTGCTGCTGCTGCCGCACGGCTACGAAGGCCAGGGGCCGGAGCACTCCAGCGCGCGGCTTGAACGCATGCTGCAACTCTGTGCCGAAGACAACATGCAGGTCTGCAATTTTACGACGCCCGCGCAGTATTTTCACGCCTTGCGCCGGCAGATGATGCGGCCCTTCCGCAAGCCGCTGGTCGTCATGACGCCGAAGAGCCTCTTACGCAGCGACAAGGCGGTGTCGCGCGTGGACGATTTCACGCAGGCCGCGTTCGAGGAAATTCTCGAAACCCCGGCGGCGAAAGCCGAGCGCGTCATCCTCTGTTCCGGCAAGGTCTATTACGATCTGCTCGCGCAACGCGAAACCGCGAAGCTCGAAGACAAGGTCGCGCTGATTCGCATCGAACAGCTCTATCCGCTGCACACTGAGCGCCTGCGTGCCGTGCTGGAAAATTTCCAGGGCGCAAAAAAGTTCGTCTGGTGCCAGGAGGAATCGCAGAACATGGGCGCGTGGTTTTACATCGCTCCGCTGTTGGGCGAGTTGCTCGGCCCGAAAAAGCCGCTGCTCTACGCCGGCCGCAACGCCAGCGCCAGCCCGGCGGTCGGCGCGAAAAAAGTCCACGACCTCGAACAGCGCGAACTCGTCGAACAGGCGTTCACACTCTGAAGATTCATCCGCGGATTAACGCAGATTAACGCAGATTATTTTTTGGGTTGAGACGGCGCGCGGCTCTGCTCGTTACGAAACAAAATCTGTGTTAATCCGCGTGAATCCGCGGATGCTCCTCCCTCTATTTTATGGCTATCGAAGTCAAAGTCCCCGCCGTCGGCGAATCCATCTCGAGCGGCATCATCGCCTCCTGGAACAAAAAAGACGGCGACGCCGTGGCGGCGAATGAGCCGTTGTTCACGCTGGAGACCGACAAAGTTTCCACGGAAGTCATGGCCGAAGCGGCGGGACGATTGTCGATCAAGGCTGCGGAAGGCGAGGAAGTCAAAATTGGGCAGGTCGTCGGGCTGATCGAGGAAGGCGCCGGCGGCGCGCCGGCCGCCAAGGCTGGAGCCGCCACCGGCGACGGAGCGCCAAAACCCGCGCCGTCGCCATCGCCGGACGCTAAGGTGAGCGGAGAGGCGAAGTCGAGCAATCTCGCGGCCGCTGGGAAGAGCGACGCCGGCGCCGGCAGCGGCGGCGCCGCGCAATCCGCGGAGCTTTCGCCCGCGGTGCGACGCATGATCGAAGAAGAAAAACTCGACCCAGCCGCAATCACCGGCACCGGCAAAGGCGGGCGGATCACGAAGGAAGACATCACCGCCTACATCGAGGCGCGCGGCGCCTCGGGCGCCGCTCCTCAACCCAGCGACGCACCAGGCGCCCAGAAAGCGGCTCCCGCGTCCGCGGCGCCAACAGTTTCCACCGAAGGCCGGGAGACGCGCAAAAAGCTCAGCCCGCTGCGCCGCAAGATCGCCGCGCAACTCGTCATGGCGCAGCAAACCGCGGCGATTCTGACGACGTTCAACGAGTGCGACATGAGCGGCGTCATGGCCTTGCGCTCGAAGATGCAGGACACCTTCGTGAAGAAGCACGGCATCAAGCTCGGCTTTATGTCGTTCTTCATCAAAGCCACGGTTGAGGCGCTGAAATCCATCCCCGCCGTGAACGGCCGCATGGACGGCGACGAGTTCATCCAAAACAACTTCTACGACATCGGCGTCGCCGTCGGCACGGACAAGGGCTTGTTCGTCCCCGTGGTGCGCGATTGCGACAAGAAAGGGTTTGCGCAGTTGGAAAAAGACATCGTCGATTACGCCAAAAAGGCGCGCGACGGCAAAATTGGCCTGCCGGATTTGCAAGGTGGCGGCTTCACGATCACCAACGGCGGCACCTACGGCTCGCTCCTCTCGACGCCGATCCTTAACCCGCCGCAGAGCGGCATCCTCGGCATGCACAACATCGTGCAGCGCCCGGTCGTGGTGAACGGCGAAATCGCGATTCGCCCGATGATGTATCTCGCGCTGAGCTACGACCACCGCGTCGTGGACGGCAAAGAGGCGGTGACGTTCCTCGTGCGGATCAAAGATTGCATCGAAGACCCGAGCCGCTTGCTCTTAGAGATCTGATTTTTAGCCGCGGATGAACGCGGATCAAACGCGGATGGAAGAAGGGGTTTCGGAAGAATGGACTTCCGATAGCGGAGTCGTTGCGGATGCGCCGGGAGTTTACCTTGAGCACCGGGAAATTACTCAAGCTGTGATCGGCGCGGCGTTCGAGGTTTACAATGTTCTTGGCTATGGCTTTCTCGAAAAGGTTTATCAGAAAGCCATGCAGGTGGAGTTGCTTCGACGCGGCTTCAGCGCCGAACTCGAAGCAAGAATCCAAGTGACTTACAAGGGCGCGGTCGTCGGCGATTACCAAGCGGATTTGCTGGTTCAAAACTCGGTCATTGTAGAACTGAAAGTCGCGCGTGAATATCAGCTCGCCGACGAGCCGCAACTTCTCAACGAACTCAAAGCGACCGGCATCCGCGTCGGCTTGCTTATCAACTTCGGCCGCGAACGCGTCGGCTTTAAACGCCTGGCATTTTCCTCTTCTTCCCCTTCTCCCATCCGCGTTTGATCCGCGTTCATCCGCGGCTAAAATTCCCCATGGCAGAATTTGATCTCGTGGTCATCGGCTCCGGGCCCGGCGGGTATGTCGCGGCGATTCGCGCGGCGCAGTTGGGTCTCAAAACGGCGCTCGTCGAGAAAGACAAAACGCTCGGCGGCACCTGCCTCAACATCGGATGCATTCCGAGCAAAGCGCTGCTCAATTCGAGTCATCACTACATCTTCGCGAAGAAGGAATCCGCGCAGCACGGTGTGGTCGTTGGCGACGTGAAGCTCGATCTGCCGACGATGCTGAAGCGCAAAGACGCGACGGTGAAACAGCTCACCGGCGGCGTGGCGTTTTTGATGAAGAAAAACGGCGTCACCGTTTACCAAGGCACCGGCAAAGTCGCGGCGGCGGGGCGGGTGACGGTCGCGCGCAACGACGGCGGCACGGAGGAACTGAAGACGAAAAATATCCTGCTCGCGACTGGCAGCGTGCCGATTGATTTGCCCTCGATGCAGGTGGACGGAAAAACCGTGGTCACCAGCACCGAGGCGCTCGCGTTTGACAAGGTGCCGGAGCGACTCGTGGTCATCGGCGCCGGCGCGATAGGGCTCGAACTCGGGTCGGTCTGGGCGCGGCTCGGCGCGAGCGTCGAGGTCGTCGAATTTTTGCCGCGCATCGCGATTGGTTTCGATCTGGAAATGTCCGTCGGCTTGCAGAAGGCGCTGGAGAAAGAAGGACTCAAGTTTCATCTCGATACCAAGGTCAGCGCGGTCGAAACGAAAGATGGCAAGGCGACGGTGCGCGCGACGGGAAAAGACGGAAAAGAAATCGCGCTCGAGGCCGACAAAGTGCTCGTCGCCGTCGGTCGCAAGCCGTTCCTCGGCGACGTGCTGCCGGAGTCGCTCGGCGTGGCGCTGGACGAACGCAAGCGGGTAAAGACGGACGCGCACTTCCGCACGAACATCGAAGGCATCTACGCCATCGGCGACGTGATCGCCGGCCCGATGCTGGCGCACAAAGCAGAAGAAGAAGGTGTCGCCTGCGCTGAGTTTCTCGCGGGCAAAGCCGGGCACGTGAACTACGACGTGATCCCCGGCGTCATCTACACGCACCCGGAACTCGCGGGCGTCGGCTTGACGGAAGATGGCGCGAAGGAACGCGGCGTCGCGGTGAAAGTCGGCAAATTCCCGTTTGCCGCGAACGGACGCGCGCTGGCGGGCGACAGCGCGGCGGGTTCGGTGAAAATCGTCGCGGACGCGAAGACCGACAAGCTGCTCGGCGCGCATATTCTGTCGCCCGTGGCGAGCGAACTCATCGCGGAGATCGTTGCCGTGATGGAATTCGGCGGCAGCGCGGAAGACGTCGCGCGCACGGTTCACGCGCACCCGACGCTGAGCGAGGCCGTGAAGGAAGCCGCGCTCGGGGTGGATCGGCGTTCGATCCACGCGGCCAACAGGTAGGGATGCCGCTCCGAGGCATCCGTAATTTTTTTCTGTTTCGCTTGGAGAACGTCGCCGCCGCGCGCAAAAAGCCGGACGCACCGGAGGTGCGCCCCTACCTTATGACGACGCCCGACTTGCAGCCGGTCGCGGCACTCCATTTCGACCTCGCGGCGACGCTCAACTCCGGGCAGGTTTTCCACTGGCACCGGATCGGGGAGGGTTGGGCAGGGGTGATCGACGAAACGCCGGTGGACGTTGAGCAAGCCGGCGACGCATTGCGCGTCACGGCCGGCCACGAAAAAATCGTCGCGCGCTACTTCGCGCTCGATCATCCGCTCGACAAAATCTGTGCGAGCTTTCCGGACGATGAGGCGATGACCACGGCGCGCGCTGCCTGTCGCGGCCTGCGCGTCATTCGCCAGCCGCTCTGGGAATGCCTGGCGACGTTTATCACGTCGTCGATGAAACAGGTCGCGCACATCCGCGCGATGTCGCTCTATCTGCGCGCGAGATTCGGTCAACGGGTCGGACGCACTGGCGCAGTGGACTTGTTTTCTTATCCGTCACCCGCCCGCATCGCAGCGCTTGCCGCCGCCGACCTGCGCGCCGGCGGACTGGGCTGGCGGGCGGAAAATCTGCTCGCCACCGCGCGGGTCGTCGCCGAGGGCAAAGTCGATCTCGAAGCCATCCGCGCGCTCGACGACACGGCGGCATTGGCGGCGTTGCGCGCCTTGCCCGGTGTTGGGCCAAAGGTGGCGAACTGCGTGCTGCTCTTCGCCTACGAACGGCTGGCAGCGTTTCCGATCGACGTCTGGATCGAGCGCGTCCTGCGCGAAACGTATTTTCCGCGCAAACGCCACGTCACCACCGGCCGGCTGCGCGAATTTTCCGCCGCGTATTTCGGACCGTTCGGCGGCTACGCGCAGCAGTATTTGTTTCATCATGCCCGGCAGTCGAAACGCAAAAAGCAGCCATCCTGACGCTCCCCATCATGCGCATCGAAGTCGTCCTTCATCCCGCCGAGATTGCGTTGCTTTGGCAAACCCCCGACGCCTTGCGCGGCGCGGCCTGCGTCGTGTTCGATGTCCTGCGCGCGACGACCAGCATCGTCACGGCTTTTGCCGATGGCGGCGCGCGGGCGGTGTTTCCCGCGGCGACCGTGGAGGAGGCGCGCGCCCTGAAAGCCGGCCCGCTGGCGGCGGCGCTGCTGTGCGGCGAGCGCGATGGCCTGGCGTTACCCGGATTTGACTTGGGCAATTCGCCGCGCGAATACGCCGACCATGCGCGGCTGGCCGGGCGCGACGTCATCTCGACGACGACGAACGGCACGGTCGCGTTGCGGACCTGCGTGCGCGCCGGCGCGCCCGAAGTCTTCGTCGGCTCCCTGCGCAATCTCCACGCGCTCGCCGGGCATCTGTGCGCGCTTTCGCCCGAGCGGCTCTGCCTCGTCTGCGCCGGCACGGTGCGCACGTTTGCATTGGAAGACGCCTTCGGCGCGGGCGCATTGCTGGCGGAGATGACCAAAATCGACGCCTCCAACGTCGGCGAACTCAGCGACGCCGCGCGGGCGGTGCGAGCGGTGTTCGCGCGCTACCGCGGTCACGCGCTCGCGGCTTTCCGCGACGCCGCCAACGGCCGGCGTCTGGTCGAGATCGGGTTGGGCGACGACCTGTCGTGGTGCGCGCAGAATTCGGTTTCGTCCGTGCTCCCCGCGCTCTCCGGCGACGGCCTCGCCAGCGGCGCGATCCGTCCGCTGTAGCGGCGGTCTGCGACCGCCTTTTGATTGGCTGCGCGCCGCGTTTGCTGAATGAGGGGTCACAGACCGCCGCTCCAGAGATTCTGCCCGTAGCGCGGCGGCGCGGGTTGCGCTAGGGTTCGCCCCGCGCAAAAACAGCCGTTGTCCTCCTTGCCGTGCCCGCTTCTCGGCCTCCTTCCCATCGCCCGGTGAAAATGTCGGCCCGCAAACAAGTGCTTCTGGCCTTGGTTGGCGCGTTGGTCATCCATGTCGTGCTGATCTTCTCGGTGGCCGTGGCGACGATGTATTGGCCGAGCACGCCACTCGAAGGCGTCGCGCCGCCCCCGCCCATTCGGCTGACCATCGAGCGCGAAGAACCGACGCCCGAGCCGCAACTCGTTCCGATGGCCAAGCCGACCCCGCCGCCTTACGCCGCCACACTGGACCGCCAGCGCAGCGACCGACCGCCGGAAGAAGCATTTTTCCAATCCGACAAAGACACCCAGGCGGCGAGCGAACTGCCGCCGCAAAGCGACGACCGTTCCATGCCCTCGCAGGCCGGGCGCGAGATGCCGCACTTCGCCTTCGATACGCTGGACTATATGCCCGGGGATAAAGCGAGCGACAGCGCTGGCCAAAACGCTGCCTCCGCGCCGCCTGCGCCGCCGCCCGAGCC
>CAXTRS010000148.1:0-11265 GCA_964246635.1 uncultured Chthoniobacterales bacterium | reverse complement strand
CGCCGCACGATGGTCCCCACGCCCTGCCACTTTCCGCGCGGCGGCTTCATGATCGGACGGCGGGCAGGACTCTGCGCCCCTTCGCCCAACGGTAGGACACTCCTTCCACGGTGAAAGCATTGGCGAGCACCGGCTTTGCGTCCCTTAAGGGGGATTCATCAAAGAGCGCCACGCGCCATTCCTTTACCAGCACGGGCCGCGGTGTCCAGTCCGTGCGGCTGCCTTCGACGACGACAAAAGAGCCATCCGGCTCCGGGCTGAACGTGAACGGCAGCGGCCCGGCAAACCGCCTCGCCGTCCGCCAATCGGGAAACGGCGAGCCCTCCGGCAACTCCGCGGGGCTGGCAGCGAGGTCGAAGCGCAACTCCAGCGTCGGGGTGCCATCGGCGAGCGAGGTCGCCACGCGCATGGTCGAGCCGGCTCGCTCCGTGCGCAGGTTCACATGACGGTAGCGATACCCCGTGAGCAGATTGCCCAGCCAAACCATGCGGCGCTTGTCGGTTTCGCTGCGCAGAATTTTGAGTCCCCGCAGACGCCGCCCCGACGACGACTCGCACAGACGGGTGAAGACCCGGTATCCCGCCAGAAAAAAATCCTGGCCCAGCCAAAAGGGAAACCCCGCGGGCCGCAGACCGCGAGTCCAGACGAGCGCCACAGTCACGAAACCGAATTTCGCGTAGGCATCGATCTCCAAACCCTCGGGCACGAGCGGCCGCAGCACGGGCTCCGGGAAAGCAAACGACACCGCCACCACCCGGTCGAACTGCGCCAGCACCGGAAACGGATGGCGTTGAAGCAAGCTCATCGGGGCGACTCCCACGCTCATCGCCCCCGGTCAATTCAATTCGGCGGGGTAAACGTGACGCGATAGAAAACCTGGTCGCCGGCAATCGGCACCGTGCGGCTGATGCGACCCTGCGAATCCGCCGTCAGCGTGGCCACGGGATCCCAGGCGCTCAAGTCTATGGACGATTGGAGTTGATACGACAACCCGGCCGCGACTTTGCCGCTGATCGTGACGGTCGCGCCATCAACGCTTTTTGCGATCTGCAGCCCCGCCGCCGGCAGCACGTTCAACGCGAGCTGCCCCGAGGCATCGAACGGATCCGACCATTTCGGCTCCGAATACACCGCGACGCCCGAGAGCGTCCGCAGGAAAGCGGCGAGGTCGGTCTGCTGCTGCGCCGACAGGTTGAGGTTCTGCAACTGGCCGCCGCCACGACGCAGGCGCGGATCGAGGTTCACGTTGTTCGCCGAGGCCGGGAGCAGGTTGTAAAAGCCGACCACTTGCGCCAGCGATGCGAACACCGCGCTGTGCATGAAAGGGCCATTGCTCACCCCGTCGCCGCGGATCAAATCCCGCAGCGTGGGCGCCCGGGTCACCGTGGTATCCGTCGCCGTGGCGCTGCCGATCACGCCGATCACGCCGTTGTTCCGGGTGTTCGGATCGATGTCGAACTCCGGCGGCCGATGACAGGCCGCACAGCCGGCACCCCCACCCCCAGGCGGCCCGAGAAAGACCTGCTTCCCATTGTTTTCGCTCTGCGTGAAATTCGGGAACGCCGGCCCGTCGCTGCCGACAGTTGCCCTGCCGGCATCGTAACGGGAATCGAACGACTGGATGCTGCGGACGAATTGCGCCAGCGCCCGCTGCACGTGCGTCTCGTCGATCGTGCTCGTGCCGAACGCCGCCGTGAACAGCACCCGATACTCCGGGATCGCGCTGAGCTTCGCGACCAGGTCGCTGAACGCCGGGTCGCCGCCCGTCCCGCTGAACCCCATCTCCGTGGCGTTCTGGATCGGCTGCGAAGTCTGCGCCTCCAGCGTCGCCGCGCGCTTGTCCCAGAAAAAATGGTCTTCCGCCCCAAAGCGGGCATTCACCAGCCGCATCGAATGACGCCCCGTCGCCCCGGCCACCCCGGCGCTTGCCGTCGAGCCGTCGCCGAACGCGTGCGCCTGCTGGTGGCAGGAGCTGCAACTGACCGTGTTGTCGCGCGACAGTCGCTTGTCATAAAACAGCACGCGGCCCAGTGTCGCGCCCGCGTCGGTGATCTCGTTTCCCGCCGTCGTGTTGTCCCTGATGATGTAAATCGGCCGTGGCTGGTTGGCGTAATTAGCCAGCGTGGTGAGATCGAGCACGCCTCCTTGTGCTTGGGGAGTGACAGGGTCGGAACCGGCGAGAAGCCACAGTGTGACGAACAGTAGGGAAAGGCGTTTGGCCATCGCGAACAGCGGCTTCTACCGTTTTGTTCGCCATGGTTGCAAGAATACTCTGCGCCGGACTCGCGGCCGCTCACGGGTCCACATCGCAGCACATTTCCAGAGCTGATCCTATTCATCATCTCCGCCGAATTTCGCGACCCTTCCGACGGCACCGAACTACACCTCACGCACACCGCCTTCCCAACCGAACCATCGCGCGACAACCGAATCGGCGGCGGGAACGTCGCGCTGGACAAGATGGCGCGTCAGCTGAGTCGTTGAGCCGAGGGACGGCGATTCGCGTCCGCCCTTCTCCGTTTGCGGAGCCGTTCGCAAGAGACCTGACGACAAGAAATCGCGCGGGAGAGGAATCAGCTTGCTTTATGGAGGATGGGCGGCGATTTAGCTTGGCTGAGCGGTTCCCGAGAGGAAGCCAGGCCTTCCCCGGAGAGGATAAGACGGTCCTTTGGGATACTAAGACTTTCCTCAGAATAGCCAGAGCTTTCTTTTGTCTCACTATCTCGATCCTCGGAGACGATCATTCCTGCCGATTTCCTGCCCAGCGGTTCTTTTGTTATGCCAAGTCCTTCCCAAGAGACGGAAAAAACTTCCTGGGATCGGACGATGCGTTCCTCGGAGTGCTTGTAACTTCGCCCTGGATTTGCTGAAATCACACATCGGCTGAGAAATCTCATGAGCAATCCCACCACGCCCACCCCTGCGCGCACGCTGCCGATGGCGGATCTCTCCACCGCGCTCGCCGATCCCACCCGTTGGCGCATCCTCCAGGAACTCGCCCGCGCCGGTGAGCCGATCATGGTGCTGGAGATTGCCAAAAAGCTGGGTCTTCCCGCCACAAACGTTTCCAAGCACATCAACATCCTGCGGCGCTGCGGCCTCGTCCGCCCCGGCCGCGCCAATCTTTACAGCATCCCCGCCGAATTTCGGGTTCCCGACCAACCGCTTGCCCTCGACTACGGCGCCGTCCTTCTCCGCTTCGACCGCTGGGACGCCACGTGACCGCCGGCCCCAGCGCTCTCCTCCCCTCTTGACGACCACACGGCCGGGGCGTTCGTTCCCGGCATGAGCGAAACCTCCTCCAGCAGCAACAGCAACCTCAGCGCGCCGAATCTCACGCAACGCCCGCCCCGCAGCCCGCGGGTGCGGCTCGGCGGCTACGTCCTGCTCGCCCGCATCCTCGACAAAGGCCGCGCCGAACTCGCCGGCACCGCGGGCGAATACAAATATAACAATCCGATGGATCACCATTGGTTTCGGTTGACGGGCATCACTGCCGAAGCCTTGAAAAACGAACTGGGCACCGGCAAAGGCGACGGCGAAATTCTCGAATGGGTCAAAGCGACCGCTCCGCATCGGCCCAAGCCGTGGGAGATTCAGCAATGGAACGCCTGGCTGAACGAGCGCGGCCCGGACGGCGACGTCGAAACGCTGGAGTTCTTCGCCAAACGGGTGGGCGACATCAGCAAGATCCGCGAAGACGTGAAAACGTGGTTCGACTACCTCGATCTCGACGATCACGTCACCTTCGGCGGCAAGGCGTAAGCTCGGGTCGCGGTAGTTGGCAAATGAATCAGGCGACAAGCTCCGAACCAGGCAACGCGGAAATTGCGCAGCAGTCGCACTCCGTCTCCGACCCGCTTGCGGAATACCGCTTGCGTGGCGAGCCGGGGCAACGCTTGCTCAAGGCGATCGGAGCGCGCTTGCCTGAGCTTGAGGCGCTGCGCGAAGAGGTCTCGTCGCACTGGCACGCGGAAGACGGCTTTTACCGATTCTACCACCAGAGCTTCAAAGTCTATGCGCTTCAGAGCGACACCAAACGCATCGTCGCGGCGCTGCGTGCGCTGCTGCCCGAGCGCGAGCTGAACGGTTGGTTCGCGCAGATCGTTCGCGAAGGCACGGGCAAGACTTTCGCGCCCGAGCACAACGCGCGCTGGCTGGCCGAAGCGCGGCCGATCCTGGAGGCGTTCTTTCACGCGAAGACCATGCTCGAACTCGCGGTGAAATACGGGCGCGAACTCGACTCCGCGCCGCAGACGCTGCCAAGCGGCTGGGCCGCGGTCCTCTACCTTTTTGGTTTGCGTTAGCCTCGCATGATGTCGATCTCGATGACCACGCCACCTTTGGCGGCAAGGCGTGAGCGTGCGCCGCAACGGTCAGCGGATATCCACGGCAAAATTCCAGAGCTGGCCTCGCTTTGATTCCGCGTTATTCTCGCCAGCCATGCACCGCGACTATCACCGTTGGTATTCACACCGCGTCAACCGCGACATGGGCGTCGTGGTTTACGGTCACTACGGCCTGCCCATCCTCGCCTTCCCCACCAGCGGCGGCGACGAGTGGGAGCAGGAAGGCCAGGGCATGATCCGCACCCTCAGCCCGTATCTGGAGCAGGGGCGCATCCGCATCTTCTCCATCAACAGCGTGCACGGCGACTCCTTTGCCAACAAAGGCGCGCACCCATTTCACCGCAGTTGGATGCAGGCGCAATACGATGCCTACGTGGCGAACGAAGTCTTCCCCTTCATTGATTCCCAGTGCCAGACGCCCGGCATCACGATCACCACCTACGGCGCCTCGCTCGGCGCCTTTCACGCCGCCAACATCCTCTTCAAGCATCCCGACCGCGTGAAGCGCTGCTACGCGCTCTCCGGCGTCTATGACATGCGCGATTCCATGGATGGAATGTATGACGACAACTTCTACTTCAACAATCCCGTGGACTACATGGCGAACCAGAACGACCCCTGGTTTCTCCACCAATACGCCAGTTGCGACATCCGGCTCGTGACCGGCACGGGTCCTTGGGAAGTGCCCGGCCCCACCTACCGAATGTCCGAAATCCTCCGCAGCAAGGGCATCCCCCATCATCTCGACGACTGGGGCCCCGAAGGCGGCCACGACTGGCCCTACTGGCATCACCAGATGTGGGAATACGTGGGCGGGCAATACTAACTTAATAAGCGTGGGTGGATCGGAGGACGCGCGGACCAAAGCAAAATTCCAGAACCGACCTCGTTTGCAGATGCCTCCCCGCACCTCGGCCTAGGTCTAAAAGCGTTCCGTTAATTTTGAGGAGGAAACGCGTTCGGGCTTCCATGCTGAACCGGACCGGGCAAGATTCACTCCATGAAACGGACAACTCCCAAAAACATCGTATGCCTGTGGTTTGATAAGGATGCCCTCGACGCGGCGCGCTTCTACGCGGCCACGTTCCCCGACAGCGAAGTGATCGCTGTCCATCACGCGCCCACCGACTACCCCTCCGGCAAGGGGGGCGATGTCCTCACCGTCGAGTTCACGGTCTGCGGCATCCCCTGCCTCGGCCTCAACGGCGGCCCACACGGCAAACACAGCATCGCCTTCTCCTTCCAGATCGCCACCGACACCCAGGAAGAAACCGACCGCTACTGGAACGCGATCATCGCCAACGGCGGCGAGGCCAGCGAATGCGGCTGGTGCCAGGACCGCTGGGGCCTCTCGTGGCAAATCACCCCCCGGGTCCTCACCGAAGCGATCGCCGCCGGCGGAGAGGAAGCGAAGCGCGCCTTCGCTGCGATGATGGAGATGGGCAAGATTGACGTCGCCAAGATCGAGGCTGCGCGCCGCGGGTGACAAAATCCAAATCTTAGTTTCTGCCGTCTCGTTCCCAACGCACTACGCTCACTTTCCCCTCATTCAACAAGCTCCAGTTCGGAAACTAGGGGAAACAGTAAAAATCTCTTACTACTCCGCTGCTTCACAGCGCGATTCTAGAGCTGACCCCAGATTCCCCTCAGTCTTGTTCGCTCGACCTTAAGCTTTGGTCGCTGTGTCATTTCTCCGTGCGGTTTGTGACTGAATAGTCTTCCTTTCCTGTAAAGATCGTTTGCAGAATAGTTCTACTTGGTCCGGATCGGACACCAAATCGCTGAGTTGTAACACCATTAACCTGTCCTTGGTTTCTCTAAGGAACCCCTCAGCCGAGGCAGTAAGTGGCGCAGTTGTTACCAACAATCCAAGCGTATCGCCTGAAAGCCGCACTGCATTTGCAAGTTTAAACAGGGGTTCCATTCCAACCATTTTTTGAGCGGAAAGCTTCTTGCATTCAACAAGCAACTCGCAATCCTTCAATGAAGGTAAGCAGGCCCTAAAATCATAGCCTGCGTCGAACTCCGAAGACGATTGGTGAATGTGCCACCCTATCTGTTGTAGCATATTCATTACTAATTTCTCGAATCCAAGCGGGTCAATTTTTTCAAGATCCTTAGCGCGACCGGACATTTCGCTAAACGCATTTAGAGCTGAGGAAAAGCCCCGCGGAGACCGTCTCGACGATTGCCAAGTAAAATGCTCCAATGATTGGCACACCGATGATGCTGTTTCTTCATTATAAATGGTAAATGGGTCGAAAAAAATTACCGGGTAATTTCTCAACGGACTTGGAATGCCGGTGTTCGCGGCTGCAATCAAAATTACCTGCTTTCCAGCTCCAGTTGCCATTCCTGCTTCGTAGAGAACATTCGATCGATGGTGATCTCCACCGACTATTAAAAGCACGGTGTCACACGAGGCGATCCGAGAATGAATAAATTCGTGCCAGTTATCACCCGCTTCGATGTTGTGTGATTCATCACACCAGACATCTGCGTGCGACTTTAATGTTTTTGCGATCTGTCCGCTCAGACCTTTAAGGTCGTTCGAGGAACTGCTAATGAAAATTTTTATGCTCATCTTGTTTTAAGTGCTCTTGAGAGTGCCCAGAAATCGTATAATAAACGTTGCTTCGTAACTTTTTCGTCGTCGGTTTGTGCTCCAAATCGGGTAAGATTCTCTAGGGCAATTTCGATGTTAGCCTTTTTTGTCTCCATAAGGGTGCGAATCGACAGCGAGCAATTTCGGACAGTATTCGCGATGGTAGCAGCCGTTAGCTCCAAACTGCCCAAGTGCTGCCGCCTAATTTGTGCATTCCATCCGCAGCAACTACTATGTCGCCACTTTCCAACCGATGGAGCATAGCCGACTGCGCCTAGTTCGTTGCAGATAGTTCCAAGAATCGTCTTCATCTCCTGCGCATTCCATACGATTGCACCAAGCTCCAAATGAGGTAGTGTTTCCATATCGTATATGAAGAGACAACCCTCGGGTGAAAGTCGTAGGATACAATCACAAAGAAGTTGAGACAATGATACCGGATGAACCTCGTGAATAGTATTTGTGAGGGTAATAAAATCAAATGACTGACCAGTCGTAATGAGCTCAGAGAATCTAGATACTTCCCCGATGTAAAAACTCACCTCCCGAAGCCCGAGAACACTCGCGGCGGCCTCGGCAATTCGAACATGGCCGTTGTCTATGTCTTGACCAACATACCTCAATTTGGCCCGCTCATCCCTAGATAGGTTGTCCTGTAGATGAGTGACGATCTGACCGCGTCCGCAAGCAAGATCCAACCAAACAAATTCGATGATACCAGGATTACCGAGTTGACTTTGAAGCAGAGTTACCGCCGCCTGATGTTGCGCAAGCATTCGATTTTTGTCGAAAACGGCGTCTGAATCGGCGATGGAATTCATTTGCTCGATTCCTCCTGTAGCTGTCTCGGAAGATATAAAGGCTACTGCGACTGAAGAAGGAACTACAGTGTTCGGCGTAGGGAAGATGTCTTTGTATGCGCCGATTTGGGTCACGTTTTGGCGTAAACCTCGGCACCTTTATCTACGAATTCCTCCGCCTTCTCGGCCATCCCTTTTGCCAGCGCTTCCTCTTCCTTGATCCCCTGCTCCGCCGCGTATTTGCGCACGTCTTCGGTGATCTTCATCGAGCAGAAATGTGGACCGCACATGGAACAGAAGTGTGCGCTCTTGGCGCCTTCCTGCGGCAGCGTTTCGTCGTGGAACTCGCGTGCGGTCTCGGGGTCGAGACCGAGGTTGAACTGGTCTTCCCAGCGGAACTCGAAGCGCGCTTTGCTCAGCGCGTTGTCGCGATACTGCGCGCCGGGGTGGCCCTTGGCGAGGTCGGCGGCGTGGGCGGCGAGCTTGTAGGTGATGACACCGGTTTTCACGTCGGCTTTGTTCGGCAGGCCGAGGTGTTCCTTCGGCGTGACGTAGCAGAGCATCGCGCAGCCGAACCAGCCGATCATCGCGGCGCCGATGCCGCTGGTGATGTGGTCATAGCCGGGGGCGATATCGGTGGTCAGCGGGCCGAGCGTGTAGAAGGGGGCTTCGTGGCACCATTCGATCTGCTTTTGCATGTTCTCCTGGATCATGTGCATTGGCACATGGCCGGGGCCTTCGTTCATAACCTGCACGCCGTGCGCCCAGGCGCGCTCGGTGAGTTCGCCTTGGACTTTGAGCTCGGCGAACTGCGCTTCGTCGTTGGCGTCGGCGATGGAGCCGGGACGCAGGCCGTCGCCGATGGAGAAGCTCACGTCGTAGGCGGCCATGATCTCGCAGATGTCGTCCCAATGCGTGTAGAGGAAGCTCTCCCGGTGGTGGGCGAGGCACCACTTGGCCATGATGGAGCCGCCGCGCGAGACGATCCCGGTGGCGCGGCGGGCGGTCATCGGCACGAAGCGCAGGAGCACGCCGGCGTGGATGGTGAAGTAATCGACGCCCTGCTCGGCTTGTTCGATGAGGGTGTCGCGGAAGATGTCCCAGGTGAGGTCTTCGGCGCGGCCGCTCACTTTTTCGAGCGCCTGGTAGATCGGCACGGTGCCGATGGGCACGGGGCTGTTGCGCAGGATCCATTCGCGCGTGGCGTGGATGTTCTTGCCGGTGGACAGGTCCATCACGGTGTCGGCGCCCCACTTGGTGGCCCAACGCATTTTTTCGACTTCCTCCTCGATGCTCGACGCCACGGCGCTGTTGCCGATGTTGGCGTTGATTTTCACGAGGAAGTTGCGGCCGATGATCATCGGCTCGAGTTCGGGATGGTTGATGTTCGCCGGGATGATGGCGCGGCCGCGGGCGACTTCGTCCATGACGAATTCGGGCGTGATGAATTTCGGGATCGCCGCGCCGAAGGAATTGCCGGGGTGCTGCTGGTTGAGAACGCTGCGGTCGCCGTTTTTGTTTTCGACGATTTCCAGCGCGCGGGCGCGGCCCAAGTTTTCGCGGATGGCGATGTATTCCATCTCGGGCGTGATGACGCCGCGCTTGGCATACCAGAGCTGCGTGACCGGGTGCGCTTGGTTCGCGCGAAGCGTGCGGCGCTTCAGGCCGGGGAAATGTTCGAGCCGGCCGCGGTGTTTGCCGTTGCCGTTGCCATTGCCGTTGCGCTCGGCACTGCTCGCATATTCTTCGTGGCCGCGGGTAAGGTAGCCATTGTCTTCGGGGCGAACTTCGCGGCCGTCGTAGGCTTCGACGTCGCCGCGGGCGAGGATCCATTTTTCGCGCAACGGCGGCAGACCCTGGCGGACGTCGCATGCCACGTCCGGGTCGCCCCACGGGCCGCTGGTGTCATATACGCGCACAGGTTCGTTCGCCTCGACCGCGCCGCTCGGCAGCTTCGTGACGGCTTGCGAGATTTCGCGGAACGGGACGCGCACGTTGCGGTGAATTTTGCCGTTTACATACACGCGACGACTGTTCGGTAGCTGTGCGCTGCTGTGCGGCTCGAGGGATTCTTTGGTGGCGATCATGGTGAAGACAAACGACGCGGGCGCGGCGGTGCGTCGCCCGTCGAGATTTATACGCCCTGTCGTTCCAGTCGTCTAGAAGCAGCGCAGTGAGACCACGCGAGGACACCGCGTCTGCGATGCGGTCTGCCACCGACTATTGCGGCGGTCTATCGCCCCTAGTTCTTCGTGGTGCTCCGTGCGTGGCCAAAGATCAATGATCCCAGCTACAACGGAACGCTCGTCTCGATTGGCGTGGGCATCGGGCTTGCCGCGGGTCGCGCAGGCGGAGGCGCGGCCGGGGCGGTCGGCGGGGCGATCACGTTGCCTGTCGGCAATACTCCGGGCGTCGTGGTGCGCGCCACTGCGTCCGGATCGACAATGCGCCCGGCGGTCGGCAGTTGTTCCATGCGGTAATCGGCGAGCAAACGCGGCGGCTGCTTTTTCTCGGCAAGACGCGCGTAGGCGCTCACCCCGGTGACGATCGATTCCGCCAGTTTGTGCCGCCACTTGGCGTCGTTGATGAATTGGCTCTCGTTCGGGTTGGAGAGGAACCCGCCTTCGATCAGCACGGACGGCAGCTTGCAAAGTTTGAGCACGACGAAGCGCGCGCGCTTCACCCCGCGGTCGGTGTGCGGAATGTGACCGAGCAGGGAGTGATGCACCGCGGTCGCCAGCGTGAGGCTGGCGTTGTCCACGGCATTCGCCGGCAACTCTTTCAACACGTCGAGCATCGGCACGGTGTCCTGCGTGGAGGGGGCACCGCGCGGCGTCATGGCATAGACTTCAAGCCCGTTCGCATTCACCGCGCCAGCACCCTCGCTGTGGTTGAAGTGAACGCTGACAAAGATGGCGTCGCTTTCCTGGTTCGCGCGTTCGGCGCGGGCTTCGAGCGGAATGAACGTGTCGTCCTCGCGCGTGAGCTTGACTTTGAAGCCGGCGGTTTCGAGCTGCTTCTTGATGTCGCGGATCACATCGAGCGTGTAATCCTTTTCAAATCCGGTCGCGCTCTTTGCGCCGCGGTCCGCCCCGCCGTGGCCAGCGTCGAGCACCACGGTGCGAAACGGTTTCACCTCGGGAATCGCCGTGGGGCGCAACGCCGGGTCGAGCGTTTTCGCCAAGTCGAAGCGCGAAATGAGCACTTGGTCGCCTTGATAAATCACTGGGAACGATAGCCATTGCTTGATGCCGTTGACGATCACTTCGCGCCCGTCGCCGCCAGTGAGTTCCAGCGTGGCGCGCGAGCCGGAGGCCAGGCTGTAGCGGTGGTCAACGGCGCGCACGCTGCCTTGGAACTGGTAAAACTGCGCGACGTTTTCGAGCGGGATGTAATCGCGGCCCTCGTGCTTGACCAATTGCCACTTGAAAGGCGTCTGCGCACTCGCCACCGGCACCGCCCCTGCCGTCGCCAGAAGCACCACACCCAAGCCCGCCCCGGCCAGTCGTTG
>CAXTRS010000147.1:4165-11285 GCA_964246635.1 uncultured Chthoniobacterales bacterium | reverse complement strand
CTTATATGCACCTGGGTAACGCAGGCCGGCGGCGAACAAAGCGCGCGCGGCGGGATCGTCCTTCGCGCCGACGACGGTGAGGTGCAGCGGCTCGCCGGCCAGTTCGTCGTCCGCGAGCATGGAGCCGCCGACGAACGCGTGCCGGCGGCGCGCGATTTCCGGCGTGGCGAGGAAACGCATCGCACCGGCGGCCAGTTCGCGGTGCGCCTCCTTGCCGGTGTAGCGGGCGAGCAAATTGGCGAAGCGCGCGAGGGCGACGTTTTCATCGAACTGTAGCTTTGGCGGCAGCGTGCTCGCTCCGCTTGTCGCCGCCGTGGCGAAACCGGCGTTCGCGGCGGTTCCGAAACGCGCCGCAATGAAATTCGCCGCCGCTTCCGCGCGCTCCAGCCAGCGGCGCTCGGCGGTGGCGGCATGGAGCGCGAGGCAGGCGCGGCCCATCGCCAGGGTGTCGCCCAAAAATGGGCCGGCAGCGTCGCGTTCGTCGTGGAGGAATCCACCATCGGGCAAGGCGCGGTGCGCGACGATCCAGTCCGCGGCGCGCAGCGCGTCCGCGAGCGCAGCCGGGTCGCCGGTGGCCGCATGCAGATCGGCCAGGGCCGAAATCATCCAGCCGTTTTCACGCGCATAGACGTGGGTGTCCACGCGCGGAATGCCGCGCTGGCGCCGCGCCCTGTCGCCGAGGTTGAAATACCCGGCGCTGTGTTTGCCCGGCACCAGGTCGGCGTCCTGGCTGGTGTAAAACGCGCCCTCGGGGCTGGTGAGAAAATCGCGCACGTAGCGCTGAATCGCGCGCGCCGTTTCCAAGTGGGCCGGCTCATCCCAAAGCGCATAAGCGCGCGCATAAATGCGCAGATTCTCCGCCTGCATCGGCATGATTTTCTCGAAGTGCGGATGCTGCCAGTCGCTGTCGGTCGAGTATTGATAGACGCCACCCCAGACCGGGTCGATGAGCGCCCGTTGCGCGGCGAGCGTTTGCTTTGCCATCTGCGTGGCGCGCACATCGCCGGCGAGGGCGCGCGCGAGGCAGTATTCGGTGTTGTCCCAATCGAGAAATTTTTGTGTCGTGCCCCAACTGCCGCGTTTCGTGTCGTAGCCGGCGAGGAAGTTTTTCTCCAATTCAGCGCGCAGTTCCTTCGCGAGCGCCCCTTCTTTGGTGTAACTTAGCGCCGCTTCGGGCACCACGGACGGACCCGGCGTCGGGTCGTCGATGATCGCCTGCAACATGGAGGCCATCTGCGCGGGCGGCAGGTAGCCGCGGCGCTTGACGATCTCGCTGCCGTCGGCGGCGAAGACGACGGTCGCCGGCCAGCCGTAATCTTCGTAACGGTTGGCGATGTCGGGGCGCGATTCCTGGTCCACGCCGACGGCGAGGTAGCGCGAGCGAATCAGCGCGATCACGGCCGGATCGCGATACGTCTTCTCGTCCATGACGTGGCACCAGTGACACCAGACCGCGTGGAGATCGAGCAGGACGAATTTGTTCTCGCGCTTCGCCTGCTCGAAGACGGCGTCCGACCACGGCTGCCACTGAATTGTATCTGGCGGTTTGTCCGCGGCGACGATACGCGCCGGCCCCGCGAGCAACACGAAAATTGCCAGATGCCGCAGTCCGTTGCGCACGAGGCGGAGAATTTTCATGCCGGCGCGTTTTCCTCCTCTCGGACGGCTTCGCGCAGGCAGAGCAGCGCACCGACGAAATACATCAGATTATAGGCGGCGATGTCGAATTTCCCGGTGAGCCGCGAGCCGTAGGCGAGCACGACGAAAACGAACAGGGAAAACGTCAGCGACCATTTCAAAAACGGTTTGCGGTTCGGCAGAAATTCCAGCCGCGCCAGGCTCGCGCCCAGCCCGAGAAAGGCGATCGTTTCGAGCGCGGCGAGAAAATAATAACTCGCCGGCAGTCCGCCCGGAGCCGACGCGAGCCAGGTGGCTCCAAACTGTTTGTTGAAACAATTCGGCACGCCTTGGGACCATTTCAGCCAGGCCGAGAGGAAAAATGTCGTCGCGAAGAGAAGCTGAATCGCGAGCAGTTTCAGCGGGGCGAGCCAGCCGGTCGTCATGACAGCGCCTCCGTTTTCACGCGCCGACGCGACCCGGTCGCTGCGGGCCGGCAAAACCAGCCGAGCGCCGACCAGGTATCGAACCAGGCTCTGATCTGCGCCGGCCAATCCACGTCGGTGCGCCGGCTGTCCGTCAACGCGGCCACGCACGCCTTTTGCAGCGTCGCGCCGCGCCCGAGCGCGCGCAGAATCGCGTAGGCTTCCGGCTCCAGCCGTTTGTAGTAGAGCATGTTCTGCTGGCGGTGGACGGCGACGAAAACGGGTTCGCGCGCCGGCAGCGGCAGGCGCTTTTTGCGCGCGGACGTTTTTGGCGCGGACGTGAGCGTATTGCTCGCCTCGCCGCGCAACGCGGTGTCGCTTTCTTTCAGCGCGAGCACGAAGTCATCGACGGGGTAGCGCAACGCCAGCAGCGAGAGATACGGCTGCAAGCCGAACCGCAGTTGGGTTGGCTCGGTGTCGAGCAAATCGTCCGTGGTCAGCGGCGGTCGGGCTTCGCTGTCGAAGGCGACGACTTGCGCCCATTCGAAGCGCGCCATGTCGATGGCGATGTCGGTGCGCGGCGCAGTGAGCGCCGGCTCGGCGAGCAGAAATTTTTCCAGCCGGCTGCCGAGGTTGCGCAGGCTGAACGACGCCGATGGAAAGCGCGCCAGATACTCCTCGGCGAGCTTCGTGAATTTGCGTTCGCCGAGCACCGCACGCAGGCCGGGGTAATCGTCGTAAAAGCAATCGAGCAGCCGAAACCAATAGACGCGGTTGTAAATTTCCAGCCGCTCGAAGGAGGTCAGCCGGTCGTTCGGCTTGATGAACTCGGCGGCCAGGGTCTCCATCGGCCGGCCGTCGGTCCAGCGCTTCTGCATGCCGACGTCGCGCGTGAGCGGGCGGAAGAGCGCGCCAGCCATGACGCGCTGCAGCTCGCGCAGTTCGCGCACGGAGCGCACGCGCTCAGGCGGCGACTGCTTCGGCGGCAGCGGGGGATTTTTCGCTTTCAAGCGCGTGCAGAAATTGGCGGGCCTTGAGCGCCTCGTTGTGGACTTCGTCGAACGACGGAATCCGATCGTCCCATTCGAGCAGCGTTGCCGTCGGCCCGACCTTGCGGATGGCGTGCGCGTAGAGCTTCCAGACCGGGTCGAGCACGGGGTGATCGTGCGTGTCGAGAATGTATTTCTTGAACTTCGAGTGTCCCGCGATGTGAATCTGCCCAACCCGATGATGGGGCACGCCGTTCAGGTAGTCGTAGGGATTGAAGCCGTGATTTTTCGACGACACGTAGATGTTGTTCACGTCGAGCAAAATCCCGCAGTCCGCGCGCTCGGCGACCTCGGAGAGAAATTCCCACTCCGTCATTTCCGACGCGTGAAATTCCGCGTAGCTGCTGACGTTTTCCACGCACACCGGCGTCTCGGTGACATCGCGCACCTGGCGGATTTTTTGCGCCGTGTGTTTCGCCACCGCCATCGTGTAAGGCATTGGCAGCAGATCGTGCGTGAAACGGCCGTCCACACTGCCCCAGCAAAGATGATCGCTCAGCCACGGCGTCTTCGTGCGTTTGACGAGCGCTTTCAGCCGCTTGAGGTGCTCGCGATCGAGCTTGTCGGCCGAGCCGAAATACATCGACACGCCGTGCTGCACGACGCGGTATTGCTCGAGAATCTGGTCGAGCACTTCGAGCGGCCGGCCGCCATCGACCATGAAATTTTCCGAGATGATCTCGAACCAATCGACGACCGGCTTTTGCTCGAGAATGTGCCGGTAGTGCGGCACGCGCAGCCCGATGCCGATGCCGTATTCGGTGAAGCCGTTAAAAGGGTTTGCGGGCATGAGGGGGCAGCGATCGAACCAGACAGCTTTCGAGGGATGGCAAAGAAAGCCAGGGCTTGGAACCCTGGCTTTCTCGTTTTCGCCGACAAGAAAAAAGCGGCTTTTTGGCCGCTCGCTTCTTTGTCGTTTGTCCTACTTCGGCTTCTCCATCGTCGAGCAGCCGCCCTTGCCTTTGCAGGAGTTTTTGCCCTTGCAGCCGTTGTCGCCGGTCTTGCAGCCGCCTTGGCCTTTACAAGCATTCTTGCCTTTGCAGTCGTGCTTGCCTTTGTCGCCCATTTCTTTGAGCACCGTGCCGGCCTTGCTCAGGTCGAGGCTCGTCGCGGCGTGCACGCGCATCGCCGTTGCGCCGGCGAAGAGGCCCGCGACCGCGGCGCCGACGATCATGGATTTGTGGGGTGTGGTCATGTGGTGTTTTTCTGTTGTGTTTTTGTGGTGTGGCCGATCCCGGCACCGAGCTAATCTCCGCGTCCGCGGTCAGCCGTGCGGGGGTCGATTGTGGAGTAAGAGCGCGGGGAACGGAAGAAAATTCCCTGCAAGGCGGTGAAATCGTTCGCCTTGATGAGAGACTGCCGGCCGCACTTGATATCAAATGCGACGCACGTTCGTGCTTGGATTCACCGCGCAGACGCAGACGGCCTTCCTACCCCCGACGGTCGATTTGATGGGAGCACTGTCCCCCATGTCCTCCCGCGCTTCGAAGTCGTCCCCCCGGTCCGGCTGGCTGAACACGAAGTGGTGGAAATGGCCTGCCAAATACTGGCTGGTCGGCGTACTGCTCGTTTTCGCCGCATTTGCGATCGGCGGCGCGATCTTTCTGCATCGTCAGATCGCGCACTACCGGCCGGAGCATTCCTTCGCGGTGCGCGATCCGGCATTCTGGGGTTCCGCGCACGCGCTGGCCGATCCTGTCCTGCTCGCGGGCAATAAGATCGAACTCCTGCAAAACGGAGACGGGATGTTTCCCGCCATGCTCGCGGCCATTCGCGGCGCGCAGAAATCGATCAATTTCGAGGCTTACATCTTCTACTCCGACGAAGTCGGCCGGCCGTTCCGCGATGCGCTCTGCGAACGCGCCCGCGCCGGCGTGCAGGTGCGCGTGCTCCTCGACGGCATCGGCTCCGGCTGGAAGCTGGACAACTCCGACGTGAAGATGATGAAAGATGCCGGCTGCCGTTTTGCCTACTACCATCCCACGCACCAATTGCGGGTGGACCAGCTCAACCGGCGCACCCATCGGCGGGTGATGATCATCGACGGCAAGCTCGGCTTCGCCGGCAGCGCCGGGTTCGGCAAAGCCTGGGCGGGCAACGCGGACAACAAAGACCATTGGCGCGACATGCACGCCCGCATCGAAGGCCCGCTCGTCGGCAAGCTCCAGGGCGCCTTCCAGCAGCACTGGATGAAATCCTACGACGAGCAGCTCAGCGGTCCCGACCAATTCCCGCCGCTGCCGCCCGCCGGGAATCTGCACACCCAGCTCGTCGATTCGCACTCCTTCTCGCTCGCCACCGTGCCGCTCGTGCAGGCCACCGCCATCGCCGCGGCGGAGAAAAGCGTTTTCATCACCAACGCCTACTTCACGCCGACCGCGGATCAGGTCGAGGTATTGGTCAAAGCGGTCGCGCGCGGCGTCGATGTACGCATCCTCTTACCGGGCAAAAACAACGACCAGCCCGCGACGAAATCGGCCGGCCGCACCGCCTACGGCAAGTTGCTCGAAGGCGGGGTGAAGATCTTCGAATACCAGCCGACGATGATCCACCAAAAGACGCTCGTGGTGGATGGCATGTTCGCCATGTTCGGCTCGTCGAACCTGGACTCGCGCTCGACGCAGATTAATGAAGAGCTCGATATCACCGTGTATGACGAAGGCTTCGGCCGGCAGATGGAAACGATTTTCAACGAAGACCTCAAACAGGCGAAGCCTTACACGCTTGAAGACTTCAAGAAGCGCGGGCTTTGGGAACGATTCACCGAATGGCTAGTAATCCCGTTTCGGTCGCAGGTGTGAGCAAAGCTCCTAGCGATGTAAGACTGACCAAATTGCGGGACGCGTTGGACGAATGCCATTCGCCTTTTCTTGCGACTTTCGTTTGTCTATTTCTCGCTGGGCCAGCAAAATGCACTCGACGTCGAAGCACCGAGTGCATTTTCTAGGACAGATGCTGTCTTCAGCTTAGTGTAATGACAACCTTGCTCTCAGAAGCGATGAGCGTGCTGATGACCTTTACCCCGATGTCCTCTGGAAACAACATCCATTGGGGCTTGCCGAATGTTTGAGGGTAACCTATTCCATCATCATGCCAGCGACATGCCAGCCTCAAATCCGGGTCACTTTCCCAGTTCCCGCGTGCCACTGCGAATCCGTCTTTGTTGTAGACGATATCTTGAACTTTGAACTTGCTTGTGCTTTCGATCATAACAACTTTCGTTATCTTATTGTTGCCTTGGTTTGTCAGTAGCAACAGCGCTACTCGGCCCCCAAGGTGCTGCTACGGATAGCAGTTACGAATCGAGGAGTCAAGCGTTGAAATTTCACGCACCAACATCTAACTCTGTGATCCGACACTGCGGCGAACGAACTTTGGCGGCAGCATATTACTTTGAGAGCAACGCCCATCCTTGTTAGAGCCCGTTACTGGGCTTGGTTCCGATAGAGCTTCAACAAGTCATATTACAATGGACCTACTAAATATCGGTCTCGCCATACTTTCTGTCGCTGGCACCGGAGGAACATTCTATTACGGCCTCAAAAGCAACCGTCTGGAGCGCGACCGACGAAAACTTTCTTGGGATGATTTAACAGTAGCGGCCTTGGATTTGGCAGACAAAGTTACAAGGAGCTTTCAGCCGGAACTACTTTACGCTCTATCTGCGCGGGGAACCGCCATTAGCCTCATGGGGCTGCCTGAACTGGGTTGTGACCTCCCGCTTTATGTTGGTCTGGCGGAGAATGAGACACACCACAAGTTTTCCTTTCGTCCAGAGGCTTTTGAGCAGCTAAAGACAACTAAGTGGACGTTGCATGTCCCAACGGCGCTCTTTGCCAATTCAAGGCGAAAGCTATTGGTAGTCGACGACTTTGTGATGTCAGGAGATTCTCTTAAAGCGGTCGTCGATTTGTTGGTCAGCAAAGGATTTCATCGAGAGAATATCAAGACAGCAGCAATTGTGGCTACGCGTGTCGCGGGGGATGCTGGGAAAGCGCCAGATTTCGTGTGGATTACTGTCTCCGACGG
>CAXTRS010000147.1:1212-4155 GCA_964246635.1 uncultured Chthoniobacterales bacterium | reverse complement strand
TAATTTTTATTTTCCGTGGGGCAAAGCTACCTAAGCCCTGATCCCTAGCCTGCGACTCTGCAATCAAAGCCTGTGATGAAATCTGAATTTCCAACGCCTCAAGAGTATTCATCCGAAAAGGCGCGCTATCCGGCGATGACCATCGTTGATCTGCGCTCGGAGCAGACTGCTGTCACGGACTCCTACAAGAATCAGGTGCTCTTGGATATCAACAAGGAGTGCCTGCGGCTTGCGGTATTCGAGGGAGACTATCGGTGGCATTACCATCCGGATTCTGACGAACTCTTTCTCGTGGTCGCGGGCAAACTTCAGATTGAGTTTGAAGGTGGCGACCAGGCAACGCTGACGGAGTGGCAATGCACGGTCATACCGGCGGGCACCGTGCATCGAACCCGCGCGATCGGACGCACGGTGAACCTCACTTACGAAAAGCAGGGGGCGCAGGCTGTCTTTGTGGAGCCACCGCCTGTGCCCGTTCAGGGGAGTCCGATGGCACGGGCTTAACTACGCGGTCCAGCGAACCATTCCAAGCGAGGCGAGGGACGCGCTATTTGTTAGGCCACTGCGGCCAAGTCCGCATCAGCGAGCCGACGGCTCGCAAACGCTGCTCGGCCAGGCGATCGGCGGCGAGATACGTCGGAACCTTTTCCGCTTTGGCGATAGCGAAGACGCCGAGGAGAGTATCGTAGATTTCGTCCGCCTTCCGCAGCGAGCGTTGCGCATCCCAACCTGCCAGCTCGCTATAGACATTGATCACCCCGCCAGCGTTTGCCACGTAGTCCGGCGCATACAAAATATCCCGTTGCTCAAGAGCGGCGCCGTGGCGTTTCGGTTCCAGCAGTTGGTTGTTCGCGGCTCCGGCCACGATCTCCACCTTCAGCTTCGGAATCGTCTGGTCGTTGATGATTCCACCGAGCGCGCAGGGCGCAAAAATATCGGCCTCTTGCTCAATGATCTGGTCCAAACCTACCGCCGTGGCGCCGAATTCGTCCACCACTCGGCACACCCGCTCCGCGTCGATATCCGTGACCGCGAGGCGCGCCCCGACTGCGCTCAATTCGCGGGCGAGGTGGTAACCGACGTGTCCGCAGCCTTGAATCAAAATCTTCCTGCCACCGAGATCGTCCGAACCCCAGCGCCAGTGCGCAGCCGCCTGAATGGCACGAAAAACCCCGCGCGCCGTGACGGGCGACGGATCGCCGGAGCGATCGGTCAAGCCGGCGACGTATTCCGTTTCCATGTGGACGAAATCCATGTCGCCCGTGCTGGTCCCGACATCTTCCGCCGTCACGTAGCGGCCGCCCAACGACTCCACGAACCGGCCGTGCGCCCGGAAGATCATCTCGCGGTTCTTCGTCTTGTTGTCTCCGATGATGACCGCCTTGCCGCCGCCGAGGTTCAGGCCCGCCACGGCGTTTTTGTAAGTCATCCCGCGGGCGAGCCGCAGCGCATCTTCGACCGCATCCTCGTCGCTGGCGTAAGTCCAGAAACGCGTGCCTCCAAGCGCCGGCCCCAGCACCGTGCTGTGAATCGCAATGATCCCGCGATAACCCGCTGCCGGATCCGAGCAGAGAGCCACCTGCTCGTGGCCCATGCCGGCGAGGCGATCGAAGATGCCGGGCCGCGCATGGTCGGCCGCGTTGTTTCCATTCGTGCGGAGGCGTCTCGTGGCTGGTGCGTCTGGCGCGCGCCGGGCGGCGAGCGAGGTTGAACTGCGTAATCTATTTTTCATTTAAGTAAGCAAGCAAGCTTTGGTGGCCGCCTCCGACGGCGAAAGGAACCATCGTGTGACAGGGGAGGGCATCCGTCAATCAGCCCGCCGAGATTCATCTCACAGCCACCCGCGTCGTTTGAAATACCAATACGGCAGCACGGCGGAGGCGACCATTAGCGCCAGCGCGAAGGGGTAGCCGAGGGGCCATTTCAACTCGGGCATGAATTGGAAGTTCATTCCGTAGATTCCCGCGATCAAGGTCGGCGGGCCGAAGACCACGGCGACCACGGAGAGGACGTTGATGATGCGGTTTTGCTCGTTGCTGATGAGTCCCAGCGTGGCGTCGAGCAGGAAGGCAACTTTGGAGGAAAGAAAGCTCGCGTGGTCGCCGAGCGAGGTGAGGTCGCCGGCGACCGTGCGCAGGTGGTGACGCGCGGCTTTGGCGTCGGCGTTCTCCGCACCGGCAGTCGCGGCGACCTCTTTTTGGGTCTCGCTGTAAAACGCTACCAGCCGGCCGAAGCCGACGAGGCTTTCGCGGGCGCGCGAGATCACGTCGCTGCTGCGCCCGAGCCGACCGAGCACGGGGGTAAAATCGCGCGGCGGGGTGGTCGTCGTTTTCCGCGGACGCGAAGTCGGCAAGCCAGGATCGGCGTCCACAGCCGGCACGCACGCGGGGTATTGAAAAATCTCGCCGGACAACCGGTCGAGATCGGCGCCGACGTTTTCCAACACCTCGGCCAGCCGCTCGACGATCGCGTCGATCAAGCCGCCGAGCGTTTCCCGGCCAGTGGGGAAGGCGCCCGGCTCGGCGTCGCGGGAGGCGCGAAACGCGCGGAACGCCGACGGCTCGGCGTAGCGCACCGTGATGAGCCGGTCTTCCGGTCCGAGGATGAACGTGACCGCGGAGGTCTCCGGCCGGCTGGTCTCTGCGTGGGTCAGCACGCTGCTGGTCATCACGAGCAGGCCGCTGTCACCCCGGCGCTGCAAGCGGCTGGAAGGCTCGATGCTGCGCATTTCTTCGCGCGTCGGCACGTTGATGCCGAGCGCGGCCTCGAGCGCCGTCTCTTCTTCGCGCGTCGGCTCGAACAGGTCGATCCAGACCGCGCGCCGAGTCATTTCCGGGCAATCCCGCAGTTCGACGGCGTCGGTGCCAGGAGCGTCGGGCGGGAAGAAGGTCATCATGGCTGATCTTTAGCTAAGCCGCGGCGGGGGGGCGGGGGGGATAGGGG
>CAXTRS010000147.1:0-1202 GCA_964246635.1 uncultured Chthoniobacterales bacterium | reverse complement strand
ATCATACCATATACACCCCCCCCCGCCCCCCGCGCCCCCCCCCCCCCCCGCCCCCCCCCCCCCCCCCCCCCCGGCCCGAAGGATTAACACGACGTTCGCGCCGCCGAAGCCGCTGGAGTTCGACATCGCGGTGGTGGGGGCGACCATGCTCTCTTTTGGCGACGTGACCAGCCGCAGCCCGACCGCTTCCGGATCAGGCTCGGTGATGTTGATCGACAGCGGCGTGAAGCCTTCGCGCAACGCCAGGCAGCAGAAGGCCGCCTCCATCGCGCCGGCCAGCGAGAGGCCATGGCCGGTCTGGCTTTTCGTGCTGCTGATCAGCGGCGAGCCCGCGCCGAACACTTGCTTGAGCGCGCGCAGTTCCGCGCGGTCGCCGCTCAGCGTAGAGGTCGCGTGCGCGTTGACGTAGTCGATGTCGCCGGGCTGCATGCCGGCGTCCTCGAGCGCGAGCTGCATGGCGCGCGCGAGGCCGGTGCCGTTCGGCTCGGGAGCCATCACGTCGTGGCCGTCGCTCGTTTGCGCCCAGCCGACGACTTCGGCATAGACGCTGGCGCCGCGTGCCCGCGCGTGGGTCTCCTCTTCGAGCACGAGCACGGTCGCGCCGCCGGTGCCGGCGAAGCCATCGCGTTTCACGTCGAAGGCGCACGGAGTCACGGTCGGGTCGGTGCCGGGCGTCAGCGCGCGGCAGCTTGCGAAAGGCTCGATGCTGAAGCGGTCGCAATCTTCCGCGCCGACGACGAAGACCACGTCCTGCCGCCCGAGCCGGATGAGGTCCACCGCTGACCCAAACGCATGTGCGCTCGAAGCGCACGCGCTCACGTAGCCGCCGCTGGCGCCCTGGATGCGGAAGTGCGCGACGAGGTTGAAATTCAGCGTGCCCGCGATGCTGGCCGGCAGCCCGAGTGGGTGGCAGCGCACCGCGCCGTCGCGCAACATTTTTTCCACGTGTCGAAAGAGCAGCCACGTCGAGCCGGCCGAGGCGCAGAGCATGCCCGTGCGCGGGTGGGAAACTTCGTCCGGCCGCAGTCCGGCGTCGGCGATGGCTTCGCGCATCGCAGCGTGGGCGAACGCGCCGTGCGGCGCCAGCGAGCGGAGCTGCACGCGCGGGATGTCGAGGCCCGGCGGGAAGCTCCAGCTTTCGGAATTCGGGTGCGGAAAACTGAAGCCGCCCTTGATGGTGCCGGCGAGTTTGACCGGGATTT
>CAXTRS010000146.1:0-11336 GCA_964246635.1 uncultured Chthoniobacterales bacterium | reverse complement strand
ACCCAAGCCGACGCCGGCTTGCGCCGCCGCGCCGGCGACGCCCCCGCCGCCGGTCTCGAGTCCCTGCCCGAGCTGGAACTTCACGAAGTCGTTCAAATTGCCGACCGCGCTCATGCTCGAGCGCTTGTCGATGGCCGCCTCGACCTCCGGCGGCACCGACACGTTTTCCACCACGAACGTCGTCATCGACAGGCCGTAGCGCGCTTGCACAAACGGATTGATCAGCGGCAGGAGCGCCTCGCCCAACTCGCCGTAGCGCGTGGCCACGTCGAGCACCGGCACCTTCGCCTTCGCCAGCGCTTCGCTGAACACACTCACCAGCCGCGAGCGCATCGTGTCGGCAAATTCTTCAAGCCGGAAAACCTCGTCGGTGCCCGAGACTTCTTTCAAAAACAACTTCGGGTCGGACACCTCGAAATCATACGTGCCGTAGGCCCGCGCCCGCACAATGCCGAAATCGTTGTCGCGCAACATCACCGGGTTCGCCGTGCCCCATTTGTTGCCGGTGAAAAGGCGCGTGGTGACAAAATACACGTCGGCTTTGAACGGTGATTCGAAACCGTATTTCCAGCTCTTCAACGAGGTGAGGATCGGAATGTTTTCCGTCACCAACGTGTGCCGGCCCGGCCCGAAGGTGTCGCCGAACTCGCCTTCGTAAATAAATTGCGCGACCTGCGACTCGCGCACGATGAGCTGCGCGCCGCGCTTGATCTCGTGCTGGCTCGCTTCGGGAAAACGCCACACGAGCGTGTCGCGCGAGTCGTCGATCCATTCGATGACGTCGATGAACTGGCCGCGGATAAAGTCGAGAAATGCCATATTTGGAGAAGGTGAAGGGAAGGAAAAACGTTGCCCGCGCCCGCAGGTTTTGCGCGGTGCGCCGACGGGCGTTCACCAAACCGAATTCCGGCCGGGAGCGCAAGCGAAACTCCAACGGAGCAGCCGCCGGATTTTCGCGGTTCAGGCGATCACTTTCAATGCGCGGTGCAGGATTTTCACCTGCAAAGGCAGCGTGCCGATCGGCCGGCCGTCCACGTGAAAGTGCAGCGGCGCGCGCGACGTCAGTCGGATCTCCGCCACGCGAAAAGTGTCGATCTTAGGGCTGTAATGTCGCCGGCCCTGGTAGATCGAAAGGAAGTGCCGGATGAGCTCGCGTTTGGAAAAGCGGCGAAAAACGCTGACGTGAAACAAGCCGTCGTCGAGCACGGCTCCCGGCGAGATCGTGAACGCGCTGCCGTAGTGGCTGCCGTTGGCGACGACGACGAGAAAGGCGTTGAGCGAGAAATCGCGCCGCTGATTGCCGAAATAACGGTGCTGCCGGCGTTCCGGCGCGTGCGAGTGCAACGAACGGTCGTAGGCCCAGGCGACCGGGCGGTCGAACTCGAAGTGAATCCGCACCGGCTGGAAGCGCGAGAGCAATTGCAGCGCGCGCCAGACCGGGCGCAACGTCCACCAGCGCGCGTTTTTGATCTCCTCGCCCAGCGGGAACAACGGCGCGTCCAGCCCGACGCCGGCGGCCTCGAAGAAGTAGTGCTCGTCGTTCGCCAAGCCAACGTCGATGCGGCGAACTCTGCCGCGCGCGATCGCCTGACAGGCTGCCGACAGCTCCAGGGGGAGGCCGAGATTGCGCGCCATGTTGTTGAACGTGCCCAGTGGCAGGATGCCTAGGGGCGTCTCGGTATTCACCAGCCCCTTGGCGACCTCGCTCGCGGTGCCGTCGCCGCCGGCTGCGATCACCACCCCGTAGCCATTTTCCGCCGCGCGCCTGGCGAGCGCCGCCGGCGACTCACCGGCCTTGGTTTCCACCGCCTCCGCCCAGATCCCCACTTCGCGCAACGCCGCCCAGATCGGGGCGAACTGCGCTTGATTGTCCACGCTTGGGTCGCCGGAAACCGGGTTAAGGATCAAACACGCGCGCTGACGCAAGCCATTGCTTGCCACGCCGTCGTCCGCGGAACGATTTTCAGCGGGATTGGGTCGCATGGCAGACTTTTCCATTGGTCAGGGCCGGCACGTTCCACGATGCCGGCCAAGGTGTAAAGCCGACGCCGCAGGACGCCGGACGAGGCGCAGGCTCGACGCGCGACCGCTCGCTGAAATTGCCCGGTCACGGCGTCTCATCAAAGAGACGAAACGCGGCAACCGCGCCAGCGGTCCTCACGCCGAGCGCCGTGGTAGCATGCGGACAACGAACCCCTGCAAATTGTCGCTTAAAACCGCAGTTCGCGATCTTTCTACCAACGCAACTCATAACCGCCCAGCCGCTGTGCGATTTGGTCCATCACCGTGCGCTCCGCCTTTTCCCCTCCGCTGGCCGCGAAGGTCACGCTGAAGCGCAGATAAGCGCCCGCGTCGTCCCACGGCACCGTCGAGATCAGGTTGGTGCGGATCAGCCACTCCGCAGCCGCTTCCGCGTTCGCAAACTCGGTGATTTCTCCCGTCTGCAGGTGATGCGCGCTCCGCGGCGCGCGCACGTAGAGAAAGAACGAACCCCGAGGCTTCTCGGCGTCTCGAAATCCGAGCTTCCGCAAAAGCGGCACGAGGAGATCCATGCGGCGGGAGTATTTCGCCGCGATTTGGGCGGTGATCTCCGGGTGATCGAAAGCGTAGGCGCTGGCATTCTGAATGGCCAGAAACTGCCCCGAGTCGGAATTGTCCTTCACCGCGCCGTAGGCTTTGACGAGCGCCTCGTTGCCCGCCACGAAGCCGCAACGCCAGCCGGTCATGTTGAAATTTTTGCTCGTCGAGTGCAGCTCGATCCCGACGTCCATGGCGCCTGGGGTGGCGAGAAAACTCAACGGCCTGCCCTCGAAAACCAAAGCGGCATAAGCGAAATCATGAATCACGGCGATTGCGTTGCGCTTCGCAAAGTCCACGACTTCGCGGAAGAACTCCGGCGTGGCGCTGGCGCCGGTGGGATTGTTCGGGTAATTGAGCACCAACGCTTTCGCACGGCGCAAAATATCAGCTGGGATGCCAGCGAGCACCGGGAGGAACCGGTTCTCACGCGTCAGCGGCAAGTTGCAAACCTCTCCGCCGTAATAACGCGCGTGCGTGCCGAAAATCGGGTAGCCAGGCACCGTCATCAGCGCGACGTCGCCCGGATCAATCAAAGCCGCGGGCAGCAACGAGAGAGCGGCTTTCGAGCCGATGCTGTGAATGATCTGGGTCTCGGGATTGACTTCGACCTCGCAGACGGACCGTAAGTATCGCGCCGCGGCGGACTTGAGCTCCGCTCCGCCGTTATCTGAATATCCCCGATTTTCCGGTTTCCGCGCTTCTGTCGCCAGTTTGTCCACCACCTCGGGGAAGGCCATCTCGTCGGGTTCGCCGACGCCCAAGTCGATTAGTTCGGTGTCTGGATTCGCGAGCAGGGCAGCGCGCTTGGCACGTTTGATTTTTTCAAACTTATAGATGGCGGTGTCCTGGCCGAATTTTTCGCCGCCGATGCGCTCGGCGAAAAGCTTTTGCAGATAGCTTTCTGAAATCATGGGGATGAGAGCGAGAAGCCATCAGCATAGCACGAACGGTTTTCGGATGGGGATGCTGTTTGGCGATCTAATTTTGCATCCTGAGTGGAGTTCATCCTCAAACGCTCCTTGAATGCCATGCCCAGCCAGGCGAACGACGACGGCATGCCGTCCTGCAACCGGCATTCAACTTGATAGGCAATGACCGTGTTCGATTTCAATAGAAGCCAAACGTCTATAAGTAATGGGATATCCCTAAAGCCAGACATTGGCGGCGGACCGCATGCTCGGCATAACATTGAGTTATCATCGAATTTATATATATTTTTTGCGATCGATGTCCACCCAGGGTGAGCATCAGTAGTGAGATCAAGGGCTTGAGAAATCCTGTTTTCAGGTTTTCAAAGATAGACCCGCTCCGATCCCTATATTCTAAAGGCGCTTTGGAACCCGCTACAGATTATTCGAGAGCGATTGCGGTGCGAGCCGTGCCATAAGTCGCTCGTCCTCGGTTGCGTGAGGGGAACGTCTCCGCGCGCACCCATCTGAATAACCCCGGCTGTTTTTCGCAGATTTATCTTGACGCTGAGGGTTTTCTGCGGAAAAGTGGGGAAAAGTGGGGAGCAGTGGGATGATTTGCTCCCCGCATCTTTGCGATGGATTCGCCAAACAATCCTGTTTTTGCAGGCGAGTTTCGCCATAGCATGGACACGAAGCACCGCGTCGCACTGCCATCAGCTTGGCGGCAGCGGAATGCGGGAGATTTCTTCCTCATCCCCAGTCAGAGCTCCGACCACCTGCTTGGCTATCCGCCCCAGGAATTTGAGAAAGTCAGCCAGTTGGTCAGTGAAAATCCGGCCATTTCCCCGCGAGATCAGCGTGTATTCATCCGCCAGTTCTATTCGAAGGCCCAGCTTTGCAGCCCTGATCGTCAGGGACGGATTCTCATTCCGAGCGACTTGAGGCGACTGGCCGCTTTGGAAGGGGAACTTTTGCTCGTGGGCGCTTTCAATCGTTTCGAGATCTGGAATCCTGCCCGCTGGCACAATGTCACCAAAGACGAGCAGGCGATTTACACCCAGATTGCCAACATCGTCGGGCTGTAAATTCACTGCCGCGCGGCATCCACACCATTTTTCACGAAATATGCCCCCTTTGCTCGCGCTGCTGCTGAGGATGGGAAGCCGCTCGTTAATTCATCCACAGAGCGTGCTAAGGAACTGCACGATGAAAAGCCGAGACATTACAGATCAGGCACAAAAGCTCGGAATTAGTGTTTCTGTAAAAAGAAATACAACTTGCTTGGCAACGACATATTACGTAGAAATTTTTTATGATAGACACTCCGCTCCTAACAACCGGATGCAGGATTGCGCGACACGATGTTGGAACTCCTCAATTGACCTCAGATCCCACTACGAACGTCGCTGACTCGTCACATAGAATTCCAATACTTCTATGATCCATCCACACGAGCCGATTTTGTTGCCCAATGTCCTTGAATTGCTCGCACCGATGCCTGGACGGCTGATTGTGGATGGAACATTGGGCGCGGGTGGTCATGCTGAAGCCCTGCTAAAGGCCGGCACGGAGGTCATCGGCATCGATCAAGATAAGGAGGCGATTCATTATGCCAGCCATCGACTGGCCGGATGGCTCGAACCGCAGGGGGAGACGCCTCCGCCACTTCAAGTTATCCATGCGAATTTTCGGGATCTGCCAAAAATCATCGATCAACACCCCACAGGGCGGATTGATGGGATCCTGCTGGACCTGGGAATTTCATCAATGCAACTGAATTCCGGGCAACGCGGCTTCGCCTTTCAACAGGTCGGTCCACTCGATATGCGCATGAATCAAGATGCCGATTCGAGTGCCATGGATATAGTGAACCATGCGAGTCTGCACGAACTTACTAATCTTATATATAAGTTGGGCGAAGAAGCCCCGCAGATTGCCCGTCGCATCGCACTGGCAATCACAACCCAACGAAAATCCGGGCCGATCACAACGACCGGGCAACTCGCAGCGCTCGTCGAGCGGGGGGCAACGCGTCCCGGAAAACGACATCCGGCCACGCGGTTGTTCCAAGCCCTGCGCATCGCGGTGAACGATGAACTTGGCGCGTTGGCGTCGCTCTTGAGCTTCATCCCGCGGATTCTTCAGCAAGGAAGCCGCTTAGCGATCATTAGCTTCCATTCGCTTGAAGACTTGGTCGTGAAACGGTTTTTCCACGACGCGATTCCATCTGGCAAATCCGCGATGCTCGCATCAGGCCTCGGTCGAACGTCGCAGCCCCGGTTCCGGGAACTCACCGCCACCGCAGTCTCGGTGCCAGCCTTCGAGCAACAGGTTAACCCCCGCGCGCGCAGCGCAAAGCTACGCGCTTACGAGCGGCTTTAATAACTTGTGAATAACCCGTCGATAACTCTTGAAAATGTCCAATAAATACCACCGATTGCGAATAAGAGCGCTGCATACACCATTAGTGCTACCGACGAGCCTGAAATGCTTGCGCACCGGCCTCGCAAATCGTAAATGCGTCGTTACCAGAGACGCTGGCAGGTCTCGGCCCTTTCCCATGCACGGGTGGGTTTAACCGAAGATTTTTAAGACTATGCAAATCGGCTCAATCCGCTACGGCTCCTTGTTTCGCTACGCGATGGCCACGACGATCATTGCGATCTCGGCCCTGAATTATCTCCACGTCAAACATCAGTATCACCTCACCGGTGTGCGCAAGGTCAACCTGGAACGGGAGTTCAGCGCCTTGACGGCGAAAAGCCGCGACCTGGACTGGCAAATCTCGAACCTGACCTCGCATGCGGCGGTCCAGTCCCGCCTGAATTCAGCGGTCTCGAAATTCAAGGATATTCCCGAAGGCGGCGTCGTGAATTTGCGATTTTTCCCCTCGGCGGGAACTCGGGACGACGCCCTGATTTCGTCCCGCAACGACAACGATCACGACGAACTGCGCACCATTTCTCACGAGCGCGCCCGCGCGCGTGACCGCCGCTGAACCTGCCTGGAAAACCGCGCGCAACCTCTCAACATCCCAAGCCTCCACCATGGTAAAACCCGCAGTTAAAGCGAGTCTTGTGACAGTCAGCTTGGCCGCGCTCTTCGTCGCCTTCGGAGTCCGGGTGGTTTACGTGCAGACGATGGGAGGCGGGGGGCTTGTCGCCCAGAAAGGGCTGAGTGCCTCCGGCTCGAAACGCACCCTGCTGGCCGGGCGCGGCACGATTCGAGATGCCAACAACGAAGTGCTCGCGGGCGACCTTCCCCAGAGTAAAATTGTGGCCGATGCCACCCGCCTGGATCAGATCGATCTGGCAGTTCCAATTTTGAAAAGCTCTCTGGGCGTGAACGAGCGTGAGCTCCGGGAAAAGCTGGGCAGCAACCGTCCTTACATCATCCTCAAGAACAAAGTGTCTGAGCAGCAACGCCGCGAGCTAATGGCTCGGCTGGCGGCTCAAAACATCAAAGGCATCTACGTTGAGCCGGACTACGCCCGGACATATCCCAACGGCCGGATGCTCTGCCACACGATCGGCTTCACCGGTTACAAAGAGGGTGAAAGCTCCGCGTCCGCCGGGGTGGATGGCATCGAGCTGTCGATGGACGCCTACCTCCAGGCAAGACCGGGGTATTACTGGACGGAACAAGACCGGGCTGGCGCCGAACTCGCCCAGCACCGCGGAGTGGAACAAGCGCCCCGCAACGGCAACGACGTGCAGCTTTGCATCGACATGGGCCTCCAGTCGATCGTCGAATCCGAACTCGACGCCGCAGTGAAGAAATATTCGCCTGAGACCGCGGTGGCCATCCTGCTTCGGCCAAAAACAGGCGAGATCCTGGCATTTGCCAACCGGCCGGACTTCGATCTGAACAAGCGCTCCTCGGCTCTCCCGGAGCAAATGAAACACCGCGGCATCGCGGATCTTATCGAGCCGGGATCGACGTTTAAGATCGTGACTCACGCGGCCGTCCTCCACGAAAAGATCGTGCGGCCGGAGGATAAACTGTTCTGTGAAAACGGCCGTTGGGAATACTGCAACAACGTGTTACACGATTCCCACGCCTACGGCATGCTCAGCGTGCACGAAGCGCTGGTGCATTCCTCGAACATCGGGGCGGCAAAACTCGCCTTGCAGCTTGGCGAGGCCCGGCTCCACCAGTTTATCAAGGCTTTCGGCTTCGGCGACAAGACCGGCATCGAGCTGCCCGGCGAGATTGGCGGGATCGTGCATCCCGTCAGACGCTGGAGCAAGATTTCCATCACTCACATCCCCATGGGCCAGGAAGTTGGGGTAACGCCTATCCAGCTTGCGATGGCGATGGGCGCCATCGCGAACGAAGGAGTCCTCATGCGGCCGCGGGTGATTCGAGCCATCACGGACGACAACGGTCAACTCGTTGCCACGTTCGAGCCGCAAGCTGTGCGCCAAGTGGTCCGGCCAGAAGCTGCCCGCAACGTGATCAATGCGCTCGAGGATGTCGTCGGCCCGCAGGGCACCGCCAAAGGCGCGGCGGTGCCGGGGTTTCGGGTGGCCGGAAAGACGGGCACAGCGCAAAAGCCCGGGCCGCACGGCACGTATCTGCCGGGAAAATACATTGTCAGCTTTGTCGGCTTCCTGCCGGCGGAGGCGCCCGAGTTCGTTTGCTTGGTTATGTTCAACGATGCGCGAACCAAGCCGGGCGAAAACTACGGCGGACTGGTGGCAGGTCCAGTGTTCTCAAATATCGCAAAGCGAGCGGCGAAGTATCTTGGCCTTACGCCTGCGGTAATAGACGAGCCCGTCCTGGCTGGGAAAGGCGCGAGCACACCGGCTTCATTCTCACTCGCAAAACAGTCCGCGGGACGCCCGCCGATAAAGCGATGATTCGCGTTAAGGCCAATTTGGAATGTCCGCCATGAAGCTGAGCGAACTCATTTCCTCAGTAAATGCCCGCTCCGTGCATGGTCCCACCGACATGGACATCGATGCGATCGCGTACGACTCAAGGGAAGTCCGCTCGCCTAACGCGCTCTTCGTCGCGATTCCCGGAGCTTCGGCCGACGGACTTTCGTTTGTTCCCAGCGCCGTCAAAAATGGCGCGAGGGCCATTCTGCACGGACCGGTGGAGGAGGCGTCGCGGCCCGCGCAGTCGGCCGGGGTGACCTACATCGAGGTTCCCGAACCCCGGCGCGCCCTCGCCGAGTTGAGCGCGCAGTTCTACCGAAACCCTTCCCGCAAATTAAAGCTTTTGGGAGTCACCGGCACCAACGGTAAAACTACGACAACTTACTTGATTAAACACATTTGCGACCGGGCAGGCGTGGCGTGCGGTCTGCTCGGCACGGTGAGTTATCAGTTGGGGAACGGCGAGAGCCTGCCCAGCGTCCGCACTACCCCGGAATCGACGGATATCCAGCGCTTTCTCATGCGCGTCCTCGAGGTGCGGAGCAAGGCGCTCGCGATGGAAGTCTCCTCCCATGCGATTGCCAGTCAGCGTATTCACGGACTCGAATTCGACACTGCGGTTTTTACGAACCTTTCGCAAGATCACCTCGATTTTCACGGCAAGATGTCGGACTACTTTCAGGCCAAGGCCGATCTATTTACGAAACATCTCCCGGCGCAGAAGTCGAAGCAGGGTGTTGCGATCGTCAATTTCGACGATCCCTACGGCACGAGACTGCTTGATCGCCTGCCGAAGTCTCAGCGGATAACGACGTATGGCTATAGTGTCAGGGCAGACTTCCGAGCCTCCAATGTGGAGATGAGCGCGAAGGGAAGCTCGTTCCGATTGGACGCGCAAGGCCGCAGCTTCCTGGTCAAACTGCCGCTCATCGGCAAGTTCAACATCTACAATTCCCTGGCCGCGATTGCCGCAACGGCGGCGATTGGGATCCCGGTCCGCACGAGCGTCAACGCGCTACGCGATGCACCCCCCGTGCCCGGCCGACTTCAAGCGGTTCCGAACGCTCCCGGTTTTCAGGTGTTCGTCGATTACGCGCACTCCGACGACGCGCTGCAAAACGTCTTGAAAACCCTCCGCGACCTCAAGCCCAAGCGCTTGATCGTGGTATTTGGTTGCGGCGGCAATCGGGACCGCGCCAAGCGTCCCCTGATGGCCAAAGCAGTCGAGGCGCACGCAGACTTCGCTTTCGTGACTTCCGATAATCCGCGACGCGAAGACCCGCTCCGCATCATCGACGACGTCGTCGCAGGATTCCTTGCAAAAAAGTTCGAGGTTGTCCCGGATCGGCGCAGAGCGATCGAGCAGGCGGTCGAGGTAGCCCAGCCCGGCGACATCGTGCTCATCGCCGGCAAGGGGCACGAGACCTATCAGGAGCTTGCCAACGAAGTGATTCCATTCAACGACGCGGAGATCGCTCGCGAAGCGATGGACGCGGTGTCGCGGCGCATCCTCTCCACCTAGGTCTTATGGAACTCACCAGTTTGCAAGCTCTCGCGACCTGCGCGAGCGCCCGACTGCACTTCTGCGGGCGGGGCGATCCCTCGCTGCTGGTGAGCGGCATCTCCACCGACTCTCGCCAGATCGAGCCTGGCGAGATCTACCTCGCGCTGAAGGGAAGTAACTTCGACGGGCATGCCTTCATCCAAGCTGCGCAAGCCAACGGCGCCGTGGCCGCGGTGGTCGATGCCGAATATGCCGGCAGCGCTGAGGAAGTCGGCTCCTATCCGCCAGACTTCGCCCTGCTCGTCGTCGATGATACCTTGACCGCTTATCAGCAGGTTGCTGCCTGGCATCGGCGAAGGAGGCCCGATCTGGAAGTCGTGGGAATCACTGGCAGCAACGGCAAAACCACCACCAAAGATTTCGTCGCGGCTGTTCTCGGCTCGCAGTATTGCGTGTTGAAAACCGAGGGCAACTTGAACAATCACATCGGCGTCCCGCGCACTCTGCTGCGAGTCAATAATACGCACGAGATAGGAATCGTGGAAATGGGCATTAACCATCCCGGCGAAATGTTGCCCTTGACTCGAATGGCTTCCCCCACCGCCGGGATCATTACTAACATCGGCAGCGCGCACCTTGAATTCATGGGTTCGAAGCAAGGCACGGCTGCGGAAAAAAGTATCCTGTTCAATAGTCTGCCTGAAGACGGCATCGCCATTCTTACTGGCGACGATGAATTCTCGGACTACATGGAAGAACGAGCTCATGGCGTTATTCTAAAGACCAGCCTTCGTGAAGGAACCGTCGTTGCAGAAAAAACTCGCCAAGAGACTGATGTCACGGGATTTACGGCGCGCTACGCTGACGGCGAAACTGCGGATGCCTTCGTCCGCTTCCCAGGAAAACACATCGTCTCGAATGCGCTCTTTGCGCTGGCGCTCGGACGGGCCTTTAACTTGTCCGCCCAAGAATGCGCCGCAGGACTGGCAGCAGCCACTCTGACCGCCGGAAGAGTCGAGCTAAAGACCGTCAGAAACGTCAGGTTCCTGGACGACAGTTACAACGCGAATCCAGAGTCCATGATTGCTTCGCTCGATGCGCTCGCGCAGTTGCCGATGGCACCGAGCAGTCGCCGGTTTGCCGTGCTCGGCTCGATGGGCGAACTCGGCGCTGCGGCCGCGAGTGGCTATCGAACCGTCGGCGAAGCCGCCGGCAAGGTCGGGCTGCACCTGCTTATCTCCGTCGGCCCCGACGCCGCCGGCATCGACGAGCCGGCGCGCAGCAATGGTGCGCATTCAGTAGTCAACCTGCCGACCACGGCCGCAGCCGCGGAATATCTCGCCAACGCCGCCAAAGCGGGCGACGTGGTTCTCGTCAAAGGGAGCCGCAGCGCGCGCATGGAAAAAGTGATCGAACTCTTTGCCTCTCACGCCAGCGCGCCAGATTCGACCTAGCAGA
>CAXTRS010000145.1:0-11412 GCA_964246635.1 uncultured Chthoniobacterales bacterium | reverse complement strand
CGCACATCCTGGAGGGCAGCGTGCGGCGGGCGGGCAGCCGCGTGCGGGTCAGCGTACAGCTCATCGACGCGCGCACGGATCGACAGGAGTGGGCGGAAACGTTCGACCGCGATCTTACCAATATGCTGAGTTTGCAAAGCGAACTCGCCAAAGAAATCGCCAGCACGTTGCGCGCGACTTTAAGCCCGCAGGAAAGAGCCGGTTTGGAGAAAAAGCCGACCGAGAACTCCGACGCCTACGTGCTCTTTTTGCGCGGACGGGAGCTGCAAACGCGACCCGACATTTTCCTGGAAAATTACCAGAGCGCCGAACGTTTGTATGAACAGGCGGTCGCCAGCGATCCGAACTTCGCGCTTGCCCACGCGCGACTCTCCCAGGTTCGCAGCCAGATCGCGTTCAACTACGAACCGTCTCCCGCGCGCAAAGCGCAGGCGCGCGCGGCCGCGGAGCGTGCGTTGCGCCTGCGGCCCGACCTGGCCGAGACGCATCTTGCGCTTGGATTTTGCTTCTATTGGGGCGACGGCGATTATGAACGCGCGATCACGGAATTCGACCAGACGATGCGCGCGTCGCCGAGCGACCCGGAGGCGCCGCGCGCCATTGCCAACATCCGTCGCCGCCAAGGTCGGTGGGACGAAGCGCGCGCCGGCTTCGAGCGCTCGCTGGCGCTGAGTCCGCGCGATCTGCCGCTGACCCAATCCTTGGCTCGCTTGCACTATGATCGACGCGAGTGGCAGCAGGCCGCCGAGACGCTGGACCGCGCGCTCGCACTAGCGCCGGATTCCCTGAGCGACCGGCTCTGGCGTGCATTTTTGGAATTTCATTGGAAAGGCGAACTTGGCCCGGTAAAACGCGCGCTGGCCGACGTGCCCGCGGGCCAGGACCCGGAAGGAATCGTCACGTTCCAACGCTTCGAAGCCGCTTGGATCGAGCGCGATTATGCTGGCGCTGAACGCGCCTTGGGTGCGTCGCCGCACGAGACATTCCCACTCGGCATCAGCACGCCGATTCACAAGCGCTACCTGCTGGGCTTGCTCACGCTTTCGCAAGGCAAGGACGCAGCCGCGGCGCGCGCTCATTTTGAAGCCGCGCGACCGCACTACGAAGCCGCAGTCCAACAATTGCCGCAGGACGCGTTGCGCCGCGCGGACCTCGGCTTGGTTTATGCCGCGCTGGGATGGAAGGAGGCGGCAGTCGCCGAAGGGCAGCGCGCCGTCGCGCTCTGCCCGGAGTCGAAGGACGCGCTTTATGGGACGACGGCGGCGCTGCGGCTGGCAAAAATTTACGCGCGGCTCGGCGATGCCGGACGCGCGTTGCCGATCCTCGAACACCTTCTCACTGTGCCAGTCCACGAAGGGGTCGGTTTTTCGGTCAATGATTTGCGCAAGCGCCCCGAGTGGGACTCTCTGCGGGCCGACCCGAGATTTCAGAAATTGCTCGCCGGCGCGGGGAAGTGAACCCGGCGTTCCTCCGACGCACGAAGAGAAGAAACCCGTCTCCTTGATGAATCTTGCCGCCAGCGACCTAAAATTTTTTGGTGCCCAGCCTCGCCGCGATAGCGGCGTAGAATACTGCGTTTGGGCGCCGGATTGCAATGAAGTGGAAGTCATCCTATGGACCTCCGGCGGTTCGGCGCAGAGCGTGCGGCGGGTGGTGCTGGCAAAAGGTTCCGATGGAGCTTTCTCCGGACACGACGGCGCGGGGCAGATCGGCGATCGTTACAAGTATCGGCTCGATGGCGACGAGGCGCGGACGTTCCCCGATCCGGCTTCCCGCTATCAGCCCGAAGGTGTGCACGGGCTGTCGGAGGTGGTTCGCCCCGCCGCGGGCTACCCGTGGAAACACCCGCGCCGCGTGCCGCACCTGCCGCTCGCGGAACTGGTGATCTACGAACTGCACGTCGGCACGTTCACCGCCGACGGCACGTTTCGTTCCGCCATCGAGCGTCTCGAGGCGGTGCGCGAGCTCGGCGCGACGGCGATTGAGTTGATGCCGCTGGCAGATTTCCCCGGTCGTTGGAATTGGGGCTACGACGGCGTGATGCCGTATGCGCCAGCGCGCGCGTATGGCACGCCGGACGATTTGCGCGCGCTGGTCGATGCCGCGCATGGGCGCGGTCTCGCGGTGATTCTCGACGCGGTCTATAACCATTTCGGACCGGATGGAAACTACCTCGGCGCCTACACGAAGGCGTTTTTCAATCCGCGGCACAAAACCCCGTGGGGCGACGGCTTCAACTTCGACGGACCGCATTCCGCGCTGGTGCGGGAATTTTTTGTCGGCAACGCGGCCTATTGGATGGACGAATTCCGCTTCGACGGTTTTCGGCTCGATGCCGTGCACGCGATCCTAGACGACAGCCCGCGGCACATTCTCAGCGACATCGCCGCAGCGGTCCACGCGCGCGGCGGCTTTGTCTTCGCGGAAGACGAGCGAAACGAAGCGCGGCTGGCGACGCCAGAGACAGCGGGCGGAATCGGACTCGACGGGTTGTGGGCAGACGATTTCCACCATTCGATCCGGGTCGCGCTCACCCGCCAGCGGGAAAGCTATCTGCGAGACTTCATGGGCTCTCCGGCAGAGTTGTGCGACACGCTGGCGAACGGCTGGCATTACCGAGGACAGGAATCGTTCAACCAAAAAAAGCCGCGCGGAACCGAGTGTCGGCAACTGCCGCCGAGCGCGTTTTGCATTTGCATTTCCAACCACGACCAAGTCGGCAACCAAGCGTTCGGCGAGCGTCTCACCGCGAGCTGCACGCCGGCAGCGTATCGCGCGGCGTCGCTGCTGCTCTGCCTCGCGCCCTACACGCCGCTAATTTTCATGGGCCAGGAGTGGGCGGCCAGCACGCCGTTCCTTTATTTTACCGATCACAATCCGGAGCTGGGGCGGCTGGTGACGGAAGGGCGGCGGAAAGAGTTCAAAGGATTCAAGGCATTCGCGGACGACGCGAGCGTGGCACGCATCCCGGATCCACAAAGCGAAGAGACGTTTCTTGCCTCCAAAGTGAAGTGGGAGGAGCGGCAGGAGCCGGCGCACGCGCGCACGCTCGCGCTGTATCGCGCCGCGCTGGCGTTGCGCAAGGAGGAGCCTGCGCTGCGATCAGGACGCGACGACCGGCGCGCATGGCGAATGGCGGTGCTGCTGGGCGGCGCGGTGGCGCTACGCTACGACGGGGATGACGGTGCGGCGGCTCCTTGTTTGCTGATCACCGATCTGTCTGGTGGCTGCGACGCAGAACTGGAATTTGAAACGCTCGCGCAACTCCCGGCAGCCGGCTGGCGCTGGCACGCGGTTCTGTCCTCGGAGGCGCCGGAATTTGGCGGTGAGGGACAGGAAATTTTCGACGCGCAAACTGGCCGGGTCGCTTTTCCGACGCCGGCAACGGTGCTTTTGAGAGCCGTTCTGGAATCGCCGTAGCTGCCCGCCCGTCCTCTGCGATTTTATGCCCCTTTGTCCTCGCATCCCCTCGGCCACCTATCGGCTGCAGCTCAATAAGGATTTCACGTTCCGGCAGGCACGCGAAATCGTTCCGTATCTCCACGCGCTCGGCATCAGCGATGTCTATGCGTCGCCCTTTTTTCGCGCCGTGCCGGGCAGCACGCATGGCTACGATGTCGTCGATCACAACCAGCTGAACCCAGAAATAGGTTTGGAGGAGGACTTCGATGCGCTGACTGACGAGCTGAAGCGACACGACTTCGGACTCATCGCCGACTTTGTGCCGAACCACATGGGCATCGGCGAGCCGACCAACACCTGGTGGATGGACGTGCTCGAAAACGGGCCCAGCTCCGTCTATGCGCGCTGCTTCGACATCGACTTCCATCCGCTGAAGAGCGAGCTCGATAACAAAGTTCTCCTTCCGATCCTCGGCGACCAATACGGCCGCGTGCTTGAGCGCGGGGAGCTGCGGCTCGCCTTCGAGGACGGCGCATTTTTCCTCCACTATTTCGACCACAAGTTCCCGATCAATCCCCGCAGCTACGGCCAGGTGCTCGAGGTGGTGTTGGAGCTCCTCGGTTATCCGAAGGGGGGCGATTCCTCGGCGCTGGGAGTAAGCATCAAAACGCTGGCGTCGCAGGTGAACGAGCTCCAGAGCATTGTCACCGCGCTCGAATACATGCCGCCCCGCAGCGAAACCGACGCGAAGCGCATCGCCGAACGCGCGCGCGAAAAGGAAATCGTCAAGCGTCGGCTCGAGCGCCTCGCCGAGGAGGAGCCGAGCGTGCGGGAGGCGCTGGCCGGGGCGGTGCAGCGATTCAACGGCACGCCGGGCGAGCCGCGGTCGTTCGATCTCCTGCACCGCCTGATCGAGCAGCAAGCCTATCGCCTGAGCTACTGGCGGGTCGCGGCGGAGGAAATCAATTACCGGCGTTTTTTTGACATCAACACGCTGGCGGCGATTCGCATGGAAGAGCCGGAGGTATTTGAAACCACGCATCGGCTGCTCTTCGAACTCGTCGCGCGCGGCGCCATCACCGGCTTGCGGATCGACCATCCGGACGGGCTCGCCGACCCGCGAGGGTATTTCCGAGCCTTGCAGGAGAGTTGCGCGGGGTTGGCGAAAGAGGCGTTGCCGGAAGATGACCGGTGCATCTATCTGCTCGGCGAAAAAATCCTCGTCGGCGACGAGCAACTGCGCCGCGATTGGCCGCTGCACGGCACCACTGGTTACGATTTTACCGTCCAAGTGACTTCGCTGCTCGTCGATCCGACGGCGGAGCGAATGTTCTCCAAAATTTACAAGGAGTTCCTCGACCGTAACGTCAATTACCCGTTCTTGGTCTATGAGAAGAAGCGGCTGATCATGCGCCTGGCACTGGCGAACGACGTCAACACGCTCGCCGCGATGCTCAACCGGCTCTCCGAGCAGAATCGGCTCTACCGCGATTACACGCTCAACGCGCTGACCGCGGCGGTGCGCGAAGTCATTGCCTGTTTTCCGGTGTATCGGACCTACCTCACGCCGGGTCAGCCGGTGAACGAGGACGACCGGCTGACAATCGGCCGCGCGGTGGCGATCGCCAAGCGTCGCAACGCGGCGACCGAATCCTCCATCTTCGATTTCCTGCGCGACATCCTGCTCTTCAAGTTTCCGCCGGAGACCGACGAGGCGGGCATCCGCGAGCATGAGAAATTCGTGTTGAAGTTCCAGCAATGCACCGGCCCAATCATGGCCAAGGGCCTCGAGGACACCGCGTTTTATATTTACAACCGGCTCGTCGCGTTGAACGAGGTCGGCGGCGAGCCGGATCACTTCGGAGCGACGCCTGAGCGATTTCATGCGCTCACCCAGTGTCGGGCGGAACATTGGCCGCACGCGATGCTGGCCTCCTCTACACACGACACCAAACGGAGTGAGGACGTGCGTGCGCGCATCGCCGCGCTCAGCGAGATGCCCGCGATGTGGCGTCAGATGCTCTCGCGCTGGTCGAAGCTCAATGCGCCTCATAAGACGCAGGTTGATGGCGAACTCGCGCCGGATGCCAACGAGGAATATCTCCTCTATCAGATTCTGCTGGGGTCCTGGCCGCTGGACGCGGACGACCTCAGCGACACGGATTACGACGTCTATGTGCAGCGCATCCAGGAATACATGGCCAAGGCGGTGAAGGAAGCCAAGGCGAACAGCTCGTGGATCCAACCCAACCCGGAGTGGGATCAGGCAGTGAGCGACTTTGTGGCGAAGCTGCTCGAGCGCGGGCGGAAGAACGCCTTTCTCCGCGCGTTCGAGCCGCTGGCAGAACGCGTCGCCGCGCTCGGCGCGATGAATTCGCTGACCCAGACCATCCTCAAGCTGACCGTGCCGGGCGTCCCCGACATTTATCAGGGGAACGAAGTCTGGGATCTTTCACTCGTCGATCCCGACAACCGGCGGCCGGTCGATTATGCGGCGCGCGGGCGGCTCCTCGCAGCGCTCGAAAAAACCGCGGAGCCAGCAGACCTGCTCGCCAACTGGAAGGATGGTCGCATTAAATTGTTCGTCACGCGGATGGTGTTGCGTCACCGGCGGGACGTTGCCGCCGACCTTTTCCAATTCGGCGATTACACGCCGCTCGCCGTCTCCGGCGAGTTTGCCGATTGCGTGCTCGCCTTTCGCCGCCGCTACGCGGGGAACGAGTTGCTCGTGATCGTGCCGCGACTTTGTTCCAAAGTCGGGGTCCCACCGCTCGGCGACGCCTGGCGTGACACCGCGATCCATCTTCCCCCCGGCGAGAGGAGCGGCGAGGGGAGACTGCGGAATCTTTTCACCGGCGAAAAAATCACTTTCCCGGACAACGGGGGAGACTTGGCGCTGGCCCGGCTTTTCCGTGAGTTTCCTTTCGCCGTCCTGGCCGGCTGAATGAAGGACGACAAACGGGCGGTCGGGAAATAAAAACGCCCGCTCAACCAGCCGGATAACCACCGGCTGGCTGGCGGGAGTTTCGTGGAACTCTCGATCGTTCGGCTGCGTGGCGCCGGTCAGACTTCCGCCAGCACGTCCTGCGGCTTCTCCTTCTTCTGAAGCGCGCGGCGCAGCTTGCTCAGCGCAATGTTCTGCAACTGGCGGATGCGCTCGCGGGTGACGCCGAACTTCTTGCCGACCTCTTCGAGCGTCTTCGGCTTGCCGCCGTCGAGCCCGAAGCGCGAGAAGATGATCTTGCGCTCGCGCTCGTCGAGCACGTCGAGCAGGCCGTCCACTTCGTCGCGCAAGTTGCGGTCGCGCAAGAGCTCGAACGGCGTCAGCGCGTCCTCGTCGCCGACGATTTCGCCGAACTCCGTCGAATCCTCGTCGCTGATCGGTGCGTCTAGGCTCGCTGGGCGAATGCTGACCGTCTTCAACTGCGACACCTTGCCGCTGGCAATGCCGATTTCCTCGGCCAACTCGTCGTCGGTCGGCTCGCGGCCGAGCTCTTCGCTCATCTGCAAGCTGACACGGCGCATCTTGCTGATCTTATCGACCAGATGCACCGGCAAGCGGATGGTCTTGCTCTGGTTGGCCAGCGCGCGCTTGATGGACTGTTTGATCCACCACGCCGCGTAGGTCGAAAGCTTGCCGCCCTTGGCCGGATCGAAACGCTCGACCGCCTTCATCAAGCCGATGTTGCCCTCGCTGATGAGGTCGAGCAACGGCAACCCGAGATTGGCGTAATCGTGCGCGATCTTGACGACCAACCGCAGGTTGGAGCGGATCATCAAGCTGCGCGCCTCGCGGTCGCCTTTCTTGATCTTAGCCGCCAGCTCGATTTCCTGCTGCGGGGTGAGCAGCGGAATCTGGCCGATTTCGCGCAAATAAATTTTGATCCCCGTATCGCTGTCTTCAATGCCCATAATGTGTATTGGTGAGTAATCCTTCCTCCGCGAAGGCCGGCGGCGCTGATTGGTTTTGCCGCCGGAGTTGTCTGCCGCCTATCTTACATACGCGCCGGCGCGCGTGTTGGTTCGCTTTTCGTGCGAAATCGGGCATCTGGCCGTTTGGCAAAGGGCAATTCGCCATGTAAAGACAACACCCCCCGCCCGGCGTTCAAGGTTTTTCTGCGCTTTTCGAGGTTTTTTTCGGACGGTTTTTGAGGGGAGTAATGAACGTTGTAAATCGTTCGCGCCCAAGAGTCTGGACGCTTGGATGTAGCGGTTTTCAGGCGACTGCGATTGCTCTGATTTGGATGCATTCCTTGCCCATTTCGTCCGCATCGGAATTTTTCGCACTTGCTAAGCCCTGCGGACTGCGACCACGGTGGGCAACATGCTAGCCCGTGTTTATTCCGCCGCGGTGTATGGAGTGGACGCCTATGAGGTGGAAATCGAAGTCAACGCGGGTCGCGGGGACAACACGAAGATCGTCATCGTCGGACTGCCTGATACGGCGGTGAAAGAAAGTCAGGACCGTGTGACCACGGCGATTTCCAACAGCGGCTACTTCTGGCCGCGGGGGCGAACCACGATTAACCTTGCGCCCGCCGACGTGAAAAAAGAGGGGCCGAGTTTCGACCTGCCCATCGCCCTCGGCATGGTCGCGGCCGCCGAGGAGCTGCCGGCGGAGCGTTTGGAACCCTTCGCGTTTGTTGGCGAACTCGCGCTCACCGGGGCAGTGCGGCCGGTCAAAGGTGCGCTCCCCATCGCGCTGGAAATGCGCCGCCGTGGGAAACAGGCGCTGTTTGTGCCGTTGGCAAACGCCACGGAAGCCGCTGTGGTCGAGGGACTCACCGTCTATGGCGTCAATAATTTGCGGGAAACCTTCGAGGCGCTGCGCGGGGACCTGCCGTTTCCCGAACCGACGCGCTGCGACCCGACGCGCTTGCTTCAGCATGCCCGGCAGGAAGAAGCCGACTTTTCCGAGGTGAAAGGCCAGCAGCACGCCAAACGCGCGATCGAGGTCGCCGTCGCGGGTGGCCACAATTTGTTGATGATCGGCCCGCCCGGCTCCGGTAAGTCGATGCTCGCCAAGCGTATCCCTGGCATCATGCCGCCGCTCAGTCTCGAAGAAGCCATCGAGGCGACGAAAATTCATTCCATTGCCGGCCTGCTGGGTGCCGAGAAAGTCTCGTTCATCGGGCTGCGGCCTTTTCGCGCGCCACACCATACGATTTCCGACGCGGGACTGCTGGGAGGCTCGACAAACCCGACTCCTGGCGAGGTGAGCATTGCCCATCATGGCGTCCTGTTTCTCGACGAGCTGCCGGAATTTCGCCGCTCGACGCTGGAGGTCATGCGCCAGCCTCTGGAGGACGGCAAGGTGACGATCTCGCGCGCCAGCGGCTCGATGACGTTTCCCTCCGAATTCATGCTCGTCGCCGCCATGAACCCTTGTCCCTGTGGCTACTTCGGCGACACGAAACGCCGCTGCCGCTGCGCGCCGATGCAGGTGCAGCGTTATCGGCAACGCATTTCCGGGCCGCTGCTCGACCGCATCGATCTGCACGTGGAAGTGCCGGCCACCGACTTCAAAGAATTGACCGACGAGATCGCCGCGGAGCCATCCGCCGCCATCCGCGAACGCATCGAGGCCGCGCGCCGTCGCCAGCGCGAGCGCCTGGAGCGAGCCGGCGGAGTCGTGAGCGCCGCGCGCTGCAATGCGCGGCTCAGCCCGCGGCAGATCCGTGCGCTCTGCAAACCGAGCGACGAAGGCGTGGAACTCCTGCGCTTGGCCATGAGCGAGCTTCATCTCAGCGCGCGGGCGTATGATCGCATCCTCAAAGTGGCGCGCACCATCGCGGACCTGGAAGGCGTCGAGGCGATCGCCCTGCACCATCTGAGCGAGGCGATCCAATACCGCTCGCTGGACCGCAACCTGTGGGGTTGAAAACGTCTTCGCGAACGGGCGCGCGGCGACGCCTCGCGGGCAACCGATAATACTTGCTGCCCCGCCCGGTCTCCGCCTAATCTCTCGCACAGGCATGGCGGCGAAACCTTGGCAAGCCCCACTCCTCCCAACGCGTGCGGACGCCGGCCAATTTGCCTCGACGCGGTGGACCATGGTCAACACGGCTTTCCCGCCGCGAGAAAACGATGGCGGGGACGATAGATCCAGTGCAGACAGCGCGGAGGCGCGCGACGCGCTGGCCCAGCTTTGCCGCAACTACTGGTATCCGCTCTACGCCTACGTGCGCCGGTGCGGCTACGTGTCGAGCGATGCACAGGATTTAACCCAGGATTTTTTTCTGCACTTGCTCGAGCAGCGCGCGAGCGGCCGCCTGGGGCCGGATCCGAACAAGGGTCGGTTTCGTTCCTATTTGCTCGCCTCGATGCACCATTTCCTGGAAGACCACAAGGACCGCCAGGGCAGCCGGCGGCGCGGCGGCGGTTTCACCTTTGTGCCGTTCACCGAGGAGGCCACTGAGGAGGCGCTCGAAACGCGGTATTGCCGCGAGGAAAGCGCAGGCCACGAGGCAGTCAGCGCAGAGACTTATTACGAGCACAAATGGGCCGCCGCGCTGATCGAAACCGCCTTGGGTCGCACGCGCGCGGCGGCGCTGGAGGCAGGCGATGCGAGCGAGGCCGTGGCTGCGGGGCGGTTCGAGGTTTTCCGCCCATTTCTGGATGGCGACGATGACCCCGGCGCGCACAGCCGGGCCGCGACCGCTTTGGGCATGGGCGACGGCGCGTTTCGCGCGGCGCTGCGCCGGCTGCGCAAGCAGTATCGTGCCTTTCTGCGCTGGGAGATCACGCGCACCGTCACCTCGCCCGCCGACGTGGATGCGGAAATCCGGCACCTCTGCGCGGTGTTGGCGCGCCGCAGTGATTGACCCGACATGGCCGAGCCGTTTTCATCGCAGCACGAAGAGGAACACAGGGGCGGATCGGCGGGCGCGGCCGCCGGCGAAACGTCGTCGCAGCAGGCTGAGGTCGAGCACGCGCATCGCTCGCTCTGCCCCCGTTGCGGCTTGCCGCTGGAGGTGATCGGAACGTTCGGCGAACTCTGTCCGTCCTGCTTGCTGAGCGCCGGTCTGAGCAACGCGCCCGTCGCGCCGGAGGCGATTCTAGAAAGTATCGTCGCCGAAGCCGCCAGCGGAGAAAACCTGGCGGAGCCTGCGCCCGCCGAGCAAACCGTCGTCGAGGAGGAGACGAGTGCGCTCCTGGCCTCCGCCGCGACGAGCGCCGGCAGCGAGCCGCTGCCGGCCTCTTCCGCGACGGACGGCACGCGCATTTTTCACCACTACGAAGTGGCCACCCGCCCCGACGGCAGCCTGTGGGAACTGGGCCGCGGCGCGATGGGCATCACTTACAAAGCGGTGGACCTGAATCTGCGCCGCGCCGTGGCGCTCAAAGTCATCAACAGCGATTTCCTGCACCGCTCCCTCGCGCGCGAGCGCTTTGTGCGCGAGGCCCGCGCCGCGGCGCAGTTGCGGCATCCCAACATCGCCAGCGTTTATCACCTCGGCCAGCGCGAGGACGAGCACTTCTACGCCATGGAATTCATCGACGGCGAGACCGTCGATCGCTTTGTGCATCGGCACGGCCGGCTCGACCCGGCGCTGGCCCTGGACATCGCTGCGCAGGTCGCCAGCGCCTTGCTGGCCGCGCAAGCAGGCGGGCTGGTTCATCGCGACATCAAGCCTTCCAACCTGATGCTGGTGCGAGACGGCGATTGTATGGACGAAAGGGGCGACCTCGACGCCGGCCGGCTCGCCGCGCTCCGGGCGCGGGCGCCGACTCGCACCGGTTCGGGCGGCGGCGTGCCGTGCGTCAAGGTCATCGATTTCGGAGTGGTGAAGTGGACCGCCAGCGCGCCGTCGGACGCGCAATACACCGCCGCCGCCGACCTCACCCAGGGAGGGGCCGTCGGCACGCCCAGCTTTGCCAGCCCGGAGCAATTGACCAGCGGCGAAGAGGTCGATTTTCGCAGCGACCTCTATTCGCTCGGCTGCACGCTTTGGTTCATGCTCGTCGGCAAGCCGCACCTCGAAGCCCGGCGCGACGCGGCCGCAGCTC
>CAXTRS010000144.1:5580-11425 GCA_964246635.1 uncultured Chthoniobacterales bacterium | reverse complement strand
GTCGGTCTTTTCGTCCGAGCAGATGATCTTTGCCGCGAAGTTGCGGCCGTCCTTCAAACGCACGCGCACCTGGTCGCTGCCGCTGACGACGTGGTTGTTCGTCAGGATGTAGCCGTCGGCCTGGATGATAAACCCGCTGCCCTCGCTCTGGCTCTGGCGCGGGCGGCGCGGTGGGCGACTCGTCCCGCCGCTGCCGCCGCCGCTGTTGTCATCGCCGTTGCCGCCATCATTGGGTTGGCCGCGGAAAAAGAAATCGCCGAAAAATTCCGTCGGGTTGTTCTCGCCTTCGGACCCGCCCTTTTTGGAAACATCGACGACGACCACCGCCGGGGCGACGTGCTCGAAGACGTTGATAAACGCCTCGTTGAGTTGACGCGCCAGGTTCATCCCGGCGGACGGCGGCGCCTCGACTTTCGGCGCGCCGGCGGGCGGCGGCTGCTGGAGTTGCTGGGCGTGCGCGAGACCCAATACTGGGAAGGCAAACGCAAAGAGAACGGGAGCGAATCGACAACGCATAAGCAGGAGCGAAAACAGTGGATGGACGAACAGAAAAATCGACACACAGAGCGCGCCGGGCGTTCAACATCCCACGATTCGCCCATTTGACAATCACCCCCATCACCCTACCGTTCCGAGCACGATTACGTCTCGAAATGAATCAAACCCGCGCCGCGGACCTCGCGGCCAGTGTGATCGCTGCCGGCGCCTCCGCGGAAAACGCGGCGCTCGCGCAAACCGGCAGCTCTCTTTCCACCTCCTCGGGCGCTGAAGCGGATGCCGAAGCGCCCGTGCCTAAACGCACGGTTGCACTCCCCGCCGTCACGCCGACAGCGGACGATTTTTCCAAAGAATTCCGCTCGCACGCACCCGGCTACTGGCCGGACGCGACGCCCGAGCAATGGAACGATTGGAAGTGGCAACTGAAGAACCGCGTCACCACGCTCGAAGGCCTCGAGCATCGCCTCGTCCTCACGCCCGAGGAGCGCGCTGGCGTGAAGGTGGCCGGCTCGAAATTGGCGCTGGCGGTAACGCCGCATTTTTTCAATCTCATCGAGCGCGACAACCCGAACTGCCCGATCCGCCGGCAGGTGCTGCCGCGCCTGGAGGAATCGCTCGTCCAGCCGTGGGAGATGGCCGACCCGATCGGCGAAGACGCGGACATGCCTGTGCCGGGATTGGTGCATCGCTACCCGGATCGCGTCCTCTTTTTAGTGACGGACCGTTGCGCGAGCTACTGCCGGTATTGCACCCGTTCGCGAGTCGTCTCGGGCGCGGGCGAGCAGGAACTGCACACGAATTTCGAGGGCGCGCTGGCATATCTGCGCGAGCACACCGAAGTGCGCGATGTGTTGCTCTCCGGCGGCGACCCGCTGCTCTTCACCGACGACAAGCTGGAACGCATTCTCCGCAGCTTGCGCGAGATTCCGCACATCGAATTTCTGCGCATCGGTTCGCGCGTGCCGATCTTCCTGCCGCAACGCATCACGCCGGCGCTCTGCGCGATGCTCGCGAAATATCATCCGCTCTGGATGAGCGTCCACGTCAATCATCCGCGCGAGCTGACCGTCGAGGTGAAAGCAGCGCTTGAGCGCCTCGCCAACGCGGGCATTCCGCTGGGAAATCAAAGCGTGCTGCTGCGCGGTGTGAACGACGATCTCGACGTGATGCGCGCGCTCGTGCACAAGCTCCTGCGCTGCCGCGTGCGGCCGTATTACCTGTATCAGCTCGACCTCATCAAAGGCTCGTCGCACCTGCAGGTGCCGGTCAAAAAAGGCTTGGAAATCATCGAAGGCTTGCGCGGTCACACGACCGGCTACGCGATCCCGCAATACGTCATCGACGCGCCCGGCGGCGGCGGCAAGGTGCCGGTGAATCCGAACTACCTGCTCTACCGCGACCGCGAAAAAGTCGTCGTCCGCAACTACGAAGGCCGCATCTTCGAATACCCGGAAGCGGGCGAGCAACGCGAGGTGCTCGGCGCCGGAACCGTGCCGGCCTCCGCGCCGCGGCCGGCGCCGACGGTGGACGATTTTTACCCCTGAGCCGGTCGATCCATGAGCGTCCAGGTTTACGGTTGCAACCACGTCGTTATCGAAGTCGATGACGTCGAAAAAGCGGTCGCGTTTTACAAAGACGTTTTCAATCTCAAGCAGCTCGACGAGGGCGAGGGTGACGCCTTTTTCCAGCTCGGCGCGCACCAGTTTCTCGCCATCTTCAAAGTCGAAAAACTCCAGCCCGACCGGATGCGGCACTTTGGCGTCCTGGTGCGTGACGAAGCGCAAATCGCCGAGGTGCGCGAGAAGGTTTCGAAGAAATACGGCTGCAAACTTGAACCCGAATTTCGCTGCGATTTCCGCGATCCTTGGGGCAATCGCATCCAGGTCGTCGATCTGCACGACGAATCGCTCGTCTGGCTGCTGCCGTATGCCGAGGTGCAGAAAGCCGGCATCAAATTTGGCGATTGACGAAAGCGCTCTCAGCGCTCGCCGGTCAGCGCCAGGAGTGCCTCTTCGCAACGGCGGCGCTCGGCTTCGAACTCCTCATCCGTCCGCGTCTCCGGCACGCGGAACGGCTCGCCGATACGCAGCGTCACGCGCGCGAACGGTTTCGGAATCATGAAGCCGTCCCAGCTTCGCAACCGCCAGCAGCGGGAAAATTCGACGCCGACCGGAATGACCAGCGCGCCGGTGAGCTGCGCGAGCGAAACCAACCCGGCCTTGAGCTGGTAGCGCGGTCCGCGCGAGCCGTCGGGCGTGATGAAAATGTCGTGTCCGCTGCGCACCGTCTCCACAAGCTCGCGCAACGCCGTCGCCCCGCGCCGCCGCGCCGAGCCGCGCACCGCGCCGATGCCGAAACCGGCCGCGAAGCGCGCGAGAAGCTCGCCGTCGCTGCTGAGGCTGGTGAGCACAAACGGACGCGGGCGGTGACGCGCCTGGTAACGCTCCCAGGAAAACGGCATGACGAGGATACGGTTGTGCCACATCGCCACGATGAAGCGCTCGTCGGGGTGCTCGCGCAGCCAGCGAATCCGCGCTCGCTCTGCCGGTGCAACTTCCCAGCGCAGGGTCAGCTCCAGCGCGCGCAGGAGCCAGACGCCGAGGCGGGCAGCGAGTGGGACCGGGAGGCGCAAGGAGGTTGATGGTTGAGAACTGATGGTTGATGGAAAAAGCGAAGGCGTGCAACTGCTGGCGCTGCCTCCGCATTCCGCCCGTCAACCATTAACTTTCTTCCTCCTGCCAGCGCCGCGTTGCCGGATCGCGGATGCCGAGGTGATCGAGAATGCGCGACACCACGGTATCCACGAGTTCCTCGACCGTTGTAGGTCGGTGGTAGAACGACGGAATCGCCGGCAGCAGATGCGCGCCGGCTTCGATGACCGTGACTGCGTTGCGCGCGTGGATGAGGCTCCACGGCGTTTCGCGCGGCATCAGGATCAGCTTGCGGCGTTCTTTTAAAAAAACGTCCGCCGCGCGCAGGATCGGCGTCTCGCTGGTGCCCGCGGCGATGCGCCCGAGCGTGCCCATCGAACAGGGCGCGATGACCATCGCATCGAACAACGCCGAGCCGCTCGTCCAGGGCACGTGCATCGAGCGGTCGTCGTATTCGCGCACGCCGGCCGGCACACGCAGTTTGCCGCCGTCGAGTTCCTCGCCCGCGACCTGCCGCGCGTGCGCGCTGAGCACGAGATGAATTTCGTGCACCCGCGCGTCCAGCCGGTCGAGCAGGCGCTGCGTGTAAATCGAGCCGCTGGCGCCCGTGGCGGCGAGAAGAAGTTTCATGTTACAGAAAACCGCCGCCGCGCAGCTTGCGCGTGAGATCGGTCTGGCGGGCGAGCAGTTCGGCGTAGAGCGTTTTGTGTGCGGCGGTCGGCTCGGCGCGCGTCGTTCCGTCGAGTTGAACGCACCGTGCGGCCAGTTCGCGCAACGGCGTAGCAGTGCCGCTGACGGCGCGCTCCGTCCAGGCGGCCTGGATCGCGGCGCCGAGCGCGGCGGATTCGGTGTTGACCAATCCGACCACGGGCACGCCGAAAACGTCCGCACAAATCTCCCGCCACGCCGCGCTGGCGCTGCCGCCGCCGGTAAGCCGAATTTCCGTCGGCTTTACACCGAGCGCGCGAAAGCGCGACAAGCCGTAGGCCAGACCCAAAGTCGTGCCTTCCATCACGGCGCGCGCGACGTGCATGGCGTCCATGTTCGCCGTCGTGAGGCCGTGCAACACGCCACTGCCGCGCGGCAGGTCGGGCGTGCGTTCGCCCTGGAGATACGGCAGGAAAAGGAGGCCGTCGGCGCCGGGCGGCGCGGCGCGCACGGCGGCGTCGAAGGCGTCGTGATCGTAGCCGAAAAGCGCGCGCGCTTTTTCCGTGGCGACGGTGACGTTCATCGTGCAAATCAGCGGCAACCAGCCATCGGTGCTGTCGCAAAACGCGGCCAGCTCGCCGTGGTCATCGACGACCGGCTCTGGGTTGTAGGCGAAGAGCGTGCCGCTGGTCCCGAGGCTCGCGGTGAGCCGACCGCCGGGCGCGGTGTTGGCGGTGCCGATGGCGGCCATCATGTTGTCGCCGCCGCCGGCGGAAACCAACACCGTGCCGGGAAGTCCCCACTCCTTCGCCAGGCTGTCGCGCAGGAGGCCGCACGGTTTGCGCGAGCTTCCCACGGGCGGGAGTTTTTCTTCCACGCCGGTGTCGATGAAATCGAGGATCGGCTGGCTCCACTTGCGCGTGCGCACGTCGAACATCGCGGTGCCGCTGGCGTCGCCGAATTCCATGCGCTTCTCGCCGGTGAGCCAGAAATTGAGGTAGTCGTGCGGGAGCAGAATCGTGCGCGTGGCCGCCCAGTTCGCGGGTTCGTTTTGTTTGAGCCACAAAATTTTCGGCGCGGTGTAGCCGGGCAACATCGGATTGCCGGTGAGCGCGATGAGTTCGTCGGCGCCGCCGAATTCGGCGTTGAACTGCTCGCACTGCGCGACGGTCGCGGTGTCGCACCAGAGCTTCGCCGGGCGCACCGGCTCGCCGATGTCGTTGAGCACGACGAGCCCGTGCTGCTGCGCGCCGACGCCGATGCCGCGCACGTCTTTGCGGCGCCGCGCGCCGAGTTGCGTGAGGCATTTGCGGATCGTCGCATCCGCGGCATCGACCCAGGTCTCCGGCGCCTGCTCGGCGTGACCAGGCGGCAACCCGTCCATGAGTCCGTAGGCCGCGCGGGCGCTGGTGACAATCGTGCCGGATTCCGCATCGAGCACGACGCACTTCGTGCTCTGCGTGCCGCTGTCCAAGCCGAGGTAGAGCATGCGATTTGCGATTTCCGATCGCCGGTTTCCGATTTAACTTGGACGACCCGCTGACGGCAGCCTCTCCTTTAATCCGCAATCCGCAATCCCAAATCCACAGTCCTCCTTCGCCATGATCAAACGGCTTCTGCACACTCGCTACCGCGTTCACGATCTCGAAAAAACCGTCGCGTTTTACCGCGACGTGCTCGGGCTTCAGGAAATCCGTCGGCACACTTCAGGCCGCGGCTCGCAACTCGTCTTTCTCAAAGCGCCGGGCAGCGAGGAGGAGATCGAGTTGTGCAAATTCGACGAGAGCGGCCCGGTGCAGATTGGCCCGGATTTGACTCACCTTGCCTTCGAGGTGGACGACATCGAGGCGTTCGCCAAAGAGGCCGCGGCGAAGGGCTATCCGCTCTCCGACGGCCCGCACAAGGGCAAGAGCAACATCATCGCTTTCATCGACGCGCCGGAGGGCTACGAGGTGGAGTTGATCCAGAAACTTTGAGCCGTGGGGGGGGCCCCCCCCCCGGGGGGGAGGGAGTTTGACGCGGGGCCCGCCGCGCAGATCACCGGCGCC
>CAXTRS010000144.1:0-5570 GCA_964246635.1 uncultured Chthoniobacterales bacterium | reverse complement strand
GTCTCTGACCTCCCTGTAGCGGAGCGCGCTGATTTCCGACAGCATTGGCAGCAGGCGCAAAAAAGGCGGTCAGAGACCGCCGCCACAGATTCCAAAGAAACAGCCCGAGTGGCCCCGCTGGAAGTTCCCCCCGGATTTCCAACGAATCTCCCTCCACTCGGGCTGCCCTTTGGTTTTTTCCCCCGTTCGTTGTTCACGAACGCATTCCCTTTAAGCACCCGTTGTGCCAGCGTTCCGATTCCCCCAGCTTGCGCGGAGATCGCGGGTCGCAGCGACGGCGCTTTCTCCTCTAACCACCGGGACGGAAAAAAGTTTTTCGCTTCGGGAATTTATTTCCGCACGCCGACATGAAGCGATCGAGTCGCTGCCACGGACTGGTGAATTTTGCACAACCTGCGCAAATTTTTGACCACGGCGAGCGTGACGTGGCAGCACCAATTTTTCCCGGTGACATCTCGCGCGCCGAACTGGCAATCTGCCCGCCGCGTTTTGTTTTGATCTGCCGCCATGCCTGATGCCATCGCTGCCGCCACTGCCCGCGTGCTCACCTTGCGCCGCGAGATTGAGGAACACAATCGCCGCTATTACGAAGAAGCCGCGCCGACCATCACCGATCAGGAATACGACGCGCTCTACCGCGAGCTGGCGGACTTGGAAAAGGCGCACCCGGAGTTGCTGACGCCGGAGTCGCCGACTCAGCGCGTCGGCGGCCGCCCGCTGGAAGAATTCGCGCAGGTGCGGCACCGCGTGCCGATGCTCAGTCTCGACAACACGTATTCCGAAACCGAGGTCGCGGAGTTTTATCGCCGCGTGCAAAAGGCGCTGCCAGGCCGCGCGGTGCCGGTGGTCATCGAGCCGAAAGTCGATGGCGTGGCGGTGTCTCTCTTTTACGAAGACGGTCGCTTGCAATACGCGGCCACGCGCGGCGACGGCGTGGTGGGCGATGACATCACGCAAAACATTCGCACGATCCGCACGCTACCGCCGCGGTTGCGCGACGGCTTTCCCGCGAAGCTGGAAGTGCGCGGCGAAGTCTTCCTGCCCAAATCGGGCTTCGCGCAACTCAACAAGGAACGCGAGGCCGCTGAGCTCCCGCTCTTCGCCAACCCGCGCAACGCCGCGGCTGGTTCGCTCAAGCAACTTGATCCCGCCATTGCCGCGCGGCGCCCGCTCGATTTTTTGGCGCATTCTTACGGATTGCTCGAAGGCCGCGAGATCGGATCGCACTCGGCGTTTTTCGGATTGCTCGACGAGGTCGGGCTGCGGCGCTCGCAACATCTTTGGTCGGCAAACTCGTTCGAGGAAATTCTCCAGGCGATCCACGAACTCGACGCGCTGCGGCGCACGCTGGAATACGAGACCGACGGCGCCGTGGTCAAAGTCGATGACTTCGCGCAACGCAATCGACTCGGGTTGACGAGCAAATCGCCGCGCTGGGCGATGGCTTACAAATACGCGGCCGAGCGCGTCGAGACGAAGCTGCTCGACATCACGATCCAGGTCGGCCGCACCGGGGTGCTCACACCGGTCGCGGTGCTCGAGCCGGTGTTCGTCAGCGGCAGCACGGTGGCGCGCGCGACGCTGCACAACGCCGAGGAAATCGCGCGCAAAGACATCCGCATCGGCGACACCGTCGCGCTCGAAAAAGCCGGCGAAGTCATCCCGGCGGTCGTCGCGGTGCGCGCAGATTTGCGCGACGGCACCGAGAGCATGTTCACGTTCCCGAGCGTCTGCCCGTCGTGCAGCGGACCACTGGTGAAAGATCCCGAACAAGTCGCCATCCGCTGCCAGAACGCGAGCTGCCCGGCGCAGCTCCGACGCCGGCTGCAACACTTCGCCTCGCGCGGCGCGATGGACATCGAAGGGTTGGGCGAAGCGGTCGTCGAACAGTTGGTGAATGCGAAGCTCGTCGCGAACATCCCTGACATCTACGGATTAACCGCCGAGCCGCTCGTGCAGCTCGAACGCATGGGCGAAAAGAGCGTTACGAATCTGCTGGCGGCGATCGAGCGCTCGAAGGCGCAGCCGCTGTGGAAACTCCTGTTTGGGTTGGGCATCCTGCACGTCGGCGCAACGGGTGCGCGCGCGCTGGCGATCCGTTTTCGCACGCTCGACGCCTTGCTCGCGGTGTCGCTGGAGGAGATCGTCCGCACGCCCGACATCGGCGAGGTCGTCGGCCGCAGCGTTCACGATTTTTTCGGCAATCCCGCCAACGTCGAAAACCTCGACCGCCTGCGCGCCGCCGGCGTGAACTTTGGCGAGCGCGACCCGGACACTGGTGGGCAAGCTGCCGCCGGCGGCTCCGCCATTGCCGGCACGCGCTGGGTCATCACCGGCACGCTCAGCCGGCCGCGCGAAGAAATCGCCGAACAGATTTTGGAACGCGGCGGCAAAGTCAGCGGCAGTGTTTCCAACAAAACCGATTATCTGCTCGCCGGCGCGGATGCTGGCAGCAAATTGGGTAAGGCGCGCACGCTGGGCGTGAAGATTCTCAGCGAAGAAGAATTTCAGGCGCTGCTCGCGGGTGGCGACGCAGCGGATGCACCCTCGCTCCCAGAGGCGACGAAAATCGCGCCGCCAAAGCCGGTGTCTCGTCCCTCGCGCCGGGGCGAAGAAGCCGCGCTGGACCTGCCTTTCGGCGAATGAAGGCTCAGCGCCCGGGCTGTCCGAGCGACATGTCCAGCGCGCGTTGCTGCCGCCGTCTTTCCTCGAAATAGCGCCGTGTCATCGGGTGATCCGCCGTCGGCACGTCGAAGTCCACTTTTTCGCCATCGCGCAGAACACTGACGCGCACGTCATCGCCGCCGGTGAGGTAAAAGCTGGCTTCGTAAATGTCGGACGGTTTGCGAAACCTGATGTCGCCGATTTGCAGAAGAACGTCGCTGGCGCGCAGTCCAGCTTCGGCCGCGGGGCTGTCGGGTGCGAGGTCTCCGACCCGGGTTTCGGTGTTTTCGTCGTTCACCAACTCAGGCGGCGGCGAAATCGTCATCCCCATCCAGCCCGGTCGCGGCTCGCCAAAGCGTGCAAAGTCGCGCCGCAACTTTTCTGCCGCTTTGATTGGCAGCGCATAGCAGGCGCCGGCGCCGCCGAGCCGGCCGGCGACGAGACCAACAACTTCGCCGCGCATGTTGAGCATCGGCGCGCCTTGCTCGCCAGGCTGGACGAGCAGGCTGGCCCGGATGTGAGCCGGCGACAGAAACTCGCCGAGCACTTTTTGATCGATCCCCGCGACGATCCCGGAACTGGGCGACGCCGGCAGGTCCGCCGGATAGCCGATGACGAGCACCGGCGTGGCGATCTCGACCGCGTCGGAGTTGCCGAGCGGCAGAAACGGCGTGGCGGCCTCGATCTTGAGCAGGGCCACGCCGCTGCGCGGATCGCTCAGCAGGCAGATCGCGGGATAACGCTGATTGGCAAACTCCACCGTGACGTCCCAGCAGCCTTGGCCGCCGACGTTGCTGTGCGTGTAGATCGTGCCGTGCGGGTCGATGAAAAACCCGGTGCCGGCGCGCATGCCGTAGCGCTCGGTCGCGTAGATGCGCACGACGGCGTCTTTGCTCGCCGCGAAGACGCGGCCTATTTCCCCAGCGCCAGCGACCGGCGGAGCGGGAGGAGCGGCAGGCGCTGGCGTGGTCACCACATCCTGTGCGTGCGCGCGTCCGGCCGCAGCGCCGAACGCGGCGAACAGGACGAGAACAGCGGAACCGGCGGCAGCGGCCAGCGTGGCCGCGGCGGCAACTCGGCGAAGGGCGAGAGCGGGCGACAGCGACAACAGCGACCGATGCCTAGAAAGTCGAAGACCGCGGCTCATAGCGCACCGGTTGAGATTCCAGCACGTAGCGCGGCCGGAGATTGTTGGCGCGAGGTGCCGTGGCCGAGTTGGAACGCGTCGCCGCGCGCCCCGCCGGAGCTGAAAAGCGGAAGTCCGAATCGTCCGCGTCAGTGTCCGTATTGGCAAAACGCACCATCGCGCGGTCCGCGGCATTCGAAGGCGCTGCCGCGAAACCCATCGACGCGCGGCGCGACGTTGATGATGGCGAGGCCACCAGCGAGATGTGCTCGCGCGACTCGATCACATGATCATTAGTGACAGAAGTCACCGGAGGCTGAACCGACGGTTCATTCACCGCAATGGACGCACTGTTATTCCCCGCTCCCACGAAGCCACGCGACAGCATGCCGGTCGCCGCGAGGCTCAGCGCCACCGCGCAAGCACCCGCATACGCCAGGCGCGGCGTGGCGAGCGTCGGCACTTCGAAGAGACTTTCCAGCCGGTCGAGCGCGATGCGCCACAGCGGCCGGCGCAAGAGTTCCGCGCGCTGGCGGCGATGAAATTCCGAGAGAAAATCTTCCACACTGTCGGCCGGCGGGGTCTCGTAGCGTTTGAGGCGCAGGAGCGCTTGCAGCGAGGAAAAATCTTCGTCTCGGGGTTCCTTCATACGGGGCGATTCTTTCGGTGAGGGGACAAACTTGGGTGAGGGGAAAAATCTTGGGCCGGGGACGAAGGAAAACGGTTGCCGACTTACTTGCGAAATTCCTCGAGGTAATTTTGCAACTGCCGGTGCGCGTAAAAAAGCCGCGAGCGCACCGTGCCCTCGCTCACGCCGAGAATCTTGGAAATCTCGGCGTGCGGCATGCCTTGAATGTCGAACATCGTCACGACCATCCTGTGTTCCTGTGACAGCTTCTGCATGGCCTCGTTCAACCTTTTCTGCAACTCGGAAAGATTGGTTTCGCGCACCGGATCGCTCGTCGCGGTGAGCTCGAGAAATTCCTTGTCGTTTTGGATGTTGGAATCGACGTCGTCGAGGCTCATCTGAAAGCGCCGGCCGCGCTTTTTCAGGAAGTTGATCGTCATGTTCACCCCGATCGTATAGATCCAGGTGTAAAAGCTCGACTGGCCGCGAAACCCGGTGATCGAGCGGTAGGCCTTTGCGAAGATGTCCTGCAAGAGATCGTTCGTGTCCTCGTGGTTCGAGGTCATGTTATAGACCATGCCGTAAAGCCGCGGGTGATACTTGCGCACGAGCGAGTCGAACGCGCTCGGGTCGCCGTTGCGCGTGCGCTCGACGAGTTGCGCATCGGTCTCTTCCGCCGGATCGGCTTCCTCCACCGTCACGACGGGCGCGGCCGGTCGGAGCGGGCGGCTCTTCGGGTCGTCATCGGCAGCAGCGGAGGCGGCGGGAGGCATCGCTGCGCGGGGGAATTTGAGGATGGCGGAGGCGGCGGACACGAGAGGAAACGAGTCTAAATCGCGGACGAGCCGGGCTTAGACACGTCAAACTTCCAATCGTTTCTCAAAACGTGAAAGAATTTGCGGACCGCCTTCCGCGGAGACCGCGGCCACGTCTTCGATGCGCACGCCGCCGAGGCCCGGATAATACAACCCCGGCTCGACCGTGAAGACTTGGCCAGGCTCGAATTTTTTCGTTTTGTTGTAACGCGGATTCTCGTGCAGCTCGAGCCCGAGGCCGTGGCCGGTGCCGTGAAAAAAGCCGACCCAGCGGCCGTCCCGTTTCTCGGTCGGGAAACCTTCTTTTTTGAAAAACTTCTTGATCCCTTCGTGCAGC
>CAXTRS010000143.1:0-11485 GCA_964246635.1 uncultured Chthoniobacterales bacterium | reverse complement strand
ACTCGAAGTGATCGGCGCGGTAGAAGGATCCTTTTTCGGGTTCGCTGTTCGGCTGCATCGCCCGACCCTGCCGCGCGGCAGCCGCGCGGAGCATGTCATCGAGCGTCGAAGCGTCGTTGGAGATGTCCTCGATGTCGCGCGTCCGGCCCCACATTCCCAAGGTGTCGATGTTGATGTCAGCGAGCGTTTTCTCCAGCGGGTAAAGCGGATTTTCGGCGTAGAACTTCGCGCCGAGCAGGCCCGACTCCTCGGCGGTGGTGGCGATGAAAAGCACGGAGCGCTTGGTCGGCTGCGGCAGTTTTGTGTGCGCTTTGGCCAGCTCGAGCAGCGCGGCGACGCCAGAAGCGTTATCGACCGCGCCGTTGAAAATCTGATCGCCCTGCAGCTCGGGGTGCAACCCAAGATGGTCCCAGTGCGCGCTGTAAAGAATCCACTCGTCCTTCAGCTTCGGATCGTTCCCGTCGATCTTGCCGAGCACATTGTGCGACTTGAACGGACGGACGCGATTTTTGATGACGAAGTCTGCCTTCGCGTTGAGCGCGACCGGCCGGAAGTCTTTGCGCACCGCCGCTTTTTTCAGCGCGTCGAAATCCTGCCCGCAGTCGGCGAGCAGTTTCTTCGCTGGGTCGAGCTTCAGCCACGAACGCACGGGCACCGCACCCATGTTTTTGTCCGCGGCGTCGATGGCGATGTTCTCCTTCGCCCAACTCATCTGCACGACGGAAAACGGATACGCCGCCGGCTCGGTTTCGTGGATGATGATCGCGGCGGCGGCGCCTTTTTCCGCGGCGATTTCGTATTTGTAACTCCAGCGGCCGTAATACGTCATCGCGCGGCCCTTGAACATTTTCTCGTCGAGCTTCGACGGGTCGTTCGGATCGGGCACCGCGGGGTCGTTGATGAGCATGAGCAGCGTCTTGCCACGCACATCGACGCCTTTGTAATCGTCCCACCCATACTCAGGTGCCACGACGCCGTAGCCGACGAAGACGACGTCGGAATTTTCCACTTTCACCTCGGCTTGCAGTCGCGCCGATGAGGCCACGTAATCGTCCGGCGACATCAAGTGCATCGGCTCCTTGCCGGCGACCGTGAAGGTGCCCGTCGGATAGCTGCGGATGCCAGCAAGGGGAACTTCCTGCGAGAAGGAATTGTCCTTCGGGTTGCCCGGTTTCAGCCCGAGCGATTTGAACTGTTCGGTGATGTATTTGACGGAAAGTTCCTCGCCCTTGGTGCCCGGCGCACGGCCCTCGAATTCATCCGAGGCAAGGACTTTGATGTGACGCAGGAGATCGTCGGCCGTGATTGCGTCGAGCGCGGCAGGTGGGGGCAGCGGCGGGCTTTGCTCGGCGGCGGAGAGCGACGCGACGGAACAAGCCAAGGCGCCAAGCAACAAGAGGAAGGGCAGGGGACGAATCATCATTCTCTTGTTCGGCGCGTCTGCCCTCCGAGCGCGTTTCGGATTTCCGCGAATCCGAAAATCACAACACTTTGTCCAGCGTAATCGGCAGCTCGCGCACGCGCTTGCCGGTCGCGTGAAACACGGCATTCGCCACGGCTGCGGCGGTGCCGACGATGCCGATTTCGCCAAGGCCTTTTGCGCCGAGCGGGTTCACGATGTCGTCGTGTTCTTCGACGAAAATCACGTCGATGTCGTGAATGTCGGCATTCACCGGGATGTGGTATTCCGCGAGGTTGTGGTTCATGAACCGGCCGAAGTTGTGGTCGGCCACGCTCTCCTCTTCCAATGCCATGCTGATGCCCCAAACCACCGCGCCGAGAATCTGGCTGCGCGCGGTTTTCGGATTGAGGATGCGCCCGCCGGCGATCGCGCTGACCACGCGCGGGACGTGAATGGTGCCGAGCGATTCATCGACCGTCACCTCCGCGAACACGGCGGAGTGCGTGCACATCGTGTAGTTCTTTTGCTTCAACAAATCCGGCGCGGCGGGTGACGCTTTCTTCAATCGCCTCCACGCCGCCCGCGCGCATCGCTTCGCAGATCGACACCGCCGCCTCCTTGTCGCTGCGCAAACGCAGTTCGCCTTCGGCAAAAACGACGTCTTCGGCTTTCGCTTTCGCCAGCGGCGACCCGTCGATTCCTTGCGCGAACTTCAGCAACTGTGCGCCGATTTTTTCGCACACCTGTTTCACCGCGGTGCCGTTGGAAGACGCCGTCCACGAGCCGCCTTCGACCGGCGACATCGGCAGCGTCGAGTCGCCGAGCTGGAACGTCACGTCCTCGAGCGGCAGCCCGAGCGTGCTGGCGGCGATCTGAGTCATGATCGTATAAGTGCCGGTGCCGATGTCGCTCGTCGCGCTGCCGACCGTCAGCTTGCCCTCGCGCGTGAGCCGCGCCTGCGCGCCCGCCTTGCCTTGCATCGCGTCCCAGATGCCGGTGGCGACTCCCCAGCCGACGAGATCCTTGCCCCGGCGCATCGAACGCGGCAGCCCGTTGCGCTTCGCCCAGCCAAAATTTTCCGCCCCTTGTTTGTAGCAGGCGCGCAGCTCTTTGCTCGAATACGGCTTGTCGAGGTTGAGGTCTTTTTCCGCATAATTTTTCAGCCGGAATTCCAGCGGGTCCAGGCCGACTTTGTAAGCCAGCTCGTCCATCGCGCACTCGAGCGCAAAGACGCCGGGCGTCGCGCCGGGCGCGCGCATGTCGGCGGGCGTGTATTTGTCGAGCTTCTCGAGCCGGTAGCTGGTGCGCACGTTCGGACAGCGGTAGAGATGTGTGGACCAGTTGACGATGACTTCCGTGAAATCCTCGAAGCGCGAGGTCTCTCCGAGCGCTTCGTGTTTGATCGCTTCGAGCCAGCCGTCGCTCGTTGCGCCGAGCGCGAGACCCTGCATCGTCATGGGCCGGTAGCTGAACGTGAACATCTGCTGGCGGGTAAGCGTCACGCGCACCGAGCGTTTCAATTCGCGCGCCGCCAGCACGGCGAGAAAAAGCTGATACTGCGGCCGCAACCCCGAGCCGAACGCGCCGCCGACGAACGGCGACAGCACGCGCGCTTCCTTTGCGGAAAGTCCGAAGACTTTCGAGACGTAGCGCTGGTTGTTCTGCACGCCCTGCGTCTTGTCATAGATCGTCAACGCGCCGTCGTCGCCATAGAGGACGGTCGTGGCAAACGGCTCCATCGGATTGTGGTGCTCGGTGGGCGTCGAGTATTCGGCGTCGATGCGTGCGGACGCTTTTGCCAGGGCGGCATCGGCGTCGCCGCGCGGATTTGGCGGCGGCTGGTAGCCTTCCTTGCCGCTGGGCGCCGAGTAATCGCCGGTGTGTTTGGCCTTGAGATCGGTCTCGTGCGGCTGCTCGTCATACGTCATCCGCACGAGGGTCGAGGCGTAGCGCGCCAGTTCGAAGTTTTCCGCGACAACGAGCGCGACCGGCTGGCCGCTGTAGAAAATATCCGCGCCGCCCAGCGGTCGGAATGGCGAGCCGCCCGGCGCAATGTCGTCTTTGTAGGAACGATCGAACCACGCCAGGCCCGAGGTGTTTTCGTGCGTGAAAACTTTCAGCACGCCCTTGAGCGCCAGCGCCGCGCTGGCGTCGATCACTGTGATTTTCCCTTTGGCAATCGCCGAAGAAACCACGACGCCATACGCGAGTCCCGGCACGTTGAATTCGCCCGCGTATTTCGCCCCGCCGGTGACCTTCGCGCGGCCGTCCACGCGGCTCGTCGGCCGGCCGATGTAGTCCGTCGCGTTCGCCATGGGTCTCCCTTATTTTTTCGCGCCGCCCGGCTCGGCCATGTCGCGGTGCTGCTCGGCGAGCATCCCGGCCGGGGTGATGTTCGCGATGGCGGATTGCAGCTTGTTCTTCCAACCGCTCACCACGTCGCCTTCGCCGTTCATCATCGCGTCGAAACCGGTCTTGGCGACATCGGCCGCGTCGTCTTTCTTGCCGGCGGCGACTTTGGTGTCGAGCATGTCGGCGCGGGCGAAAAATTCGGTCTCCGTCGCGCCCGGCATCAGGCAGGTGACGGTCACGCCGGTGTCTTTCAACTCGGCGCGCAAGGCGAACGAAAACGAATCGAGAAACGCCTTGGTGCCGTTATATACCGCCTGGTATGTTCCCGGCATGAAGCCGGCGATGGAGCCGGTGATGAGGATGCGCCCTTTGCCGCGGCTGCGCATCTCGCGGCCGACTTTTTGGATGAGATAAATCGTGCCGGTGACGTTTGTCTCGACGACGTGCCGGGCTTCGTTGAAATCCTGATCGAGGAATCCGTGGCCCAGCCCGCGGCCGGCGTTAGCGAGCAACGCTTCGACGGGACGGCCGTTCGCGGCGGCGAGCAGTTTGTCGTTGCCTTCCGTGGTGGCGAGGTCGGCCTCGACGGCCTCGACGTTGACGCCGAGCGCACGGAAATCCTGGGCAGCCGTGGTGATCGCGGATTCGTCGGCGACGACCAGCAGGTCGAAGCCGTTGCGGGCGCATTCTTTGGCGAGCTCGTAGCCGATGCCAGTCGAGGCGCCGGTGACGATGGCGAGGGGACGGGAGGTATTCGTAGTGGTCATGGAGTTGATTTTTTGAAAGCGCTTCAGGTCGTTGTGGGTGGCGCCGAGGCTTCCGTGAGGGCGCGGGCGACGGCGCGTTTGGCCAGCTCGATCTTGAACGTGTTGAAGCCGAATCCGCGCGCGCCGCGCACGATGGTTTCGCCAGCCGCGCGAAAAAGGTCCGGCGTCGCCGGCTTGCCCACGAGGAGCGCTTCGGCCTCCGGGTCACGCCAGGGTTTGTGCGCGACACCGCCGAGCGCCAGGCGCGCGGTCGTGATCGTGTCGCCGTCCATTTCCAAACCGACGGCGACGGAGACGAGCGCGAACGCGTAGCTCGTGCGGTCGCGCAGTTTCAAATACGTGCAGTGTTCGGCGAACCCGCGCGCGGGCAGGTCGATCGAAGTGATGATTTCGTCCGGCAGCAAGTTCGTGTCGAGATGCGGCGTGTCGCCGGGCAGGCGGTGAAATTCGGCGAACGGGATCGCGCGTTCCTCGCCGTTTTTGCGGGCGACGCGCACGACGGCTTCGAGCGCGGCGAGCGCCACGCACATGTCGCTCGGATGCGTGGCGATGCAGGCGTCGCTCGTGCCGAGGATCGCGTGGATGCGGTCGAAACCCGCGATCGCCGGACACCCGCTGCCAGGCTCGCGTTTGTTGCAGGGCAAGACGCTGTCGTAAAAATAGTAGCAGCGCGTGCGTTGGAGCAGGTTGCCGCCGTTCGTCGCCATGTTGCGGAGCTGCGCGCTGGCGCCGGCAAGGATGGCTTTGGACAACAGCGGGTAACGCTTTTCGACCTCCGGGTGATACGCGGTGTTCGCGTTGGTGACGAGCGCGCCGAGGCGCAGGCCGCCGTCGGCGGTCGGTTCGATTTTCGCCAGGTCACCGAGGCGCGTGATGTCGATCAGCCGGCGCGGGCGCGCGACGTTTTCCTTCATCAAGTCGATGAGGTTTGTGCCGCCGGCGATGAACTTTGTTTCCGCGCCGCCGTCGATCTCGCGCACGGCCGCGTCCACGCTTTCCGCGCGGGTGTAGGTGAACGGGTTCATCGTCGTGTCGCCTCCATCGCCTGTTGGATCGCGGCGACGATGTTCGGATACGCGCCGCATCGACAGAGGTTGCCGCTCATCAGCTCGCGGATGTCGTCCGTCGTCTTCGCGCGGCCTTCGTTCATCAGCCCGACCGCGGAACAAATCTGCCCCGGCGTGCAGTAGCCGCACTGAAACGCATCGCACTCGATGAACGCCTCCTGCAACGGGTGCAGCGCGCCATCGTCGCCGGGTTCCGCGAGACCTTCGATCGTCGTGATCTCCGCACCGTCTTTCATGATCGCCAGCGCGAGGCAGGAATTGATGCGCGTGCCGTTCACCAACACCGTGCAGGCGCCGCACTGGCCGTGGTCGCAACCCTTCTTTGTCCCGGTCAAATCAAGATACTCACGCAACGCGTCAAGCAGCGTTGTCCACGGCGCGACTTCGAGCTGGCGCTCGGTGCCGTTGATCGTCAGCGTGATGGAACTTTTCGCCGGAGGCGCTGCCGGCGGCGAGGCGACGGTTTGATCAGGCATAAAGGCAGTTTCCGAATCGCCGCGCCATTCCGAATCGGATGGCAGGGGAGGAAGTTCTTTCCCGGCCCCGCCGGGCCATACTCCTTTGGGATTACGCGGCGATTCCGGGATTGTCGTTCTCCGCGCCGCTGGCCTACCGTGACGCGACCTTGGCCTCGCTGCGCTGCCAATTTTGCCCGATCAGCACCGTTTTCTGGCGACAACTCTGCCTCGGCGTTGTCGTCAGCTCCTTGATGTTCGCGCCGGCCGCCCGCGCCTCAGCGCTGCCTGTCACTGAATTGGGCCGGCCGTTCGTGCAAAACTTCGGGCTGCGCGATTACCACGCGCACAACCAGAACTGGGTCGCCGTGCAGGATCGCCGCGGCGTCCTGTATTTCGGCAACAAAAACGTCGTGCTCGAATACGACGGCACCGCGTGGCGCAAGCTGCACGTCACCGACACGACCTTTGTGCGCGGCCTGGTCTTCGACAAGGCGGGCACGCTGTTTGTCGGCGCGGTCGGCGAGCTGGGCTATTTCCGCGCGGAGCCGGACGGCAGCCGAAAGTTCGTTTCGCTGCTCGAAAAATTGCCGCCCGAGGCGCGCGATTTCCGCGACATCCGCGCCGCGCACGCGACCGCCGACGGCGCGGTGTTCTTCGTCGCCGACAGCCACATTTTCCGCTGGCGCGACGGGCGATTCACCGTCTGGAAAATCGACAACCCGGCGGGCACGCCGCTGCTCAGCCATCTCGGGCGCGGCGACCAGCTCATCATCCAGCCGGCGAGCGGCGGCGCGTTGCAGCGATTGGCAGGCGAGACGTTCGTGCCCGTGGCGAAAGCCGGCTCGGCGGCCGAGGCGTTTTTTCGCGAGAACGCGATCACCTTTCTGGGACCCGCCGAGGGCGGGCACGACCGGCAGCTTCTGCTCGGCACCGCGGAGCGGGGATTGTTCATCTTTGGGCTGGAAAACGCGGACGCCGCGCCGACGCCGTGGCCGGCTGGCGCGGACGATTTCCTGCGCGCGCACGGCATCCGCAGCGGCTTGCGCTTGCGCGACAGCACGCTGGCCCTGGCAACAGCCGACGCGGGGTTGATCCTCCTTGACCGCGACGGCCGCTTTCTCAGCCGCGTGGACGAAAGTGCGGGCCTCCTGCACAATACGATCCTCGGCCTGTTTCAGGATCGCGAAGGCAACCTCTGGTTGGGGCTGACTTCCGGCATCAGCCAGGTCGAAGTCGGGTCGGCGCTGTCCGTCTTCGACCCGACGAACGGCGGGCTGCCGCGCACCACGATCCGCGACATCGCGCGCTTCCGTGGCGAGCTGCTGCTGGCCACCAGCACGAGCGGCGTCCTGCGGCTCCTGCCAGCTGATCCAAAAACGGCCCGGCCGGCGCACTTCGAACCGGTGGAAGGTTTGGGCCGCGGCGAATTCCGCGCGCTCTGTCCGCATGAAAGCGGGTTGCTCGTGGGCGGCGCGGGCGGTGTCTTCGTGTGGAACGGCAACCGCGCGCAACGCGTGCTGGCGACGACCGCGCCGGTGCTCTCGCTGCGCCGCTCGAAGGCGACACCGGACCGCGTTTTCGTCGGCCAGGAAAACGGTCTGCGCGTCCTGCGCTTCGATCCCGCTGCGAGCGGCCACTGGCCCGACGAGGGCGCGGTGCCGGGTCTCGACGCCGACGTGCGCACGATGGCCGAAACCGCGCGCGGCGACCTCTGGCTGGGCACCGCGCTGCACGGCGCGTTTCGCGTGCGTTTCCCTGCCGCGCACGGCGGCCCGGTTGCATCAGCCGTGGTGACGCCGTTTTTCAAAACGCACGGGTTGCCGCAGGATCAGCAATGGACGCGGCTGGTGGAATGGAACGGCGGCGATGTGCTCCTGGCCACGCAGGCGGGCTACTACCGCTTCGACGAGCCGGCGGGCCGCTTCCGACGGGTCCCCTATTTCGGGGCGCGCCTGGCCGCCGGCTCTTTCATGCTCGCCAATTCCGCGCAGGACCGGGGGGGCGACCTGTGGCTCTCCGGGCGCGTGGCGGACGGCGTCTGGGTCGATCAGGAAGTCGGCCGCGTGTCGGCCGCGCGCGGCGGGCAGTGGCAGGTGTTGCCGTATCGCATCGCGGACCGCATCGGCGAGATCGAGAAATTTTATCCCGACAAGGACGACGCCACCGGCAGCGAGGTGATCTGGATCGGCGGCACCGACGGCTTGGCGCGGGTCGATCCGAGCCGCCTGTCCGCTGTCGGGTCGCCAGTGAAGGAATTTTCCACGTTCATCCGCCAGGCGCAGAGCCTGCGGGCGGCCGGCGCGAATCCGCAGCCGCAACCGTTGCCGGCCGACGGCGTGAAAGAACCGCTGCCGCACGCGCGCAACTCGGTGCGCTTCGAGTTCGCCGCGGATACGCTCACCATCGGCGCGCGGGTGCGTTTTCAAACCCGGCTCGAAGGTTTTGAAGGCGGGCGCCCGTCGGATTTTTCCGAGCGCGCGTCGGCGGAATACACTGGCTTGCCCGAAGGTGACTACGTCTTTCACGTCCGCGCGCGCGACGTAGACGGGCGCACGGGCCGCGAGGCCACGGCGGCCTTTCGCGTCCTGCCGCCGCCTCAACGCACCGCGTGGGCGTATGCGGGCTACGTCCTGCTCGGCGCGGCGGCGATTTTCGGCCTCGTCGCCTGGCGGCACCGCGCCTTCCGGCGCAAAAACGTGCAACTGGAAACGCTCGTCGCCGCGCGCACCGGTGAACTGCGCGCCCGCGAGGCCGAGCTGCTCCGCGCGCGTGATGCCGCCGACGCGGCGAACCGCGCGAAGAGCGTGTTTCTCGCCAACATGAGCCACGAGCTGCGCACGCCGCTCAACGCCATTCTCGGCTACACGCAAATCCTGCTCAAAGACACCGAGCTTTCCGTGCGCAACCGCGAGCGGCTGACGACCGTCGGCCAGAGCGGCAGCCATCTCCTGGCGATGATCAACGAAGTGCTCGACCTCTCGAAAATCGAAGCCGGCAAGCTGACCCTCACGGTGTCCGATTTTCCGCTCGCGCCGTTGCTCGACGACGTCTGCGCCGCGACGAAAGGGCGCGCGGTCGAGAAGGGGATCGAGTTCCACTGCGAGAACGCGCCCGGCCTGCCGCGGGTCGTGCGCAGCGATCCCGGCAAGCTGCGCCAGGTGCTCTTCAACCTGCTCGGCAACGCGGTGAAATTTACGGAGCGCGGGCGCGTCGATTTCAAGACGGACCCGGTCGCCGACGGTCGCGTGCGGTTCACGATCGCCGATACCGGCGCGGGTATTTCGGCGGAGGAACTGGACAAAATTTTCACCGCCTTTCACCAAGGCGGCACGGATGCCCGGGTCGCCGCGCAAGGCACCGGCTTGGGGCTGACGATCTCGCAGCGGCTCGTCGAACTGCTCGGCGGCAAACTGCAATTCGAAAGCGCGCACGGGCAGGGGAGCCGCTTTTGGTTCGAGCTCGAACTGCCGGAGGTCGCGACGTCCGAGGAACACGCCGCACAACTCACGGCCGCTGGCGCGACGCCGCGCGCGCCGACCGGTTTCCGCGGCCGGCCGCGGCGGCTGCTCATCGCGGACGATGAAGAAACGAACCGGCGGGTGTTGCGCGACCTGCTCGGGCCGCTCGGTTTCGAGCTTGAAGAAGTCGCCGATGGCCGGGAGTGCGTGGCGCGTTGCGCGCAGGCGCCGCGGCCCGACGCGCTCCTGCTCGACTTGCGCATGCCGACGCTCGACGGCTACGCGGTGGCGCAAGCGTTGCGCGCGAGCGAGAACGGGAAAGACATCCGCATTATTGCAATTTCCGCCAGCGTGTTCGAAGCCGACCGCCAGGGCGCGCTCGATGCCGGGTGCGACGACTTTTTGCCGAAGCCCTTCGAGGAGGCGCAATTGCTCAAGACGCTCGGCCGCGCGCTGACGCTGGAATGGATGTTCGCCGAGCCGAAGCCGGCTGCTCCGGTGTCGGCCGCGGCAGAAAAACCCGCTGGAGCCGAGCCCATCATGCCGCCACCCGCCACCGAGCTCGACACGTTGCTCGAGCTCTCTCGCCGCGGGGACATCCGCGGTGTCAAAAAACAGCTCGCCGGACTGCGCAAGGCCGAGAACGGACGCTACGCCGCGTTTGTGCGCAGCCTCGAGCCCTTCGTCGCCAGTTATCAAATGAACCGGCTGCGCGACGCGCTGCGCAAATTCCAGGAAAATGGCAACGGCACTTCTTCCCACCCCTGAACTCATGACCACCCACCGCTCGCCTGCCAAACCCGCGCTTGGGAAAGACGAAGACGCGCCGCGCGGCACGGTGCTCATCGTGGACGACGTGCCGGCGAACCTCGGCGTGCTGCTCGATTTTCTCGGCGAAGCCGGCTACGAAGTGCTCGTCGCCGAGAGCGGCGAGGGCGCGCTGTTGCAGCTCACCTACGCGCGGCCGGACATCATCCTCCTCGATGTGGCGATGCCCGGCATGGACGGCTTCGAGACCTGTCGCCGACTCAAGGCCGAGGAACGCTGGAAAGATGTGCCGGTGCTGTTTCTCACCGCGCTCACCGAGCCGGTGGACAAGGTGCACGGCTTCGAGGTTGGCGCGGTCGATTTCATCTCGAAGCCGCTGCACCCGGAGGAAGTGCTCGCGCGGGTGCGCGCGCACTTGGAAATCCGTGCGTTGCAACAGGCGCTCGAAGAAAAAAACACGCTCCTGCAAAAGGCCGTCGCGCTGCGGCTGGAAGCGGAAAATCAGCTCCAGCAATCGCTCGACCGCGCGGTGATCATCGTCTTTGAAAAAAGTCGCATCGAGTTTTGCACCCGGCTCGCGCGCCGCTTGCTCGAACGCTATTTCCCCGCCCATCGCAGCGACGCGACGCTGCCGCCGACGCTCGCCGAATGGGCTGTCGGCGGACACGCGCACGAACCGTGGTGTGCGGAACAAGCCGAGACCCGGCTCGAAGCGCGGCTCTTCGCCGAACCGGGACCCCGTGGCGATTGCTTCATGCTCCTGCTGGAAGAAAGCCTCACCACGGCTGGGTCACCCGCGAGTCTTTTGCGGCTCGGCCTGACCGCGCGCGAAGCCGAGGTGCTCTACTGGATTGCGCACGGCAAGACGAGCCCCGAGATCGCGATCATCCTCGACGCCGCGCTCAACACGGTGAAGAAGCACGTCCAAAACATCCTGGTCAAACTCGGGGTGGAAACTCGTCTCGCCGCCGCCCTGCGCGCCACGGAAATCCTCGGCCTGCCCGGCGTCGATGCGGCGCGCTTCCGGGCGGATTGAGCCATGCGGGGATGGGGGTTCTAAAAAAAGCGGAAGGCCAGAATTTAGAGCGCTGCTCGTTTGAGTCTGCCATTTTGCAGCCCCGGCAGGGGCGTAAGAGCCATAGCCCACGGCGCAAGCCGTGGGATCAGTTGAGAAAACGCCCCAGCCCCGGCAGGGGCGGAAGAACATCTGCGC
>CAXTRS010000142.1:0-11541 GCA_964246635.1 uncultured Chthoniobacterales bacterium | reverse complement strand
GCCGCGACCGGGGCCGCGGCGCTGACGCCGAGTTTCGATTCGAGCGCCTTCACGAGGTCGGCGGTTTCCAGGAGGGTCAAGCCAGAGATCTGGTCAACCAATGCGGTCATGTCTGCCATAATGTTTTGTGTTTGTCGTTGCGGCCCTGCTCATCGCGCTCCGCAGCCGCGGAACAATTGAGACCGAAAGCCTCCGGTCCGATACAGCGCCAGTGTGGTGTTTGGGTTTGGTTTAAGGCCGCCGCGGCAACCCGCCGGGCGGAGAGTTTCTGATTAAAAAAGAGTGCAATTAAGCTGCGGCGGCTTCGGCCGGCGTGCCTTCCTTGTCGATGCGGGCTTGAAGCAAGCGCGCAAGGCTGGCGCCGGGTTCGTTGAGCAAGCGCACGAGCGCGGAGGCCGGGGCTTGCAGGAGGCCGAGGAGTTGCGCCTGGAGCTGCTCTTTGCTGGGCAGGTCGGCGAGCGCTTCGAGGCCCTTGGCATCGACAAGGCCGTTGTCCACGACGCCGCCGCGCAGGGCGAACTTTTTGGAATCGGCGATGAATTTTTTCAGCACCTTCGCCGCGGCGACCACGTCTTTGTCGCCGGTGACCACGGCGGTCTGACCGGTCAGGTGCGACGAAATGTCGGGCAGGCCGAGCTCTTTCGTCGCGCGGGCGACGAAGGTGTTTTTCACCACGGTGCAGCGCGCGCCGGCTTCGTGCAGCTTGTTCCGCAGGTCGCTGAATTGATCGACCTTCAGGCCGCTGTAGTCGGCGACGATGACGAAGGGCGAGGTGCGCAGGCGGCTGACGACATCTTGGACGATGTTGGCTTTTTCGGGTCTCACGTTTTTAGAAAAATAGAAGTTAAACCGATCGCCTTAGCTCTTGAGGTAAGGATTCACGTCCACCGGGACCGCCGGCAGCATCGTGGCGGCGAGCGTGATGGTGTTGAGGAACCGGCCCTTCGCGGTCGCGGGACGCGCCTTGGCGACGGCGTCGATCACGGCACTGCCATTCTCGGCGAGCTGCTCCGGCGCAAAGGAAAACTTGCCGACCGGCACGGCAACATTGCCGTTCTTGTCGAGCTTGAACTCCACGCGGCCGGCTTTGACTTCCTTCACCGCCTTCGCGGTGTCGTCGGTCACGGTGCCCGCTTTCGGGTTGGGCATCAGGCCGCGCGGCCCGAGCACCTTGCCGAGCTTGCGGACTTCGCTCATGGCTTGCGGCGTCGCGATGGCGACGTCGAAATCCTGAAAGCCTTCCTGGCATTTTTTCACCATGTCCTCGAAGCCGACAAACTCCGCGCCAGCCTCGCGCGCCGCGCTGGCGGCCTGGCCGGTGGCGAAGACGAGCACGCGCACTTGCTTGCCGCTGCCGTGCGGGAGCGGGCAGGTGCCGCGGACCATCTGGTCGCTCTGCTTCGGGTCCACGCCGAGTCGGAAGCTGAGCGTGACGGTTTGGTCGAATTTCGGCGCCGGCATCTTTTTCAATGCCTCGATCGCTTCGCCGAGCGGGTATTGGCGTTTGGCGTCGATGAGCTTCGCCGCGGCCGTGTAACGTTTGCTGCGTTTTTGTTGTGCCATGTTTTGGGTCAGTAGTAGCGAACCTTCGCGGTCGGCGTCGGCTCTCCTGGGTTTGTTTTTTATCCGCGGATTAACGCGAATTAACACGGATTGTGCGGAATTTCGGAGCGACGTGCTGTTTCTGATTCCGAACAAATCTGCGTTAATCTGCGTTAATCCGCGGATTGTTTTTTAGTCTGTGATCTCAATGCCGGCCTGCCGCGCGGTGCCGGCAATGATCTTGAAAGCCGCCTCGGGATCGCGCGCGTTGAGGTCTTTCATCTTGATCTTCACGATGTCCATGACCTGCGACTTCTTGAGCTTGGCGACCTTCGTCTTGTTCGGCTCCTTCGAGCCGCTGGCGATGCCGGCCGCTTTCTTGAGCAGAATCGCCGCGGGCGGCGACTTCGTGATGAACGTGAACGTCTTGTCTTTATAGACCGTGATGACGACCGGCAGGATGTCGCCGCTTTGCTTCTGCGTGGCGGCGTTAAACTCCTTGCAGAACGCCATGATGTTCACGCCGTTCTGACCCAGCGCGGGGCCAACGGGCGGTGCGGGATTTGCCGCGCCGGCGGGAATCTGCAATTTGATTTGTGCGACGACTTCTTTAGCCATTTTGTAAATTTGTTGTGGGTTGGAAAAACGAAAATCTTAACCGCGCTCGACCTGCCAGTATTCCAGCTCAACCGGCGTGGCGCGGCCGAACATCGTGACGGAAACCCGCAGCTTGCCGCGCACCGGATCGATCTCTTCGACGACACCATTTTGATTCTGGAACGGCCCGTCCGCGACCTTCACGGTCTCGCCGACCTCGAAGGAAATCTTCGGCTTCACCTTGTCCTCACGCTCGCGCATCTGGCCGAGCATGGACTCGACTTCGTTCGGGCGCATCGGCACCGGCCTGTCCTTCGGGCCGGCGAAGTTGATGACGCCCGGCGTGTCTTTGATGAAATACCACGCGCGGTCCATGATCTTGCCCGTTTCTTCTTCGAGCAGGTGCATGTTCACGATGAGATAGCCGGGGAAAAACTTGCGCGTGGTTTCCGTCTTCTTGCCGCGCTTGATCTCGCTGACGCGCTCGGTCGGCGTGAGCACTTCGAAGATGAGGTCGCCCATCTCCTCGGTCTTGATGCGCCGGTTGATGCTGTCGGTCACTTTCTTCTCCTGACCGGAGAGGACGTGGACGACGAACCACTGGTCTTTGGCTGGCGGGAGCGCGGGCATGTCAGCAGTGGGTCGATCAGCGAGAGAGCAGCCCGAAGATGGACGAAAGGATCAGATCCCAGAACGCCACATAACCGCCGAGCAAGAGCATCGCGATCGTCACGACAATCGTGGAATCCGTCAGCTCTTTGTATTTTTTGACGCCGCGCTCCTTGTTGTCCCACGGCCAGCTTGCCTTGCCGAGTTCCGTCGTGACTTCGCGGACGAAATTGCGCGTCTTCTTCGTCACGGCCGGCGAACGGTCGTCCTTGCTGCTCGAAGAACTGCTCTGCTTGGAAGTCGCGGTGGAAACGGCCATGACGGGAAAAGTGGAAACGAGACGGTTTGGAAAAAACGAAGCGGTTGGTGTTATAACGTCACCCACGGCAGGAGGGACTCGAACCCCCAACCGGCGGTTTTGGAGACCGCTGCTCTACCAATTGAGCTACTGCCGTCTTGGGAAGAAGCACCCGCGCCCGATTTGGTATTATAACACCACCAATCGAACGCGGGCGTTGAAGGTCGATAACTTAGTCTGCTCCTTTGTTTAGTCGAGCACGTCCGACACGCGGCCGGCACCGACGGTGCGGCCACCCTCGCGGATGGCGAAGCGGATGGTCTTTTCCATGGCGATCGGATTGTTCAACTCGACTTCGAGTTGCACGTTGTCGCCCGGCATCACCATCTCAACGCCTTCCGGGAGCTTCACGCTGCCGGTCACGTCCGTGGTGCGGAAGTAAAACTGAGGACGGTAGTTCGAGAAGAACGCGGTGTGACGGCCGCCCTCTTCCTTGCTCAGCACATAGACCTCCGCCTTGAACTTCTTGTGCGGCTTGATCGACCCCGGCTTGGCGATGACCTGGCCGCGCTCGATGTCGTCTTTCTTCACGCCGCGCAGGAGCACGCCGACATTGTCGCCCGCGCGGGCCTCGTCGAGGAGCTTGCGGAACATTTCGATATCGGTGGCGGTCGTCTTGGCCGTCGCTTTGATGCCGACGATCTCGACTTCCTCCATCTTCTTGAGGATGCCGCGCTCGACACGACCCGTCGCGACGGTGCCGCGACCTTCGATGTTGAACACGTCCTCGACCGGCATCAGGAACGGCTGGTCGATCGGGCGCTCCGGCACCGGGATGTAGGAATCGATCGCCTCGACGAGTTGCATGATCTGCTTCTCGCCCTCGGCGTCGCCGTTGAGTCCCTTCAGTGCCGAGCCTTTCACGATCGGAATGGTGTCGCCGGGAAATTCGTATTGCGTGAGCAGGTCGCGCACTTCCATTTCGACGAGGTCGAGCAACTCGGGGTCATCGACCATGTCCACCTTGTTCAGGAAGACGACGAGCGCCGGCACGCCGACCTGACGGGCGAGCAGAATGTGCTCGCGGGTCTGCGGCATCGGGCCGTCCGCGGCGGAAACGACGAGAATGCCGCCGTCCATCTGCGCGGCGCCGGTGATCATGTTCTTCACGTAATCCGCGTGGCCGGGGCAATCGACGTGCGCGTAGTGGCGCTTCTCGCTCTCGTATTCCACGTGGGCGGTGTTGATCGTGATGCCGCGCTCTTTTTCTTCCGGCGCGTTGTCGATCGAGTCGTAAGCCATCGCCTTCGCCTTGCCCGATTTGGCCAGCACGGTGGTGATCGCGGCGGTGAGCGTGGTCTTGCCGTGGTCAACGTGGCCGATAGTGCCGACGTTCACGTGCGGTTTGTTTCTTTCAAATTTGTCCTTAGCCATAAACGGGTGATTTGGGGTCTTAAACGGGTTGTTCTTCTTCGGATCTGACGATCTGTCTTTCGGTCTGCACTGCGTAAGCGAAACGATGGAAGTTGTTCTCTTTTCTCTCGCGGCCGCTCGCAGATTGCTGGAGCCCACAACCGGGATTGAACCGGTGACCTCATCCTTACCAAGGATGTGCTCTACCAACTGAGCTATGTGGGCGGGACAGCGAACCCGCTCTCCCAGCCGCAGCGCCATTTCGGGCGACGGCCGGAAAAACGGGTTTGGCAATCAACCACGATTTCCGACGAAAAAAAGCGAAAAATCCCGCGGGTTGTGCGAGGGCGCGATCCCCTCGAAAAACCGCGATCTTTTTCGCCTGTCTCCGTCGAAAAAAGAGGCGGCACAGTAGCCGGACGCCGCAGGGTGTCAAAGGAAAATGACGGGCGGCGAGTGGCAGGTGGCGGCGACGCGAACAAGGCGCGCGCGCCTCCTTCCTTTGTCATCCTGAGCGGAGCGAGGCACGAGCGCAGTCGAAGGGCCTCTTGCTGACAGAATCGTTCGCGCGTCGCTGGCACTGGCAGCGTCCAAACGGAATTATCAGCAAGAGATCCTTCGGCTCCGTTACACTCCGCTCAGGATGACAGGGAAGGAGGAGCGCGCGTCCTTTGTCAATTTTCCTCTCACGCCAGCGCTGGAGGCGTTGCAACTTCCGCCGGTGCCGCCACAGCGATCGGCGACTGACCCACAACTGGTGCAGACACCACGCGCTGAAACCGCTCGATCCGCAACGCACGCCCGGTCGCCTCGTCGATTTCCACCGTCGCCCCGCACAAGCGCACGTCGCCACGCGCCACCGGGAAATTCGCCGGCAGGCTCGTGAGAAACCTGCCGACGATCGCGTGCATGTCCCGACCCAGGATCGACTCGATCGGCCCGCACATCCCGGCGTCGCAAAGGAACGCGGTGCCGCCGGGGAAAATCGTCTCGTCCGCGGTTTGCACGTGCGTGTGCGTGCCGATCACCGCCGACACCCGGCCGTCGAGAAAGCGCCCCATCGCGATCTTCTCACTCGTCGTCTCCGCGTGGACATCCACAAAAATCACGCGCACCCCTTCCTCCACGCGCAGCCGCTCGACTTCCGCGTCCACGGTGCGCCCCTGCACGTTGACCACCGCGACCTTGCCCTTCGCGGTATCGAGCACCACGCTCCCCGCCCCCGGCGCGCCCAGCGGATAATTCAACGGCCGCAAGAGCCGCGGCTCCGTCTCGATGTAAGCCGCCAGTTCGCGCTGATCCCAGACGTGGTCGCCCGTCGTGATAACCGCCGCGCCAGCGCGCAACAGGTCGATGGAAATCTTCGGCGTGATCCCCCGCCCGCCCGCGGCGTTCTCGCCGTTGACAACGACGAAATCAACGCCGAGTTCCTCGCGGATGCCCTTCAGCGAGTCGATCACCGCCCGCCGCCCCGGCTCGCCGACGATGTCGCCCAGAAACAGAATTTTCAGCATAACGAAACGGGCAATCTACGCGGTGGCCGCGGGCTGGCAAAGCGGGAGAAGGAAACTCGCGCAGAGGCGCAGAGCCGCAGAGAGATTCTGTTGGAGAGGCGCCTCTGCGAGGCGCATTCGTTCCGAGCAAAGCGGCTCACAGAGCCGCCCCTACAAGGACTCTGCGCCTCCGCGCCTCTGCGCGAGTTTTGTTTTTCTTTTGCTGTTCGCGCTCACAATCCGCGCGGAACCGCCGCACCTCAGCCCGCTCGGCCAGCCGCCGGATTGGTCGCGCCTGCATACTTTTGATCAAACCATTGTTACGGCTGATTTTGAGCGCTTGCTGAATGACGTTTATGCGCCGCACGGGGTGTGGAGACCATATCTCGGTTTCGTTATCGAAGCGCATGGAGAGCCGTCGGAAAGCGACCTTCAATTGATCCATCCGGCTGCGCTCATCATTGAAAACCCGGGATGGCCGCCGCGCTTCACCCTCCCATTAGCAGAGGATTCTGCCAGCACCAAGCAGCCGCCTCGCTACTGGCGTCCGCGCGCTGAGTTGCCGCCGATCACCGACAAAACCCGGCCGCTTCTTGGCGTGAAGATCGCCCTCGACCCCGGCCACCTCGGCGCGGGGTGGGCGAAGACCGAAGAGCGCTGGTTCGCCATCGGCGACGCGCCGCCGATGATGGAAGGCGAGATGACGCTCCTCGTCGCCAAACTTCTCGCCGAACGCCTGCGCGCCCTCGGTGCCGAAGTCTCTTTCGTGCGCGAAAACGGCGAACCCGCCACCACGAAACGCCCCGCCGACTTCCTCGGCACCGCGCGCGAAACCCTCCGCGCTCGCGGCATCGCTGACCCGCCGTTGACCTACTTCGGCGCCGCCGATCCGAACCGCCAGGGAACCGTGCAATGGGAAGCCGAGCACCTGTTCTTCCGCGCCGAAATCTACGGCCGCGCCGAGCGTGTCAACACCAGGCTCAAACCCGACCTCGTTCTCTGCCTGCACTTCAACGCCGAGCCGTGGGGCGACCCCGCGAACCCGGAACTCGTGGAGAAGAACCACTTTCATCTGCTCATCAACGGCTGCTACAGCGCCGACGAGCTCGCCAACGACGACACGCGCCTGGAAATGCTCGTCAAACTCCTCAACCGCTCCCACGCCGAAGAACTCGCCCTCGCCGGCCCCGTCGCCGCCGCCCTCGCCGCCGCCACCGGCCTGCCGCCCTACGAATACACGCGGTCCAACGCCCAGCGCATCGGCTCCAACCCCTACGTCTGGACGCGCAACCTCCTCGCCAACCGTCTCTACGAATGCCCCGTGCTCTACCTCGAGCCCTACGTGATGAACTCCCCCGACGTCTTCGCCCGCGTGCAGGCCGGCGACTACGAAGGCGAACGCGAGGTCAACGGCATCCGCCGCAAGAGCATTTTCCGCGAATACGCCGATGCCATCGCCGCCGGGTTGGTTGAGTATTACCAGAGTCGCTGAGCAACTCGGCTCTCATCAGTTGCGCAAGCGCTCCTCATTACCTCCGCTTTTGAGCGGAACCGCTGCGCGGGGCAGAAAATGTTTTTCTGTAACAGCAGGCTGTGTCTTTTCTATGAAATTAGTTTTTCCCCACCGCGTGTCTCACTGATCTCGATAGCGGACGGAATAAAATCAGTAATCAGTAAGATCCATGGCCAATGGAGCGATTCACAAAGAGATAATTTTCCTCGCCTCCCATTATCCTGTCCGATAATACCTCTCCTTATGGTTTATCCATCACACAACGTTGGCTGCTTTACCCGGCTTTTTCCCGATTTGCCCAATCTTTCCGTATCTGGAAAGTCGAAAAAAGATGTGGAGCAAAAACTGACCGACCTGGCTGGGACGATGCTCGACGATGAGAAACCCGTGACGGCGGAAGAGAAAAGCGTCTTACCTCTTTCCGGCTACACCTACTTTGGTCAGTTTATCGATCACGACCTGTCGCACGATCGCACACCTTTTGCCGAGGCAGGTGAGAAGCTGGTCGAAGAAACCCGCAACTTCCGCGCGCCGCGCTTCGACCTCGACGCGCTCTACGGCGCTGGCCCGCTGGGTTGGCGCAAGCTTTATAACCCGGATTACCCTCTGGCCAACCAGCGCTTCCGCGTGGGCAAGACGGTTGGTTTCCAATACCGCGATCTCTTCCGCGAGGGACCTCAAGGCATAGCGCTCGTCGGGGACATTCGCAACGACGAGAACTTGCTCACCGCTCAATTGACTGCTGCCTTTGCGAAACTGCACAATGCTGCCCTCGTCGAAGTGGAACATGTGCAATTGCCCGGCCAGGCTGGACAGAAGGACACACCCTTTGCGCAGGCGCGTCGGCTGGTCACCTGGCACTACCAGTGGCTCGTGCTCAATGATTTTCTTCCGCGCATTGTGACGCGCGAAGCGCTCGAGCAAGTGATACGTGATGGCCCGACGCTACTGAAACCTGATCCGGACACCATCGCAGTGCCTATTGAATTTTCTTTGGCAGCTTTTCGCTTCGGCCACAGTATGGTGCGTAACGACTATCGCATCAGCCCGGATCAAGACGGTGTGACCTTGGACGAACTGATGACCATGACAGGCTACGGTGGCGGCTTGGCAAAAACGAATGGCAAGCTCCCCGATGAGTGGATTGTAGAATGGGCACGCTTCTTCCGTCCCGAGGAACCAGCGCAGCAGCGAGTTCAACTCAAAATGCGCGGCACTAAAGCGCAAAGGCGCAGCACTGAGGTGCGCAATGTCGCCCGCAAATTCGACACTGCCGTAGCCAAGGGCCTGCACTATCTCAAACCCAATCCACTCTATCCGAATGATCCAACCAACCTGCCCGAGCTTACACTGCGCCGGGGCTGGCACGTGGGCCTGCCCAGCGGGCAAAGAGTGGCGGAGAAACTAGGAATAGATCGGGTGCCGCCCGATGTGATCGCGCAAGGGCCGGCCCAGCAAATTCTCACCGACACGGACTATAATTTCCATGAGCAAACGCCACTTTGGTATTATATCTTAAAAGAAGCGGAGGTTAGTCCGGTGAAGTTCGATGGTCTGTCGCAGCCGCTTCTAGGCTGTCGGCTCGGTCCGCTCGGCAGTCGGCTGGTCGCGGAGACTATTTACTCGCTGCTGTTGGCTGACCCCGATTCCTACTTAAATGTCGCGCCTGATTGGCAGCCGACTCTGCGCACAGAGCCAGGGGATTTTATGATGTCCGACCTGTTGAGGTTCGCCGGCGTTTATTAGCTCTACCCGCAAGGCAAGTTGCGTCCGTTGGAGAGATAAACAAAGCTGGCCGCTGTGGGCTTGCGAGCAACCGCTCCGCCCTTTGGTCAAGCAAGCTGCGCGGAGCGGAGTCGCTCTTACGCTACTTCCGTTTGGCTCGGCGCTTCGCGGCGCGCTTCGGGGTTATCCTCCACGGCTCGTAACAGCAATGGTAATAGGTGCTCCACTTCATCTCTAGAGGGTTGTCGGGGATCTTTTGGAGCGCTGAAGGTTTGTCGCCTTCATACTCTGGCAGCATCATGAAAATGTGCCAATACTTTTGATCCACGCCTTCGTGGAAAAGAATCAGGTCATCTGCTTGTTTCTTTGTATCGAGCAGATTGTCCGGCATGGGATTGAACTCGATAGGCTGCCTGTTAGCGATATACTTATCTAGGTGCAGCGCGGTATCGAGAACCTCCTTCCTGGCTTGTGTCGGATCGAGCAGCTTCTCACGAAATCCCTTTTCTCTGGCGGCGCGCCAGAGAGCGGCGAGAAATACCTCTTTGCGAACTACATCGTCGTCCCACGATACTTTTACCGGCGGTGTTTTTGGTGTTTTGCTTGGCATGAGGGTTTGGTTCCTACGGTTTGATGTTGGTGTTTTCCAGAGCCACAGGTGCGGCTGGCTGTTGCCGGCGCAGCGCCGCGACGTGCGCGGCGAGGCGCGAGAGGAGCTGCTGGAAACGCGCGCTATTGGCGACGGAGTCGAAGCGCGGATCGAGCGAGAGCGAGCGATGGTCTATCCAGCCTGCCGCAGCGGCTTTTTCCAAGGCATCTAGCGCTGGCGCCGGCTCATCGAGCGCCGCGCAGGCCGCAGCCAAAGCGTATAACTTACGAGGATGGTCGGGGGAAAGGTGCAAGCCTTCGAGCGCGTGCTGGCGAGCCTCTTCGAGCAAAGTGCTCCCTTCTTCGCGCGCGCCAGCTTGGCAGCGCAAATAGCCGAGCACCGAGAGGTAAGTTAAACAACCGCCACAATCTTCGCCGCCGTAGCGGTCGCGGGCGACGAGTTCACTGAATAGCGGCTCTGCGGCGATGTAGCGTCGATCAAACAATTCGATGGTAGCCGCGGTGATGTGCGGCACGATGTTATCGGGATAGCGAGCGCAGAGGCGCTGGCAGTCCACGCGCGCTCGCTGGAAGTCACGGTGCAAGATGCGCAACTCGCAAAGGCCCAGTTCGCCGTCGGGCATCTCGGGATGAAATTCGGTGGCCCGGCGATAGGCTGCCTCCGCCGCGGCGTCGTCGCCCAAGCTGACCCAAAGGCCGCCAATAGCAACCACATAGGAACCCAAACGAGGATGGCGTCGCTCCGCTTTTTCAAACCAAGGCAGTGCAGTGTCGGGGCGACCAAGTGACTGCCAGACGTAACCGAGCAGGGCGGGCGTGCGGTAGCGAGTAGGGTCCAGTTCGTAGGCACAGAGCAGCGCGTCGAGCGCGGGGCGCACCTCGCCGCGTTTCCAACGCACCAAGCCGAGCGCCTCCTGCGCTTCCGCCAGCTCTGGGTTGAGCGACACGGCAGTCTGCGCCTCGGCTGTTGCTTCTGCCAGCCGTTCGATGCGATCGCCGAAATTGGCTTGAATACCGAGCGCATAGGCGAGCAAGGCATGAGCCAGGGCGCAATTTCCGTCGGCCTGCACCGCCTTGCGATAAAGCTGGATCGCATGCGTCAGACTATCCAGGCGGGCTTGGGAGTAAACGTCGCGCGCCGCGCGGAGATACGCCTGCGCTTCGCTGCTGGCCGTGGCTTCGGCGAACTCCGCTCCGCTCCGCAACTTGGGGCTGCCCTGTTGAGCGTCGGCCGCCAACGTTTTGGCTGCCAACAACACCGGGGCGGTGTCGCCATCACGCAAATGGAGCAACCGCTGCCCCATCACTCTGCCGCTGGAGGTGTCCACCAACCGTAGCACAACGCGCCATCTCCCTACCGACTCCCGGCGCAAGCTGCCGCAGAGCACCGCCTTGGCGTGCGTTGCCTGCCCGGCCTGCTGCCAGTCCAAGGTGCGCCCGGCGTCGCCGCCCGGCGGCAAGGCCGTCGGCGCGAGGTGTAGCGCGCGGTCGCTTGCCAACTGTTGAGCCAGGGCGTGGGCGAATTCTTCAGCTTTGGGGGAGATTTCCTCCAGCGGCTCGATGTTCTCCAAAGGCAAAAAGGCGAGCGTGCGCCCTGCAGTCGCATGGGCTTCGACCTTCTCAGCGAGCCGGCCACCTTTGATGTGCTCGATGATTATTCCAACACCCAACAGGAGCGCGCCGATGGCGAGTGGCGCCACCACCGGGTTCCGCCGCGCCCAACGCCAAGCGCGGGCGGGCGG
>CAXTRS010000141.1:575-11573 GCA_964246635.1 uncultured Chthoniobacterales bacterium | reverse complement strand
TACAGCCAAGCGCTCCAGCATCAAGCGTCCGGCGCGGATGGCCATCCGCTCAGGATGAAGCGGTGAAAGGCCGGAGGCGATGGCGTCCGCGTTGACGAACTCGCCAACGTCCAGCCGTTCCGGAAGCAACGCCTTGGCAGCCGTCGTTTTCCCTGCGCCGTTCGGCCCGCCAAGGATGAGGATCTGAGGCATGGCGCGATGTCGCGCGGGCGATTATTTCTTCAACGCCGCTTTGATCTTCTCGACGAGTGCTTCCGCAGTGAGGCCATGTTTCTTGCGCAGGACCGGGATGTTGCCGTGTTCGATGAATTCATCCGGCCAGCCGAGGCGGACGACGGGGACGGTGAGCCGCTTTTCGGCGAGGTGTTCCATCACGGCGCAGCCGTAGCCGTTGTGGAGAACGTGGTCCTCCAACGTGGCGAGGACTTCGACGCCGCCGGCGAAGATTTCGAGCGTGTCGGTGTCCAGCGGCTTGATCCAGCGGGCATTGATGACGGCGGTGGAGATGCCGTCTTTTTCCAAAAGCTCGGCGGCTTTGAGCGCTACTTCGCACATGTTGCCGAGCGCGAAAAGGGCGACGCGCTTGCCTTGGCGCAGGACTTCCGATTTTCCGATTTCGAGGAGCTGCGGCTGCGCTTTCGGCTTCGCGCCAGTGCCGGCGCCGCGCGGGTAGCGGATGGCGATGGGGCCGCTGTTGTGGTTCGCCATCGTCCAGAGCATGTCGGCGAATTCTTCCTCGTCCTTCGGCTGCATGTGGATGATGCCGGGCACGCCGCGCAGGTAGCCGATGTCGAAGAGGCCGTGGTGCGTCGGGCCGTCGTCGCCGCTCAGGCCGGCGCGGTCCATGCACATGCGCACGGGCAGGTTTTGCAGCGCGATGTCGTGGATGATCATGTCATACGCGCGCTGCATGAAGGTCGAGTAAATCGCCAGGAAGGGCTTGAGGTCCTGCACGGCGAGGCCGCAGGCGAAGAGCGCGGCGTGTTCCTCGGCGATGCCGACGTCGAAATACTTCTTCGGGTGCCGCTTTTGGAAATGGATGAGGCCGGTGCCGGTCGGCATCGCGCCGGTGATCGCGGTGACCGTGTCGTCCTTGTCTGCGAAGTCGGCGAGCGTTTTGCCGAAGATTTCGGAATAGGTGACAGCCGTTGATTTGGCGGTCTCGCCGGTGGCGTGGTTGTATTTGCCGAGGCCGTGGAATTTGTCGGGCTGCGCGATGGCCGGCTCGTAGCCGCGGCCTTTCTTGGTAAGCACGTGGAGCAGCACCGGCTCGTTCTGTTCCTTGAGGAACTCGAACGTGCGGATGAGCGCCATGGTGTCGTGCCCGTCGATGGGTCCGTAGTAGCGGAAGCCGAAGTCTTCGAACAGCACGCTGGGCAGCAGCAGGTTTTTCATGCCGCTCTCAACGCGGTGCGCCAGCTCGACGGCGCTTTTGCCGGCGACGGATTCGATGAACTTCGCCGCTTTTTCGTGCAGGTGCTGGTAGGTCGGGTTTGTAGCGATCTTGTTGAAGTAGCTCGCGATGCTGCCGACGTTTTTCGCGATCGACCACTCGTTGTCGTTGAGCACGACGATGAATTTTTTCGTCGTCTCGGCGACATTGTTCATCGCCTCGTAGGAGATGCCGCAGGTGAACGCCGCGTCGCCAGCGAGCACGACGACGTGCTCGTCGCTGCCGCGCACGTCGCGCGCCGCCGCCATGCCGAGGCCGGCGCTCAGGCCGGTGCCGGCGTGCCCTGCGCCGTAGCAATCGTGCTCGCTCTCGGTGCGCAGCATGAAGCCGTTGAGGCCCTGGTATTGGCGCATCGTGTGCATGCGGTCCGCGCGGCCGGTCAGCATCTTGTGGACGTAGCTCTGATGGCTCACGTCGAAGATGATCTTGTCGGTCGGCGTCGAGAAAACGCGGTGCATCGCGATGGTCAATTCGACCACTCCGAGATTGGGTCCGAGATGCCCGCCGACGCTGCTCGGGTTCGACTCGCTCATCGCGTAGATGAGGTCGTCGCGGATTTCTTGCGCGAGCTGCGGGAGCTGCTCCTCCGTCAACGCCTTCACGTCGTCCGGCGAATGGATCTTGTCGAGCAGTCGGAGCTGGGGCTCGGGCGCCGGCGGGGCTTGCTGGGCGATGGGTTCAGAAGAGGCTGACTTCATGATTGGTGCGAGGTGGTTTGGGGCCAGTGCTGGACCCGGGAGCGGGCTGGCTGCCAGCGTCGGCGGCGTGGCTGCGCCCGGCGGCGGGCGAGGAAGCCGATTTCCCTTCGCGGACGCTGCCGCGGTTTTTGGGATTCGGCTCTGCGAGGTCGGCCGGCCTGTTTTCGGGCGCGGCGGCAGTCGGGAAATCGGTCGTGCGCGGCTGGCCGTTTTCGTCTTGGGCGATGAGCTCGATGCGCTGCTCGGCGGCCGCGAGATAGTCGCCGCAAGACTTCAGCAGCCTGGTGCCTTGCTCGTAGCAGACGAGGAGTTCCTCGAGCGGCAGCCGTTCGCCTTCCATGCGGGAGACGATGCTTTCCAGCCGCTCCAGGGCGCTTTCAAAACTGTCGGGCGCCGCCGCCGCTTTATCGGCAGAGCTTGAAACAGGATCGGGTCGAGACATCAGGAAAGGCGGAGCGGGGCAAAGGAAAAAAGGCCCCGCAACAAAACACACCCGCGGGCCGCTGGAAAGGACAAATGCGGGTGACGAGTTGCGGGTTGCGGGTTGCGGGTTGCGGGTTCTGGATGGCGCGGCCTCTTCTTTTCTCGCAACTCGCAACTCGCAACTCGCAACTCGCAACCCGCAACCCGCAACTCGCAACTCACTTCCTACTGCGGCACGCCGAGTTCCCAGCGCTTGCTGTCGCTGAAAAACGTCATGCTGCCATCGCCAATGGGGAGGCCTTCGCGGAACGGGAAATCTTTCAGCCCGGTGTTGCCAAAGACCAGCGGCGTCCAGTCCTGATAATCGCCGCGCAGGATTTCCGCGAAGAACGGCGCGTTGCGGCTGATTGGCGACAGGAACACGCCGGCCAGCGGGCCGGGCAGCTTGTTTTGATCGCCGAAATCGGTGAACTCACGCACCTTCAGCGGCAGCCACACGCTGGAGCGGTCGGCATACCACGCGATGGCCCACGGCATGTCGGAGCCGAGCACCTCGGTTGGCTTTGTCAAAGTGGCGAGTTTGGAGATCGCCGCGGGGAAATAGGGCGGGTATTGCACCACCGTGGTTTTCGTCAGCAGCGTGCTCACCATGGGCAGGCTGGTCAGCGCGAAAAGCGCCGCGAAAAACGCCAGCCGCCAGAGCGGCACGGTGCCGACCGTCAAGCGGCCAAAGAGCACCAGCAACAGCGCCAGCCCGTAGGCAATGACCACGGGCAGAAACAGGACCTGCAAGTGATTGGCCGAGATTGGGTCATCCTCGATGCCAAGCAGCGCGGTGCCCACCGCCAGCCCCAGCCACATGGCCAGGACCGCCCAGCGCAACGCGTCGGTTTCCGGCCGGCGAAAGGGATACAGCAGGCCGACGAAAAACGCTGCCGCCAGCACGCCGCCGCCGACCAGGCGCAAGGGATTTTGGAGTTGGGCGACCCGCCCATTTTGCAGCTTCGGGCGGAAGAACGAGGGCGGCGTGCCGCGCAGGCTGGGCTCAAGCGTTCGCATCCGATGCGCGGTCGTGCCGCCGATGTTGTCGTAGAGCGCGTAGCCGGCGATGCCGAACGGGTTGCGGCAAACTTTGAAATTGCGCGCCAGCCAAGGCGAGAGCACGAGCAGGAACGGCACGAGCAAGGCCAGCAGGGCGAGGGCGCGCGGCCGGAAATAAATGAGCGAAAACACCAGCGTGCCGAGGAACATCCAGGCCGCCACGCCGTGGCCGAGCGTCAGCACGCCGAGCAGCGCGCCGACCGCCAGCAGCCAGAGTATCGCGCGGCCCGGCGTGCCGGCGCGCCGCGCCTCGATGGCCCGGACGAGGGTCAGCAAGCAGAAAGAGAAAACAAAGAGCAGCAGATTCTGCGGCAGCCCCGCGGTGGCGAATTGCCACGGCAGGTCGCACACGAGCACGAGGCCGGCGGCGGCAAGGGCGAGCCGGTCGTCGAAGAGCCGGCGTGCCAGCCGGTAGTGCAGAAAAACGGCCGCCAGAAAAAACACCATCGAGAGCGCCGCGATCGCCCGCTCGGCGGGATGCACGAAGTCGCCGGGCGCGTAATTGGTCTTCACCGCGTAGTCGCCCATCGCGCGCAGGAGCAGCGCGTTGACCGCGGGCCCGAGCGGCGCGTTGTAGGTGTCTGGGAAGAGCTGCCCGGTCGCGGGCAAGTGCCCGTTTTTCTCGAAGTGCGCCAGGGCCAGCGGCCGGATGAACTGGGTGGAAAAGCCGTGCCCGCGCGCGACCTCGCGGGCGAGCTGCGCCTGATCGATGGCCTCCGCCTTGCCAAACACGAAAGTGATAGAACAGATCGTAGCTCCAAGGCGGGATCGCGATGAGCCCGAGATAAATGAGCGCCAGCATGACCGAGGCGGCGATGACCACGGCCCACTGGATGATAAACCGAAAGCGGCCCTGCTCGAGGGCATGAATGAAATTCTGCAGGCCGGGGGATTCGGTGGCGCTCATTGAAGAATGGAGGAGAAGTCAGTCGAGGGGCCGTATTGGACCCCAAGCGGCTGCCGCCTGCAAGCCGGTGTTGTGACGCGCTGCGGGTTGCGGGTTGCGAGTTGCGGGTTGCGAGTTGCGGGTTGCGGGTTGCGAGTTGCGGGTGACGCGACTTCTTCCTTTCGTTTGTCATCCTGAACGGAGCGACGCAGGAGCGCAGTCGAAGGATCGCTTACCGACAAATCGTGTGGGCGTCGGACGCACTGGCGACGTTCAAACAGAAGGTCAGTCAGAGATCCTTCGACTGTGTTGCACTCCGCCCAGGATGACAGGGGAAGAAGACGGCGCGCAACTCGCAACCCGCAACTCGCACCTCGCAACCAGTCACTCCTCACTCTGCCCCCGCTCTACCGTCGCCGCATTTGCCGCCCGCATCGTTTTCAGCCGCCGATGCAGCGTGCGGCGGCTGATGCCGAGCTGCTTCGCGGCTTCGGTGATGTTGCCATGCGTGCCTTCGAGCGCGCGCTCGATCAGGCGCTGCTCGGTGGCGTGGAGATCGAAGGGAGACGGCGGCGCCGCGGGCGCCGGCTTCGACACTCCGGGGCCTGAGCTGGCGCGGCGCGGTGCCGCCAAGGCCGCCGCAGGATCGCCGTGCCACTGCCGCACGGTCGCTGGCAAGTCGCGCAGCGTAATCTTCGGCCCCTGCGCCAGCACGACCCCGTGATCGACCGCGGCGCGCAGCTCGCGCACGTTGCCCGGCCATGGGTAATCGAGCAGACGCGCCACGGCGTCGACCGTGAGTTCGCGCGCCGGCTTTTCGTTTTCCTGGCTCGATTGTTTGAGGAACGCGGAGACCAGCAGCGGGATGTCCTCCTTCCGCTCGCGCAAGGGCGGCATCTCGATGCGCACGACGTTGAGCCGGTAGAAAAGGTCGTCGCGGAATTTGCCGTCGGCGACGAGCTGTTCGAGCCGCTTGTTCGTCGCGGCGACCAGGCGCACATCGACTTCGATCGGCGTGCTGCCGCCGACGCGCTCGACGGTGCGCTCGCCGAGCACGCGCAGGAGTTTTACCTGCACGCTCGGGTCGATCTCGCCGACTTCGTCGAGAAAAATCGTGCCGCCGTCCGCCTGTTCGAAGCGGCCGATGCGGCGCTCCGTCGCGCCGGTGAACGCGCCGCGCTCGTGGCCGAAAAGCTCGCTCTCCAAGAGCTGCGGCGACAGCGCCGCGCAGTGCACCGCGACGAACTTCGCCTTCGCCCGATTGCTCAGCGTGTGCAGCGCGCGGGCGACGAGTTCTTTCCCCGTGCCGCTCTCGCCTTCGATGAGCACGGTGGCCCGCGTCGGGGCAACCTGGCGCACGGTGTCGAAGATTGTCTCCATCGGCGTCGAGCGGCCGATGAGCGCTTCGAGTCCGGCGCGCTTGTCGATCTGCTCGCGCAAGCCGCGATTTTCCGTTTCGACCTCGCGGCCGCGCAAGGCGCGCTTCACCTTGATCTCGAGGCTGTCGAGATTCACCGGCTTGGTGACGAAGTCGTAAGCGCCGCGCTTCATCGCTTCGACCGCGGTGTCGATGGAGCCGTAAGCCGTCATCAAAATGCAGATCGGCGGCGATGGCAGTTTCAGCGCGCGGTCAATCAGCGCCAGCCCGTCCTCGCCCCCACCCAAACGCAGGTCGGTGATGAGCAGATCGACGGATTCGCTCGTGAGAATGTTGACGCCGCCCGCGAAGTCGGCTGCCGCATACACCTCGAAGTCGTCTTCCAACGAACGGCGCAACCCTTCGCGGGTATGCTTTTCGTCATCGACGATGAGGAGGGTGTGCTGGCGCATGATCGCGTTTTTCGTTCAGCGAGCCGCTTTCAATTTCAGCACAGCTTTGCGTTCCTGTCCGGTGTTGGGATCGGCCATCAGCCAGTCGGCGTTGACCTCCTGCAAATCGGCGCTCAGCCGGCCGTGAAACGAATCGCGGCGCAACGCGGTCGGCACGCCGGCGACGCGTTGATTGAAGTCTTCGTTCTCGATGGACACGTCGAGTCCCGGCACCGTGATCGTGCCGCGCACCGGGAGCGTTTCGTCGAAAAGGATTTCGTTGTTCAGCGGCGTGAGCACGTAGAAATGGACGCGCTCGAACGCGAGCGTGTGCTCGTCGCGCACGCGCAAGGAATCCGTTGGCACCCGCACCAAGCGGCCGGCGCGCTCGCCGTCGAAAGTCACCCAGCCTTCGTAAAAACGCGGCAGCTTCGCCTTCGCATCCGTCGCGTTCTCCGGGCCGCGGGAGCAACCGGCGACGAGCCAAAAAGTGCCCGCCACAAAAAATGCGATTTGGAAAATTTTCATCATGGCATCGTCGTCGTTGTTTCTTCTTCGTTTCCCTCGCGCAACGCCAGCATGCGCACCTGCCGGTCGCGTCTGGGCAAGCGGATCGTGAATGCCAGCCCCTGCCCTTCGTTGCTTTGGAGTTCGATCTCGCCGCCGTGCGCGCGGACGATGCGGCGCACGATAAGCAAGCCCAGCCCGCTGCCGCTGCTCTTCGTGGTGAAATACGGCTCGAAAACTTTCGTCAGATTTTCTTGAGAGATACCCCCGCCAGTGTCAGTGAACGTCACACACACATACTCCGGCTCCGCCGCGCTGTTGATGCGCAAAATGCCGCCGCTCTTCATCGCCTGCACGGCGTTTTTGATCACGTTGTAAAACGCCTGCTTGAGCTGGTCGCGGTCGAGCTCAAGCGGCGGCAGATTTTCCGCCAGCTCGGCTTCCACGAGGATATCGCGGTCTTCGATTTCGGCTTGGAGAAACGCAACGCTTTCGCGCACCACGGCATTCAGGTCTTCGAGCCGCGTTTGCAAACTCGCCGGCCGGATCGCGCGCAAAAACTGGCTGACGATGAAATCGAGCCGCCGGATTTCGTCCTTCGCCACGCGCACCGAATCTTCCAAATCCCCGCGCTCGCCGGCCGGCAGCTTGCGCAGTTTTCGCTCCATGAGCTGGAGGTGAATGTTCAGCGAATTGAGCGGATTGCCGATCTCGTGCGCCACGCCGGCGGCAAGGAGCGTGAGCGCGTTGAGCCGCTCGCTTTCGAGGGTTTCCTGCGCGCTGCGCCGGCTCTCGGTGAGGTCGCGCACGATCATCGCGTGGCCCGCGCGCTCAATGCGCCGGCCGGGCTCGCCGTCGCCGCTGCCGCTGCGCCGACGCGCGGAGCGCTTGGATTCCTCGAACAGAAGAGGCACGACGTAAAAATTTAGAAACCGGTTGGCCGGATAAAACACCTCCATATCGCGGCTGACGAACTTCTCGCCTGCACCCGAGCTGACGAGCGACATCCAATCGAGTCCGCGCACCGCACGGTCCAACGGCTGCCCCAGCGCGGTGTCGTGATCCAGCCCGAAGAGCTGCGTGGCAGCGGCGTTCAGATACGCGATGCGACCGTCGAGATCGGTGACGATGATGCCTTCCTGAATCGCATTAAAGATCGTTTCGAGAAACCCTTTCTCGCGCACGATGCGCAACACCTGCGCCTGTGCCTCCTCGGGCCGCAGGCGGCCGAGGCGCTCGACGAGTTTATCGACGAAACCGCGTTTCATTTCAGAGCAGCTTGTGGAATGCTTCGACGCTGAGGCCGGCTTCCTTCGCGATGCCGCCCATCGTCAGGGCGTTCACCGGATTGTGCCGCGGGATCGTCAGCAGCCGGGTGCCGTCGGACATCACAATGTGCTTGCCTTGTCGCACCACGCGGAAGCCAGCTTTTTCCAATGCCGCAACCGCGCGCAGATGATTGACGCCCGGAATCCGCGGCATGGATTGATCAAGCGGGGATTTCCACCTCCCGCACATCAGCACCGGCGAGTGAGTCGTGCAGCGCAGCGAGGTATTCCTGAATGGCGTCCGCGATGTTGGCGAGCGCTTCGGCCTCGGTCTGGCCTTGGGACCAACAGCCGGGCAAAGCCGGACACTGCACGCTGTAACCCTCTTCTGTTTCGCGCAGCACCACCGGGTATCGCATCGTGGAAATTACAACGAATTGTCAGCCGAACAAATCCCCCTGATTCGGATCGACCTTCGGCCGTTTCGCAGCGGCTTCGGCGGGGAGGAACTCAGTGTATTTGGCGATGAGCTCGTTGAGCTTGTCGAGGTAGTATTCGACGTTTTCGTCGCGCTCGTGCGGCCGCCATTCGCTGGCGAGCTTGGCGTTACCATACGCGCTCACCTTTTTCTTTTCGCCGGTGATGTAATAGCGAATCTGGTCGCCGGGCTGGTAGTCGCGGCCGCTCTTGAGCGCGAGCTCATACGCGGCGGAGCGGTTGCGCGCGCTGGCGCTGATTTTCTTTTGATACTGGCCGAGCGAATCCTGCAGCGTGTCGGTCTTCAGCAACCAGTCGATATCCCACGCGCGGGTGCGGATGTTGGTCTCAAATTCTTCGCGCATCGCGGCGACATCTTCCGGCCGGCCTTCGAGCAGGGCGCAGATCATCCGTTCGAGAAAGACGCGCTGGAATTTCTCCAGCCCGCGCGACTTCAACGCGCCGCCTTTCAGGATCAAGCGGCCCGCGTCATCGAGCAGCGCGTAGTTCTTCGCTTTATACGAAAACATCGCTTGGAACCTGGCGTCGAATTCGATCTCGATGCCTTCCGGCAGCACGCCGGCGAGCTGCTCGCCGAGGCCAGCGACTGTCGCACCTTCGGGCGGGACGAAATAGATGCCGTCGGTGTCGATCTCGATGACCTCCGCGCCGCCTTCCTGCAAGCGGGCGACCATCTTCTTCAACAAGTCGCGCCCGATCTCGGTGACACGCGAGGCGGCGTCGTAATCGGCGAAATGACCTTGGGCAAAACCGAGGTAGCCGTAGAACGAATTGATGAGGACTTTGAAGACGTTCTGCTGCGCGTTGAGCGTGTTGTATTCCAGCCGCCGCGCGGGATCGGTCGCGGCTTTGCGCATCGCCGCTTTGGCTTGGAGTCGAAACGCGCGCAGGTCGGTCAGCAGGCCGCGGAAAATGCCGAGCTTGTCCTGCGCCGGGAACACGTCGTAGCGCAGCATCACGCTCGGATAGAGCGAGGCGACGTCGCAATGCCAGACGTTGTGTTTTACGCCAGTGACGAAGACATCCGTGTAGCCGCCTTCGTAAGCGCGCGCGGTCGGCAAATCGGGGATTGAATGGCCGCGCTGGTAATACTCGCGCAGGAAAAGCGAGTTCACCCGCGTCGCGTTTCCGCGCACGATGACCTCTTGATAATTATAAGGAAAAATCTGCGCCTGGATGAAATAGGAGCCGCTGAGCAGGCCACTGAGGGCGCGGGTTTCGCGCACGTCGTCGAGCGCATACGCGGCGAACTTTTGCGGCTCGTGCAGATACGCCTCCTGAATGCCGAGGCCTTCGAGATACGTGCGCTGCTCGACGCCGACTTCGCCTCCGCCGGCGGCGATGTTGAAGTGCCGCGCGACATCTTTCAACCCGAACGACTCGAGCTCGCGCGTGCCGATGTCGTAGAGCTGCACAAGGATGAACGTATCGACGATGTGCCGGCCGCGGACCTCGAACTTGGGGTAGTTGATCGTCCGCTCCGCGATCTGCACGCGGGACGCGCGCGAAGAGAGCACGGTGCCGTCGCGACCCCACGCGAGCTTTACCCGATGCCGGCGCGCGCGGGTGGAAATGTAAGGCAGGTCAAATTTGAAAATGTTGTGCCCTTCGAGCACGTCGGGATCGCGCTCGGCGATGAGCGCGTTGAGTTGCTCCAACGCCACGCGCTCGCTGCGCTCCGCGTCTTGGTGATCGACGAGAATCAGCTCCTCCCAGCCCGATTGGTCGCTCACCGCGATCGCCATGAGGTGATCGCTCGCGCGCTCGGCATTCGGGAACTCGAAGCCCGGCGCGCAAAACGTCTCGATGTCGATCTGCATTCGCCGCAGCTCGGCGAAATCCATGCCCTTGAACAACGTCCGCCCGGTCGCCGTGAGGTATTGCTGCACCGGATCGCTCAAGGCGAAATGCGACACACTGCCGTCGCGCAAATCGCCGCGCAGCCGCTGAAATTCGCTCCAGCTCCCGAGCCGCGCCAGCCGCGCATAGTGCAACCCGCCGCTCAGCGTTTGATCACCCGGCAGCGCCACGGCCGCGTCGCCTTTCATCCAAAGAAACGGCTGAAACGCCGCGCGCTCGCTCACCGTTTTCGCTGCGACGCCCGCCCCCTCGCGACGGAACACGAGCACCTCCTTCTCGCCCGCCAGTTCCACCGACACGATGCGCGGGGTTTCATCCGGGCCGAAGAGGACGCGATTTTCCGCGAATTGCATTGCCGTTTTTCTTTGTGCGAAGCGACGCGCACTCTGGCCTGAAACCGGCTCTCTGTCACCTGACGGCCCGCGTGGCCGGCGAGGCGCAAAAATCGCTGTGGTGCGCGCTCGACATTTTCCGTCCGAACACGCAAATTGAGCC
>CAXTRS010000141.1:0-565 GCA_964246635.1 uncultured Chthoniobacterales bacterium | reverse complement strand
GTATCTCCCTGGTATGCGATCCCCTTGGCGCCTACTTCAGTCTGGGCTCCGTCGGTGGTGGTGCCACACCCCTTCCGCCGCGCACGCCCTCATCGGGATCCATGTCGGCGTGTTCGTCGCCCAAGCCGTCGCCGTCTTTGCGGGTGCGGGCGCGACGACACCCTTGGAAACCTGGTGCGCGCTGAGCGGCGAGACCCTGCGCGCCGGCCAGCTCTGGCGGCTCGGCACGCACCTGTTTTTGCACGATGGCGTGCTCACGCTATTCGCCAGCGCGCTGCTGCTCCTTTTCGCCGGGCGCAGCCTCGAGGCCATCCTCGGCCGGCGCCATTTTCTGGCGCTCTATTTTCTCGCCGGCATCACCACCGGCCTGGTGCGCGCGGTCGGCTCGCTCTTGCCCAATGAAGGAATACAAACCGCGGCTCTGCCGATCGTCGGCGACCTCGGCGCCGTGCTCGCCGTGCTGCTCGCCTTCACGACGATCATGCCCGAGCTGGAATTGGGCGCGCTGATTTTCCTGCCCGCGCCCGGAGTGGTGACCGTGTTCTCACCGCCGTCCGGCCCCGGC
>CAXTRS010000140.1:9973-11700 GCA_964246635.1 uncultured Chthoniobacterales bacterium | reverse complement strand
CCCCGGCACCCGCGCCCGGTGGATCGAGTCCCTCGGGGCCGGCTCCCGCAGCCGCCTACGACGAGAACGACCCGGAATCCATCTTCGGCTTCCTGAACACCCACGGCACCAAGGCCTAGCAGAGACCGCTCGCGCGCCCATCGCCGGGACCATGACACCCCGTCAGCCCGGCCAAACCACCACCACCCCACTCAACAACCCAAGGAGGAGAAAAACCCATGTCTGACTTACTCGTCGGAAATACGTTTGGCGCGGTCAAGACGGCCGCGCCCAAAGCCATCGGCGAAGCGTTCGCCCGCGCCATCCAGGTGCAGAGCGCCAACGTCGATGTCTTCGGCCAGATGGAAGGCCCGGAAGGTTCCGGTCGCCCGTTCTGCATCAAGACCGACCTCAGCAAAGGCGCCGGCCAGGTCGTCAACTTCACCACGATGGCGGCCCTCGGCGGGCGCGGCCGGCTCGGTGAACAACCTCTCGCCGGCAACGAAGAGAAGCCCCGTATCGGCACCTACCCGTGCAAGGTCGAGATCATCCGCCACGCCGTCGGCTGGACCGAGAAGCTGCGCGCGTTCATGGCCGCCGGCCAGTCGCTCGAAGGCGTCTATGCGATGCTGCTGTCCGACTGGTTCGGGCGCAAAAAGCAGCACGACATGATGATCAACCTGCGCAATGCGGCCAGCCTGCGCAACACCTACAAGATCAACGGCAAGGCGTTCGACGCCCTGCTCTCGACCGACTGCCTGGGCACCGGCATCATCACCGGCGCGAAGAGCCAGCTCATCACGCTGGGCGCGAAGAGCGCCAACCTGTCGAAGAAGAAGAGCCGCGCGGGTTCCGAGATCAAACAGTATCTGCTGTTCGGCTCGAACATCGCGCTCAACTCGCTCAAGAGCAATTCCAGCTACCTCACGGCGGCGGAATACGCGCAGGAGCGCGGCGACGACAACGTCATCTTCGCCGGCGGCTACACGAACTGGGACGGCAACGGCATCTTCGAGTTCAACGTCACGGATCCCGACGGCGACGGTCCGGTGGGCGCCCCGATCCTGCCGCGCGCGCTGCTCGGCACCGCGGTCACGGCCGGCACCGCCACGTTCAACATCACGGGCGGCGGCGTCACCAGCCCGCTCGCGTCGATGTATCCCTTCGACTGGTTCCTCGGCTACGACTACCAGTATTTCGAGGACCAGGTCGCGGCGCCGGATTCCAACACGTATTACGTGGTGATCCTCAACGTCACGGGCGCGGATGCCGGCAAGTTCGGCGTCTATTCCTACGTCGGCAGCGGCAACGACGGCAACAAGCTGACCGTGGCGGCCCGCCTGGGTTCGGCCTCGAGCGGCATCCGCACCACGACCCTCGCGGGTCAGACGTGGAGCTCGACCGTCCACACCGACGCGCACCCGACCGGTTCGCTCATCTTCCAAGTCAATGCGAAGTGCACGACCGTGGGCTGGGCCTACATGTTCGGCGCGATGGCGGCCGTGCGCGCCTACGGCAACGTCGAAGGCAGCGGCAAGTCGCTCCAGGAAGTGCGCGAGCAGGGCGATTACGGCATGAAGAAGGGTCGCGGCATGGTGACCTGCTACGGGCAGGCGCCCGCAGTGGACACCCAGAACCAGGCCCGCAACTACGTTCTCATTCCCACGGCCGTGGCGCACCCCGAAGCGCCGACCAGCCTCTACATCACGAGCTAAGCGCTCGCGCAAACAATCTAACGCCGGGATACC
>CAXTRS010000140.1:4588-9963 GCA_964246635.1 uncultured Chthoniobacterales bacterium | reverse complement strand
CCCCCCAAAACACACCCCCCCCGCAACCACACCCCCCCGCCCCCACCGCCCCCCGCCCCGGCATCCAACATGGCGCCGGCCGGTTCCACCTTTTTAGGAACTGTCACCATTCTCCATCCTCGCCCGTGAACATCGGCGACGAGCCTGATCTCATGGTCGTCCGGGACTGAACAGAGAAAATCGAAGAGGCGTTGTTGGTATGGCTGAAGCCCAAGCGCGCCAAGCGATTTTTCAGTTTGCGCCATTCACTAACCCAACACGATGAGCACCAAAATCAAGCCGTATCTCTACATCACCGACGAGAGCGGCTTTCATCCGCAGCTCCAGATCGTCGGCTGGAGCGCCAAATCGTTTCAGTTCCACTGGGAGCCCAAGTTTGAATACGAGCGCATGGGCCGCAAGTTCGTCGGCGCGCACGTGCGCCGCTACGACTCCATCGAGCACTTCGAGACCGAGCAGAGCAACCTCGTCGGCCGGCAAAAGAAGTGGGTCGTGTTCTTCGGCGTCGAAGTCGTCGAGAGCGCCGAAGTCACCGATTACCTCGGCCAGATCGAAGCGCTCAAGGTCGATGTCGCCCGACTCGCGGAGCGCGAGCGGTTTCTCGTTGCCGCGTTCGACGCCGCGCCTCCCGACGCTGCGGAGTCGGTGAACGGCGGGTTTGTCGATGAATCCAGCATCCAGACTCACCAGGCATTCACGGGCGATAGCGGCTTTGATGTTCCTCTGGGGGATGTCACTCCGGCACATTTTCCCTTGGGTGAATGGCACGGCACTGGCGACTTCGTGGTCCATCCGTCAGCGCCTGCTCAAACCCCTGCTGAACCTCCAACCGTTGGCAGTTCAATCGCCGAACCCGTCGTCACGGCCGCGGCGCTTGACGTGCCCCCGCCGCCAGCTTCGGCCGACGCCAGCGAGCCGGGCTTCGACTCGACGCCCGGCCGCAGCAACCGCAGACCCCGCCCGCGGTAATCCATGACGCTCGACGAACTGCGCGCCAGGCATCCGAAGCACACGCTGCACTCGGAGCCGGACGCTCAATGTCGCAAGTGCAAGGGCACCGGCGAATTTCCCAACCAGCGCGGCACGACGACACCCTGCCTGTGCGTGGCGCTTTCAAGTGATGTGTCGCCGGAAACCCGCGCCCTCGTCGTCGAGTCGTTCGGGAACGCGGTCAAGAGCATCGCGGAGGAATTGAAGACACCGGCGGGCCGGAAGAAATTCGCCGAGGGATTCGCCGCGCACCTCAGAAAGGCTTGCGCTTCCCGGGCGCGCGCCTAACACGCCCGCCATGAGCCTGACCGCCCAAGCCATCGCGCGCGAGTGCCTCGCCTACCTCGGCGAGTTCAACCTCGACACGTTTACCAGCTTCGGCACGGCGCGCACTGCCATCCTGGCGAGGATCGCGCGCGACATCAACGCGGGCCTGCAAGGCATCTACCGCGAGCGCAGCGACCTGTTCCGCCAGCGCCCCGGCCTCGCCGTGCCCGCGCCGGAAACGCAGACCGTCGGCGTCACGCAGGGCAGCGCGACGATCACGATCGGCACGCCCTACGCAACGACGCTCGCCGGGCAGACCTGCAACGTCGGCGGCGTCTGGACCGAGGTGAGCGGCACGACGCTGCTCAACAAATGGACGGGCGCGAGCGGCAGCGTGTCCATGACGGTTTACGGAGACAGCGCGCCTCTCGACGCGGGCTTCGTGCGCGTGCTCGGCAATATGACGCGCGACGGCAACGTGCCGCTCTCACCGATCGCCAACCGGGCGCAATTCAACGCCGCCGGCTGCTACGGCTGGGGCGACAGCGATTACGGCCGCCCGCTCCGGCCGTCGAGCGGCTCGTTCCCGCACCGCATCGACTCGCCCGCCGCCTGGTGGGTCGAGCCAGTGGCGAGCACGACGTTTGCGCTGCGCCTGCGCGTCGCCCCCCTGCCCGACCGCGCCTACAGCCTGGCCTACGACGCCGAGGTGAAGCCGGCGGCCATCACGACGGCGAACTTCGGCAGCGAAAGCACCGATCCTGGCGTCACGTTCCCGCTGCCCGGCGACATGGCGGAGTCGCTGCTCCTGCCGCTCGTGCTCCAAAGCTGGAGCGGCAGCCCGTGGTTCAAGGACGCCGAGCACCGCGCCGAGATTGCGCGCCGCGCCGCCGACGCCCAGCGCCAGCTTTCGAACTTCCGCACGCAAGGCCAGGGCGGCTCGCGACTCGTCACGAGCGGATACGCCTGAAAACGCTTGCGCGATCCGTGCGCACGCATTTAAGCTGGGTGCCATGACACCTTGCGACCAGTGCGGCACGGAGTTCGCAAAAAAGCGCCCGTGGCAGCGGTTTTGTTGCGCGCGCTGCCGCTATCGCTGGCGCTGGGCGCAATGCTCGACGGTGCGCCGCTCCGACTTGAGCGCGCTGGCGGAACTGCTGCTCGACGTGGCGACGAAAGGATGAGCGCCCCACTCCACATCCTTTCTCTCGGCGCGGGTGTGCAGTCGTCCACGCTCGCGTTGATGGCTGCTGCCGGCGAGATAACACCAATGCCAACGTGCGCGATTTTTGCGGACACGCAGGCGGAGCCGGCGAGTGTCTATCGCTGGCTCGATTGGTTGGAAAAACAACTACCCTTCGCGGTGCATCGAGTCACCGCCGGTAATATCGAGGAAGACTTCCTGCGCGCTCTGGGCGGTGGCGCAGAGCGCTCCCGCTGCGGCCAGCCCCCATTCTCGGTGAAGCAGCCTAACAGCGACGACGCTGGCGGCAGGCTTTGGCGGCAATGCACGAAGGAATACAAGCTGGCACCAATCCGACGTGAAGTGCAGCGCCTCCGAAACGGCCAGCCAGTCGTTCAGTGGATTGGTATCTCGACTGACGAAGCGCACCGCATGAAGCCGAGTGGCGTCGGCTACATCACCAACCGCTGGCCGCTGATTGATGAGCGGATGAGTCGGCACGACTGCCTGCGATGGCTGGCAAGGCACGGGTTTCCCGAGCCCCCAAAATCAGCTTGCCGCTGGTGTCCCTACATCAGCGACGCCCGCTGGCGGCAGATCAAGCGCACTGAACCCGGAGAGTTCGCTTTGGCCACCGCCTTCGACGCCAAGCTGCGCTCGGTGAGAGTTGGACAAATCAACGGCGTGAAGATTACAGGAGAGGTCTTCGTGCATCGCTCTTGCGTGCCTCTCGCGGACGTGGATTTTGCGACCGATGTTGATCGAGGCCAAGGCGACCTCTTCGGCAATGAGTGCGAAGGAATGTGCGGGGTCTAGCTGGGGATAGCACTTTAGTCTTGCCCATCCCGCCCGCGCCCGTAGCCCGGCGCGACGATGGCAGACAGGCCGGCACTCTTTTATCTCGATCGCCTGCGCAAACTCGCGGGCGAGCCGCACGTCTCCAGCCCGGAGAACAACGCCGGCGTGCTCAAGGTCGAGCGCGTGTTCACCAAGCCGCGCGGCTGGACGCCGCCCGCTTACGGTGACGCCGACCCCAACGCCGCGTATGCCGGAGCCGGCTGCGTGCTCACGCACCTCGAAGTTCTGGGAGCCGACAACGGGAATCTCGAATACTACACGGTTTACGAGACGATCCCCGGCACGCTGCTCACCGGCACGCAGCTCGACGAGCGCGGCGACACCCAGACCGTCCAGACCCAGATCGTCGCGGCCGGCACCGCCGCCGACGCGGCGACGCTGCTCGTCGAAGGCGCCGTCGAGGCCATCGACAACGTGCGCAGCCGCCGCACGAAAAAGAGCGTCACCGCGCACTCGACCCTCACGGGCGCCGAGCTCGACGACGACGGCGCGCTCGTCACGACGACCGACGACATCGTGGCGCCCGGCAGCGTGACGCCCGCGGGCGGGCTGCTCGTCAACAGCGATGTCGTCGAGGTGCTCACCAAGCAGAAGGCGCGGCGCGTGCGCAAAACCGTCGCCAGCCGCCCGCTGCTCACCGGCGAGGTGGGCATCACGGAAAACCGGCTCCTGCTGCGCCACACCAGCGCGACGAAGAAGACGACGACGAAGCAGAAAGTCGCGGCCGGCACCGCGGCGCCGACGAATTTTCTCACCGTCGCCAGCTCCGTGACGCCGCTCGACAAGGACAAGAGCGTCGCCGAAACCTCGACCGTCGCCGCCTTCGACGATCTCACGAGCAGGAACGCCGTGGACCCCAAGGCCGACGGCGGGGCGACGACGACCGTCGAGCACATCCAGACGCCTGGCACCGGCCCGGCGACGCCGACGTTTCGCACCGTCGAGGCGAAGGCGACGGCCATCGACGCCCTGCACGAGCTGCGGGAAACGACGACGCTCGACGCCGAGGCGTATCCGCAACTCGCCGGGCAGAACGCTGACCCCACATTCGGCATCGCGATTCCGTTCACGGAACAAATCAAGGAGGCTGGCTCGAATGCCGGCGATGCCTATACGGACATTCAGCCGCTCGACCGGCTGCGCTCGAAGGTGCGCGTGACCAACATTTCCGCGATCCAAACGGCGCTGCTCGCCTACTCCGAAGCCAACCCCGGCCGCGCGCGGATCGACCTGCCCGACGTGCTCACCGGCGTGGCGGTGTTGCTGGAAAAAGCGCAGGGCGACGGCGACTCGACGGAGACCACCGACTACGCCTCGCTGAGCGGCACGGGCAGCCTCTCGATCTCGGCGCCGAACAGCAGCGAGGCCAGCGCCAGCGCGGTGCCCGAGGTGCTGGTCTCCATTGCGTCGCCGGGCGGGCGGCAGCGCAAGGTCGTGAACTGGGTGTTCTTCCTGGTGCGCAACAGCACCGATGCCCAGATCACGACGAAGCTGGCGACGCTGGCGGGGGTCGTGGTGTCCGACTGGCCGAGCTTCCGGCCGCAGACTCACACCGTGGCGATCTTCGGCGCCAAGGTGAGTGTGCGCGCGCAGGCGCAGGCGCGCTACAGCATCTCGATTGGCGAAACCAGCAATAGCGCGGTCGCGACGACCGGACACGGCCATTCCAAGGATGTCGGGGCGAACGTGCGCAGCAAAACCTTCGGGCCGGTGATTCATGGGGCGATCTCGTTCACCGGCACGCTCAGCGATTCCAATTCCGTGTCGGTTACGGCGTCCTCGACTGTCGCCGGCTACACCGGCACCTCAGGCACGATCACCGGCACCTGCAACGCTTACGTGTCGCCGACCAGCCTGGGCGCCACGTCGGGCGCGAGCGCGATCCCGACGAGCGGCAAGTATCTCTACAAGCTCGACACCGAGCCATACAAATACGGGTTGATGATGATCCGGGCGCAGGTTTTCGACTTTGCCGACCTTTGATTTTTTCGACATGGCCATGGATCCTGACATTCTGGAGGTCGTAAGCGCCGACGTGCGGGATTTCGTGCGCGCCAAGCACGCGAGCGACGCATCA
>CAXTRS010000140.1:2122-4578 GCA_964246635.1 uncultured Chthoniobacterales bacterium | reverse complement strand
GCGCGCGAGAGGCCGTCGCGCATCGCGCGCTCGAACGCGGCGAACGACCAGCGGCCGATTCCGGTGGCGGGGTCGGGCGGGAGGTTGGTGCTGAGGACGGCACCGAACGGCGTTTCGATCGCGCGGCCACCGGCGCCGGGCCGGGCAGCCCGGGCGATGGCGACGGGGGCGGCGATGGCGACCCCGACAAAGCCGATCTCAACGGCGATTGCGGCGAGGATTTCCACGCCGGCACTTCCTACGCCGGCAAGTTCTCCGCGCCATGCACCGAAGAAGAGACGATGACGCTCGACGACGGCGAGTTGCAATTCTCCGGCGAGGACGGCAACAGCGCCACGCTCGATGTGGATGGCCTGACGCTGGAGGATGCCGACGGCAACAGTGCCGTGCTCGCCACCGACAACCTCGACCTGACTACGGCAGAGGGCGGCACGTTCGCGGTCAACGTCGGCGCCGACAACATCGTCACGCTCGCCGACGACGAGAACAGCATGACGCTCGACATCGGCGACCTCGCCGACTTCGGCAACCCGAGCGGGACGGACATCCGGTTTCGGGAAGTGGACATGATCGTCAACGGCGTTGCGGCGCGGGCGATCGTAGTGATGAGCGAAACCTACGACGCAGAATGAGCCGCGTGCGACTTTTCGGGGCGTTTCCGCTGCCGTTTGAGATTCCCGAAGTCACGAGCGGCGAAGTGGGTTTTGATACTTTCTACCCGTTCGGACTTAGCCTTGATGACATCATCAAGGCCTATTGGCGGGTTAAAAAATGGAAGGTCACGATCAACACGACTGATACGACGACGGGTGACCCCGGCAACGGCTACGGCACGGATTACTTTTATTCCGGGGAGGACGAAGTCCTCGGCCAATCTCCGCCAGATAACGAACGCGGCTTGATCGTGCCCGTGTGCAGCACCTTCACGAGCACTAACGACAATGAGTTCGGGGTGCGCTTGTTCGATAACACCGAGGACGGCGGCTGGGTCGCACCCTGCGTGCGCCAAGGAGATTTATTCTATCCTGCCGCCATTCTTAACACGCAAGATTATGGCTCGATCTCTGGATTTGGGACTCATGAGAATGTGACCATCACCTTCATGTCGGCCAGCGTGCCATGCAAAGGTGTCAGCTTTCTTACCGGCAGCGTCGTGATCGTCCCTGAGGAATACTGGACTTACGACGGCATCTACGACGCCACGACCGGCGCGCAGTTGCTCGACCCACTGACGGCGTCGTTTCCGTGACGCCTACACCGCCGGCACTCTCGCACGCGCCACAGCCCGCTGAAACGTGCGCGCGCTGCGCTTGAGCACGCGCGCGATGCGCTCGGCCGGCAGCCCGTTGCCCATCAGCACGCGCACGACGCGGTTGCGCGCGGCGACGACGTGCTGCTCCTGGCTCGCGCCGCTCACCGCCCTGAAATCGACGCCGAGCTGCCGGCACAGCGTTTCGATCGTGCAGCGGTCGATCTCCTCGGCCGTCTGCGGCGTGCCGCGCCGGCGCGCATACCAGCGCAGGATCGCGCGCGCCTGGCTGCGGTGCCCCTCCCAATCCGCGCGCTTGGGTAGGTAGCCGTCGGCGCCGAGCTCGTAGCAGTGGTCGATGTCGTCGGGGTTCTCGGTGCCGGTGAGCATGAGGAAGGGCACATGGTCGTAGCACGCCTGCCCGCGCACCCATTCGAGCACGCCGAAGCCGTCGAGTCCGCCCGGCATCGCGAGGTCGCACAGGATGAGGCGCGGCGGCGGCTGCGGGCAACCGGAGAGGCGCGCGATCGCTTCGCCGCCGCCGTGCGCGCACACGAGCACCGGCGGGTTTTCGGTGAACGCCTCGACGCAGCGCTCGGCGAGCGCGAGCTGGATGAGCCGCGCGTCGGCGGCGTTGTCGTCCACGAGCAGAATCACAGATGGTGGCTCCTGCCCAAGCGTTCTACCAGAAGCCCCGCCACCCCGTCAAGCGGGTGTCATGTCACCGCTTCGTCGTGCGCTTGGCCGCGGCGCGCGGTTTACCCGGCTGCTGCCGCGTTTTCTTCGCCCTCGCCGCATTCGCCGCCTGGCCCTCGACGCCGAGCCGGTAGGCGCTCGGGACCAGCGAGCCGTCGCCGCGAAACGGCACCCTGATTTCCGCCGGGGGCGCCTTTCGGCCTTCATGCGCCGCATTCGTGCTCTCGATGAACTTCACGCACGCTTCATTGCCCGACAGGCCGGCCGCGTAGGCGGCTTTCAGGAAGTTCGTGCGGGCCTCCTTGTCCAGATAGATCGTCCAGGCAACAAGGTTTCCGGCGCGTTGGTTGGGCATAAACTGGATCTCAGTGCCGCGGATCAAACTTGCCCTCGAAGACGCCTTGGATGCGTGCGTGTTCGTCGAGGGGAATGGGCGGATATTTCGAGTTGAGGCTGACCAGTCGCGCGGGGCCGCCGTTCTTCTGGCAAAATTGCTTCAGCACCATCACGC
>CAXTRS010000140.1:0-2112 GCA_964246635.1 uncultured Chthoniobacterales bacterium | reverse complement strand
GACGAGAGCGGCGACGATCTTGCCGTTGCCGGCTTGCTCGGCCTTGCGGAAGACGGCGATCTCGCCGTCGTGAATCAGCGGCTCCATCGAGTCGCCGACGACCGTCACGCAAAAATCGGCTTGGCGCGCCACGCCCGCCGGCACGTTGATTTTGTAAGGTGGCGGCTGTTCGAGCACACCGCCGCGCGGACTGCCCGCGCGGATTTCGGGATAGCACGGCACCTTCTTGTGTTCGGGATAACCTAGAGAGACGGCGCGTTCGTCCCGGAGCCGCTGCGGTTCAGCCGGTGACGATACGGCAATGGGTTCGGCGGGCGTGGAAAACGTGGCGTTATTGGCGCGGAGCGTCCGGGCGGCACGCACAATTTTCGGCACGAAATTTTCGCCGGATTCGATCATGCGCAGAATTTCGTCGGCGCATGCGAGGACGAACTCGCCCTCGGTTTTATCCATCTCCTGCGCGAGAGCAAAAATCTTCCCGCGCAACGGCTTGGAAGGCCGCACCGAGATGGGATTTTTGCCCGTTGGCATGTCTTCAATGTAAGCATCGAAGACGTTTTCTAAAGATTTTTTAAAAAACCTGTTGCTTTTTCAAAGACATTGAAGACAATGAAGACATGGCACAGGGAAGCTTGAATGACATTCCTGGATTAGGCGGCAAGGACTACCCCAAGGGTGACTTGGCCCGGCGCATCAAGGCGCTCAAGGAGGGCCACGGCATCGTCCTGCCGGTCGTGGCGCACGCCGCCCTGCGACTCGGCCTCAACCAGATCGAGCAATCGGAGAATCCCGCGGCGCTCATCCTGTCCGCCGCCAAGCCGGCCGAACCCGCGCCGCAACCCGCCCAATCATGAATCATCGCTTTTCGACTCTCGGATGCGCCGCCACGAGCCGGCACGTAGCCCGGCTTGCGGTGCGCGGCGCATTCATCGCCTTGCTCCATCTCGCGCCCGGCACGGCCGTCATCCAGCACGGCTACGCGCACATTCTCGATCGCCCGCTCGTGCTGGCGGTCGAGAGCGACACCGACACGGGCGCCAGGATTCCGCCCCTGGCGTGCGATGGCGGCAACATTCTTTTCGAGATTCAGCGCGGCGTGCCCGCGCTGATCGACGGCGTGACCTACGTGCCCGCCGACACCGTGCTCTCCAGCCTGCGGGAAATCATGCCGGCCCGCCAATACTTTCACCGCGCCCGCCTGCCGGTCGGCGAGCGCCCCGCGCTGGCCTGCTGAAGGCCGGCAAAAGAAAAACCCCGCCGGCGCTGAGAACGCACGACGGGGCGGAGACCGAACCCAACGCTAGCACAAAAGGAGACCCCATGAAGCAAGAAAATCGCAACAGCCCGCGAAAGTCCCCGCTCAACCTGCTCGAGCCTTTCGCCGCCGCGCGTCGCCATCCCACGCCGCGCCGGCATCTGCGCATCGACCTCGCGCTGTCGGCGCCGCCGACGCCCGAGGAGGAAGCGGAAGCGGACCGCGACATTCTGCGCGACCGCGATCTGCGCGAACTCGACCCCGAGTCGCTGGCTCAGTTCGGCTCACTCGCCAGGGTGAGCGCCGCCCTCGGCTATCCCGAAACCGGGAGGGGTGAATGAGAGGCGACCACACCTGCGTCCACGTCGGCTCGGCCGGCCTGCCATGTCCGCCCGAAGTGCTCAACTCGAAAACGATGCACGCTGCCATCCAAGGCATCCGGGGCGCGACAGCGCCGCGCCCGAAGCCGACGCCGGCCGAGCTGCTCGCGCAAACGCGCGAAACCATCCGCCACTACGAGGCCGTGCTCGCCAAGTTTGCGACCTCGCGTTTCTCCGACGGCCGCATCCGCGAGATGCTTGCCGATTCCAAGCGCCTCGAAGCCGAGCTCGCCGCGGCCGTTGCCGTCGCGCCCACGCCCGCAGCGTCCTGACACCCCTGCATCATCCAATCATCATGATTCCCGTTGCTTCACATGTCCCCCGCGCTGCCGCCAGCGCGAACCTCGCCGCCGACCGTGACGCGCTCGAATGCCGCGCTTCGGCCGGCACGGTCGCGGGTCTCGTCATCCTGTGCGCCGCCATCCTGTTCGGCATGGGCTGCGGCGCCCTTCTCGGCTGGCAGGCCCGCGGCTATTT
>CAXTRS010000139.1:3555-11703 GCA_964246635.1 uncultured Chthoniobacterales bacterium | reverse complement strand
TGCTTGTCATCGGTGGGCTCGTGTTCGTGTTGTTCATCGTCGCCCTGTGGTTGTGCGGCATTCGTTACATTCCCCACAACCGGGTCGGCATCGTGGAAAAACTCTGGTCCTCGCGCGGCAGCTTGCGCGAAGGCCGGATCATCGCGCTCGCCGGCGAGGCGGGCTTCCAAACGCCGCTCTTGCGCGGCGGCATCCAGACCGGGTTTTTCCCGTGGCAATACCGTATTCACCAACTCCCGCTGGTGACGGTGTCGGAAGGCAAAATCGCTTACGTCTATGCGCGTGACGGCTCGCCGTTGCCGCCGACGCAGACGCTCGGCTCGGTGGTCGCGTGCAATTCGTTCCAAGACGCGCGCGCGTTTCTGGAAGGCGGCGGGCAGCGCGGACGCCAGCGCGCGATTTTGCGCGAGGGCGTGTTTGCGATCAACACGGCGCTGTTCGTCGTCATCACGGAAGACCAGGTCTATGCCGGGCCGGTGCAGGAAGCCGAGCGGGCGAAATCCGCCGGCTGGCAGCGGCAACTCCTCGAGATCGACGGCTTCTCGCCGGTGGTCATCGGCTACGGCAGCAACCGCGCAGTGTTGCGCGCCGGCTCGATCGGGGCGCCGACCGAGGTCGAGCAGGAAATCGCCCGGCCGCCGACGCTGCCGAGCGATGACGCCGCGAGCCTGGGCGCGACGCTCTTCGCGAGCGACAACATCGGCATCGTCAGTGTGCAGGATGGTCCGACCATCTCGAGCGGCGAGATTATCGCCCCGGAAGTAGGCAACTCATCCGCCGCGGCGACCGATGCGGAAACGGGTTCCGTGGTCGGCCACGATTACTTCCAGAACCCCGAGGCGTTTCTCGCGCTCGGCGGCCGGCGCGGCAAGCAACTCCAGGTGCTGACGGACGGCACGTTCTTCATCAACCGCTGGTTCGCCACGGTCGAAATCAAACCAAAGACGCTGATCCCCATCGGCTACGTCGGCGTCGTCGTGTCGTATTACGGCAGTGTCGGCGAGGACGTGACGGGCGACGCGTTTCGCTACGGCGAACAGGTCGATCCCGGCAGCCGCGGCGTGTGGAAACATGCGCTGACGCCGGGCAAATACGCGCTCAATCCGTATGCGCTGAAAGTCGAGCTGGTGCCGACGGTGAACTTCGTCCTGCGCTGGATCAACAACCAAGTCGAGAGCCATCGCTACGACGCCGATCTCGAGAGCATTGAGCTCATCACCGCTGACGGCTACGAGCCGCTGCTCCCGCTCTCGCTGGTGCTGCACATCGACTACGCGAAGGCGAGCAGCGTCATCCAGCGCTTCGGCGACGTGAAGCGGCTCATCTCGCAAACGCTCGACCCGATCCTGACCGCGTATTTTCGCGACGTGGCGCAATCGAGCTCGATGCTCGATCTGCTGACGCGGCGTGAAGAAATCCAGAAACGCGCGACGGAGGAACTGGGCCGCCGTTTCGCGGCGTATGACATCAATTGCGTCGCCGTGCTCATCGGTCGGCCGGAGTCGCAGGTGCCCATCAACAGCGCGAAGGAAGATCCGATCGAACGCTTGTTCGACCAGCTCCGTCTGCGCCGTCTCGCGGAGGAACAAAAATCGACCTTCACCAAACAGCAGGAAGCCGCGGACCGTTTGCGCGAACTCAACCAGGCGCAAGCCGCCGCGCAGAAACAAGCGGAGTTGACCCAGACGAAGGTCGATATTGAAATCGCCGCAAACAAGGGCGAGGCACAACTCGCGGAAAACCAGCGGCTGGCCAAACGCGACATTGCGCGCGCTGAAGGCGAGAGCCGCGCAAAGGAGTTGCTCGGCAAAGGCGAGGCCGCGCGCATCGCGCAGGTTGGCGAGGCCGAGGCCAACGTGAACCGGCAGAAAATCCTCGCCTACGGCGACCCGCGTTTGTTCGCGCTGAACCTGCTCGGCGATCAATTCAGCAAGAGCGTGCAGCCGCTCGTGCCGGAGCGCGTGATCCTGATGGGAGGCGCGAACGGCCACGACGGCAAAGGCGCTGCGAACGGCAGCGGCGGCAACGGCCGGGAGCCGATGTCGGAGCTGGCTTCGACGAACACACTCGGTCTATTATTGGGTCTGCTGCTCGCGGAGAAAAGCGGCTTGGCGTTTCACGACGCCGGCGCCGCTGCGTCAGCGACAGTTGAGCCTGTGAAGAAGGCCGCGGACCGGTAGCGCCTTTGTGGTGGGGGGGTGGGGGGTCGGGGGGCGAGTGGAAGATTTAAGACGTAGCGAAGCTGCCTGGAAGAAGGAATTTCAGGCGGCTGCGCCGCAGATTAATGGCGCTCGGAGATCGCCATCCACCTGCGAAATTTGCTCGCGGCGGCTTTCGCGATTTAGTTCACCGCACATGTTTGCTCCCGGCCAAAAGGTCGCCTGCGTGGACGACCACTTTCCGCTCGGCATCGAAAAGCTCTACACCGCGCTGCCGAAAAAAGACGTCATCTACACAGTGCGCGATCTTCTTCCGGGCGTGAGCTTGAAGAACACCGAAGGCGAAACGGCGGTCTATCTCGTCGAGCTGGTGAATCCCGCGAATCGGCACGGCATCGAATACGGCTTCAACGCCGAGCGCTTCGCGCCATTGGAAACCGACGACGAAGAAGCGGTCGAGCAGGAAGAAGCTTTCGCTGCCGAGCCGGCGCTGGCACCGGCGTAGATAGCGCGTCTTCTGTTGCGGCCGGAAAGCCGTCCGCAGCCGAAGACGTGGGTATATGAACCTCAAACTCCTCCCTTGTGTCCTGATTTCGCTGTCGCTTGGCACGTCCGGGCTCTTTGCTCAGACCACCGGCGCCGCGTCCACGGGCACTTCCTCCAACGCCAGCTCGGAAACCGCCGCCAAGGGCACCGGGCCGTCCACTGCCGGACAGACTCGCGGCACTGGCGGCGGCGCCACCGGCGAGGGCGCCTCGACGCAGACCGCCGGCGAGAAGCCAGCGAAGAAAAAGAAGAAGTCTTCTTCGTCCAAGAGCAGCGGCAAGTCGTCCTCCAAGAAGAGCAAGAGCAGCAAGTCCGCGAAGGGTCAGACCTCGAGCACGAAAAACGCGCCGACGACCGATAGCGGCACGACGAGCGGGGCGAATCCGTCGCGGTAAAAGCAAAGCGTCCGCAAACCGCGTGGCTTCCGGCGGTCGTCGAGCCATGGCTCGACGATCTGCCGGTGATGCCACGTCCTTCGTTTCGGCGAGGGGCGTGGCGTCGCTTTTTTCGGGACGTGCCGCGGGCGTTGTCGGGATGCCGGAAAGCAGTGATCCATTCCCGGGTTTCTGCCAGCATGCTCGAAGGCCCCTGTCAGCTTTGCGGCCGGGAGACGACGCTCACCCGGCATCACTTGATTCCGCAGTCCCGGCACCGGAACAAGTGGAACAAGAAAAACTTTTCGCGCGCCGCGGTGAAGCACGAGCTGCTGCTGCTCTGCAGCGCGTGCCACAAGCAGCTCCACGCGCTCCTGACGGAGAAAGAACTCGAGCGCGGCTTCCATTCGCTCGACGCGCTCCGCGAACATCCCGGCGTGCGGCAGTTTGTGGAATGGATCCGCGACAAGCCGCCCGGCTTCCGGCCGCGCAGCCTCACGAGCAAGACCGGCCGCAAATTGCGCCACCACCGCGGTCGGGCAGTGCTGTAGCGGCGGTCTGTGACCGCCCCTTCTCTGACCAGGCTACAGCAGAAAAGGGGCGATTACAGCCCGCCGCTACAATTTTGCCGGCAAGTTCAGGCGTGGGTCATTCGCCAACAACTCGGCGAGCGGCCTCCACTGCTCCGGGTCCATGCCGAGAAAACAGTGCAGATACACGATGACCGTCTCGGCGGGATACTTCGCCAGGAGCGCGTCCACGGCCGCGTTGAGCCGCTCCGCGCCGGGGCAGGGCGGGAGCGTGTCGATGTTCCCCTTGCCGTCGTGCGCGATGCCGAGGGCGTCGAGAAAATCCACGAGCATCGGCGACTGCGCGCCGGTCAGCCAGGTTTGCAGGAGGTTGGCCGCCACCGGGTCAGCCGTCGGTCGGCCCAGCGCGCTCTGCAGCCAGGCGTAGCGTTCGGTGCGCGGCTTGCGCTCGACAAACACCGGCCGCAGCCGGCGCTGCGTGGCGAGCGCCTGCACGGCCAGCCCGTAGGTGGGTCGGGCGCTGGCCTGGAGCCAGGCGAAGATTTCGCCGGCCAGGGCGAGGGACATCTGCGCAAAAAGGTCGCTGAAGCGGACAGGGGCGGTGGGCATGGGATTGTCCCGAAGAATTCGCGTCCCGCCACGCGCCCGGCGGCATCGGCATGCGGGCTGCGTGCGGAGTGACAAAACCGTCACGTTTTCTCTGTTGCCCGAACCTCGGAAAAAAACTTTTTTCAGAGGCGAATAAATGCTTGCCAAGAAAACGGTGAGCCTCTACAAGCGGCCGGGAAACCGCAAAGCGCCTTAACCTGACGCCTTTTGCAGCCAACCAACCGAAACCCTTAAAAACCCAACCAAGGAATGACCATTAACAAATGCAAGATGCGGGCGACCGGCCTGCTGGCAGCCAGCGCGCTGCTCTCCGCCGGGCTGCTCGCTCCGTTGGTGCCGGGCGCCCGCGCCGCGGACCCTTACGACGCGAAACTCGAAAAGCGCGTCCAAGCGCTCGAACGCGAGCTCAACCTCATGGCCGGCGACGCCAAGGGCAAAAACCCGGCCAAACCGGACGAAGTGCCCACCTTCATGCGCGCCCTCGGCAAGCAGGTGCAGGAACTCACCATCCAAGGTGAAATCCGCTTCCGCTACCAGTGGGACAATCGCGACCCCGAAGGCTACGCCATCGGCACCGCCGGCGCCGGTGCCGCCTTCAACCGCCGCGATCCCGGCGAGATTCCGCAGAGCCGCTACCGCTGGCGCCTGCGCATGAACTTGAATTACAAGTTCACCGACAACTGGTTTGCCGGCTTCGGCATCCAGGCCCAGGCGGGCGCGGACTCCACGCACCAGACCTTCGGTCAGGGTTTCGACAACACCTCGTTCTACCTGAACCTGTTCTATCTCGGCTGGAAGATTAACGACAACATCACGCTGCTCGGCGGCAAGATCCTGGCGCCCTTCTACAACAACACCGACCGCATTGTCGATTTCGGCGATATTCGGCCGGGCGGTTTGACGGAGCGTTTCAACTTCGACATTACGCCGCAGTTGAACCTCAAGATCAACCTGGGTCAGTATCCCTTCTATGCCAACCCGGAGAACGGCGCGACGGCGACCGGCGTCGCGACGGCGGTGGCCGGCCCTGGCGGCACCACCTTTGTCCGCACGCTCGGCGGCAACCGCACGTTCCTGACGGGGCCGAACGGCACCGGTGGCCGGGACAACGACCTGAGCTGGGACCCGATTCTCTTCTACCAAGACATCGTCCTGACCTGGAAGCCGAACAACAAGTTCAGCGCGATCGTTGCACCAGCGTTCTACTTCTACCCGAACAACGGCGCCGCTGGCTTTACTGGCTCCACGGTGACCGCTGCGGGCACGGCGCTGCCGATTCGCAACGACTCGTCCACCAACGACCAGTCTTACAGCGGCTTGCTGGGCAACGTCGCCGCCTTCAACGACGCCGACGCCACGCGCAACCTCTTTGTCGGCATGCTGGCCGGCGAGGTCAACTACATGCTTCCGATCATGGGTGGCAAGAACCTGAAGCTGTTCAGCACCTTCGGTTACAACTTCACCGGTGGCGCTCGCGCCAACAAGATCTACGGCATCGTGGAGGACGACTTTGTTGACAAGTCCACATTCACCGTCGGTGTCCTGCTCGGTGAATTGAAGAAGAAGGGCGACTGGTATATCACCACTGACTACGGCTACGTGGGCATCGCCTCGATCGATCCGAATCTCAACGATCCGAACTTCGGCATGAGCCGCCTCAATCAGCAGGGCTTCCGCGCCGCGATGGGCTACAACTTCTACGCGTGGCTCAAGGGCGAAATAGTGTATTACAACAACTGGAACCTCGAGAAGAATCTGCACAACGTGGTTGACCTCGATCGCGGCTTCAATGGCGGCCGTGCGCTGCTCCGCAACGCCGTGGGTCAGGAGACGACTCCGCGCATCCCGTTCGCCGACACGAACGCCGCGCAGATCCTGCAGGTGCAGTTGACCGCGAACTTCTAAGCGAAGCAGCGTCCCTGTTCTCTGTCAGTCCTTTGCAAACCCCGCGCCGCTCACCCGGCGCGGGGTTTTTGCTTGAGATGACGCGCTAGTGGAATCGTCTTTGTCCGCAGATTACGCAGATTCTCGCAGATCGCTTTCTGGTTTTCCCTCTGCGAGAATCTGCGTAATCTGCGGACAACTTCTCACCCTTTCGCTTTTCCCGATGCCCATTACTCGGTTCCGCACTTTCCTCGCGTCTCTGATCGTGATGCTTCTGACCATCCAGATCGCCGCGCGCGCCGGCTCGTTGGACGATCTCGACCGCGACAACGGCCTGCCGGATGCCAAGCTCGGCACTCCGGTGGAAGCCTTCGGAGGAATGGAACAAACCGAGGAGGCCGGCCGCTGGACGACTTATCGCCGGCCGTCAGACAAGCTCACGTTCGGAAAATTCGAGCTCAGCGGGATCACCTATAATTTTTTCAAAGGCAAACTTTACTCAATCTTCCTCGACATCGAGGGCAAGCGGAACACCAAAGGCATCCTCAAATTGCTCGAGGAAAATTACGGCAAAGACCATTCCATGGCGACGCAGTCGTTCACCGCGCCGAAAGCCCCGGTGCGATTCTTCTCGAGCTCCGCGAGCCCGCAAATGGAAGTCCGGGAGTGGACCGGCAAGCGCGTGTATCTGCTCTACAAAAACGCCGACGACTTCGTCGGCGGCCAGATCACTTTCCTCGACCGACCGACCTGGGACTTCCTGCAGGTGCCCAAAGAAGAGCGGCGAAAAGAGATTCGCAAGATGCTCGACGGGAGTTTTATCAACGGGGATTTTTAGCGGCTTTCCTCTTCCGCAGCGTCCCGTTCGTCGCTCTTGACGACTTGCCCGTTGAGTTCGGCCGGAAAATAGCGCCGCAGCGCTTCGACGACCCCGAGGCTGCATGGTGCCTCAGCCACGCAGCCGTCGTTGGCGCGCACGAGCGCCTTCACCTCGTCGATGGCGTTGCCGGGACACGCGACGTGCCGGGCGTGCCGGCCGTCGAGCATGGGCAGGTCGTTGTGATGATCGCCGACCGCGAAGGTCGCTTCCGCCGGAATGCCGAGCAGCCGGCCGAGCTCGCCGAGCGCAACGCCTTTGTCGTAGTCGGCGTGACAGAACCGCAGATAAATTTTGTTGCGCTGGTAAGTCAGCTTTGGACAACGCGGCCGCAAGGCATCAAGGAACGCCGCGATGCGGTCCATCTCCGGCTCATCCATCGCGACCAGCCCGGCCGGCTGCTCGGGCGCTTCCGCGGAGGGCGTCGGATCGTAGAGCGGCGTGGCGCCGGTTTCCGCGCTCAGGAACGCGAGCACTTCGTCCATCAGCGGCCGGGCGGCGTCGAAAAGCGCCGCGTGATCGCGCGCGCAACGCTCGTTCCAATCGCCAAAATCCGCCCAGCTCGTGCCGTCGCGTCCGGCCGCGCCGTGCGTCGCCGGCTGACAGACTTCGCGCTCGCTGGTGATGGCGAAATCCGGCCGGATCGGCCAGGCGAATTCCGCCAGCCCGTGATCGAGCAGCCGCGGCGAGCGGCCGGTGTTGATGACCCAGATCACGCCCTGCTGGCGCAGCGTTTCGAGCGCGTCGATCAACTCGGGCACGAACGGCACCGCCGCGCCGTGGCCGACGAGCGTGCTGTCGAAATCGGTGCTCACCAAACGGATGTTGGACATAAAAAAATGACGAGTGACGAGTAGTGCGCGCTTCCTCTTCGTTTGTCATCCTGAACGGAGCGACGCAGGAGCGCAGCCGAAGGACCTCTCGCTGACAAAGCCGTTTGGGCGTTGCAGGCGCTGACGGTGCGCAAACAGAAAGTCTGCAAGAGGTCCTTCGACAATCTCAGGATGACAGAAGGGAAGGAGAAGCCACCGCGCGCCAATTGCCACCCGCCCCTTCGGCATTCGTCATTTTCCCTATTGAACCCGGCAGCGCAACGCACAAAGCTCCCATTCATGAAATCCGCTTACGAACTGGCCATGGAGCGGCTGGAAAAACAGGCGCCGAGCGCG
>CAXTRS010000139.1:0-3509 GCA_964246635.1 uncultured Chthoniobacterales bacterium | reverse complement strand
ATACAAATCCCGGATCGCCGAACGCGAAGTCTTTCTGCGCTCGCAGATCGACGCCGCGCAGGCCAAGGGCGACGCGGCCGGCGTCGATGAGGTTCAGCTTCAACTCGCGCGCGAAGTGCGTCGCTTGCAGGAGGAGTGCGAGGAGAAAAAGGCGAAGGTGCGGTGACTGTAGCGGGGGGGGGGGGGGGGGGGGCCGCGCCCGCCGCGCGGGGGCGGGCGCGGGCGCCCGCGGCGCCGCCCCGCGGGCCTCACTCCTGCTCTCTGACTAGATTGTTCGCCTCGCGCTGACCGCTCACTAGTTCATGAATCCAGCCGCCGTTTACGAAACCTTTTTCGCCGTCGCGGCTTTCGTGTTCGGCGCGGTCGTCGGCTCGTTTTTGAACGTTGTCATCTACCGTCTGCCGCTCGGGTTGTCCGTCAACGAGCCGAAGCGTTCGTTTTGCCCGCACTGCAAAACGCCGATCTCCTGGTATCACAATGTTCCCATCATGGGTTGGCTCTGGCTGCGCGGCCGCTGTGCGCATTGCCGGGCGCCGATTTCGCCGCGCTATCCGCTGGTGGAACTCCTTACCGGTGCGCTCTTCCTGGCCGTGTGGCTGCGCACGGACTGGCTGCTGGCGATTCCGTATTGGGTCTTCGTTTCGCTGCTGATCGCCGCGACGTTCATCGACTTCGATCACTTTATCATTCCCGACGAGATCACGCTCGGCGGCACCGTCGCTGGAGTGCTTCTCAGTCTCGCGTTTTCACGCCTGCACGGCACGGACGCCCCGCTGCTGGGTTTGCTCTGGTCGCTCCTCGGCGCGCTGGCCGGCTTCCTGACGCTCTTCGCCGTCGTCGAATTGGGCAAGCTCGCCTTCGGCAAAAAGCGCGTGCGGCTCGAGCCCGCGCAGGATTTCACCTGGCGGCCGCTTCCAGAGGAGGACGACTCGGAGCTGCGTTTTGGCAGCGGCGATGCTGATCGCTGGAGCGAAATGTTCCTGCGCCCAAAGGACGAATACGTTTTGCAGTGCGAGCAGCTCACGCTTGCCGGGAATGAGCATCGCAACGTGACCCTGCGCTGCTTTGCCGACCGCTTGCGGCTCGCGGAAAAAGATTACCCGCTGAAGGGCATCCAAACGTTCAGCGGCCGGGCGAGCGAATACGTTTTCCCGCGCGAGGCGATGGGTTTCGGCGACGTGAAATTCATCGCCTGCATCGGCGCGTTTCTTGGTTGGAAAGCGGTGTTTTTCACCGTCGCCTCGGCGTCGATGCTCGGCTCGGTCGTCGGCCTCGCCGCGCTGGCGCTCGGGCCGCGGGCGCGCTCGGCCAAACTGCCCTTCGGTCCGTATCTCGCGCTCGGCGCGTTGCTCTGGCTCTTCGCCGGGCCGGCGATCGTCGGCTGGTATCTGGGGTGGGTCCGCGGTTGAGGCCGCTGCGGTGCAATGCCCCCAGCGCATTCCCGCTTCCCTTTCCCCGGAGGCTGGCTAGGCTGTCGGCGTGAAGCGCTTAGCCTGGCTGGCCGGCACGGCCCTCGTGGTGCTGCTCATTGCCGGCGGCGTGTTGCTGCTCGTGGGCAACCTGTATGTCCAAAGCCCGGCCATGCAGGCCAAGATCCGGCGCGAGCTGAGCATTCACCTCAAGATGCCGGCCGAGGCGCGCAAGACCACGCTCACCCCGTGGGACGGCCTGCGCATCGACGGAGTCACCGCGCCTGGCGGCCCAGGCGCTGCCAGCGATGCTGGCCCTCCGGACACCGCGGATACTGCCGGGATGAAGGCATCCGAGCCGGATCCCGCCGCCCGGCTGTTGCGACTGAATGCCCGCAGCTTCCGCGCGCGCCTCGCGTTTGGCCCGCTGTTCGGACGCCGCGAGATCGTCGTGCGCGAGATTCTTTTCGATACGCCCGACCTGAGTTGGGCGCAGACACCCGAGGGCCGCTGGCGCTGGCCGCGCGGCGATTCGCTGCGACTGGCCGCGGCGCAGGAAAAACATGGACTCCGCGCCGCCGAGCTGGCGGAGGGCCGGGGTTCACCGCCGGCTGCGACCTCGTCCTCGCCAGGGCCAGCGGCGAGTGCGGGCGAAGGCGACAGCTCTACGGAGAAGAACGACGGCGACGCCAAGTCCGCGCGCTCATCGGGAAAGACACGCGCTCCGACCGGCGGCAAGCCGACGCTCGCCGCGGCGCCGGTCAACGTCGCCATCGAAGGTTTCCGCGTGCGCCACGGCGTCGCGCAATTTCTCGACACCCGCGGCGAGCCTTACGGCCGCTTCGAGGACATCAACCTCGACGGCCGCATCGACGCTCCCGCCGCTGCTGCCGCCAACGACAGTGGCGCTGCCGGTGGCAAGGACAACACCGTCGCGGCAAGTGCCCACGGCCGGCTCTGGTTTGGCCGCTCGTCGCTGCGCGATTTGCCCACGCTCACGAAGTTCGAGAGCGCCTTTGCCTACACGCCGGAAATACTCGACGTCACCGACGGCCGCGGCGATCTCGGCGGCGGCGTCGCGCGGGTCGAGTATCACCTGCGCCACGCCGAACCCGGCTCGCCCTTCCAACTGCGCGGCAAGATTGAAAAAGTCGCCCTCGGCCAGCTTTCCAAAGAAATCCCGGCCGGCGCGCCGCGCTTCCTCGGGGGCCTGCTCGACGGCGAGGTCGAGATGAGCGGCCTGTCCAACAGCACCGCCAGCCGCACCGGCCGCGGGCAGTTGCGCGTCGTCGATGCGCAGCTCCAAAACCTGCCGCTGCTCCAGACGCTCGGCGATTATCTGCGTATCCCGGAGTTGAGTCAGCTCAAGCTCAAGACCGCCCAGGCCGACTGCCGGCTCGAAGGCGAGACGCTGCGCATCGACCCGCTCGTGCTCGGCACCGGCGCGTTGCGCATCGAAGCGCGCGGCACCTGCGGGCTCACCGGCGACCAGCCGCTCGATTTGCAAACGCGGCTCATCATCGACCGTGCCACCAGCCGCGGGCTGTCGCAATTCGTCGATGACATTTTCACCGCCGTGGACGGCTCGACGGCCGGCGAGCGCTACATCGACTTTCGCATTTCCGGTCCGCTGTCCAACCCGCGCACGGACCTGCTCGACCGCGCGGTGAAGAGCGCCAAGCCGCTGCAGGATTTGATCCAGTCCTACGTCGGGGGCGGTGGCGGCAAGAAAGGCGGCAAAGGCGGTGGCAGCAGCGCAACTCCAGCGCCGAGCGCAGCCGGCGGGAACAACAAGGACAAACGCAGCGGCAACAACAACAGCGGCAGCGCGTCGCCTTCGCCAACCGCGCCCACATCATCGTCATCCCCAGGGGCAGCGCAGAAAAATTCGCCGCCGTCAACCGGCGGGCGTCCGCCTGCCACGGCCGGCGCTCCGACCCCGCCGCCGCCCACGGCGCCGCCGCCCGGCGCGAACCGGGGCGGAACCAATTGATGGCGGCAGGGGCAGGTCCGCGGCGAGCGTCTTTGCGGCCTTGGGGGGGGGGGGGGGGCCGGGGGGGGGGGGGGGGGGGGGGGGGCGCGGGGGGGGGGGGGGAAAAA
>CAXTRS010000138.1:0-11710 GCA_964246635.1 uncultured Chthoniobacterales bacterium | reverse complement strand
GCCCGCTGCCCGACGTCCGGCTCCCCGGCGTCGCCGGCGCCCCGCGCGGGCGCCCGCCCCCGCGCGCCCCGCGGCTTTGGCTTCGAGAAACGCAGTGTAGTTGCCGGGCTGCGAGAGAAATTTCCCGCCAGCGAGCTCGACGATGCGCGTGGCGACGCGGTCGAGAAAGTAGCGGTCGTGCGTGACGAACAGACAGGTGCCGGGATAACGCGCGAGGAAGTCTTCGAGCCAGGTGATGCTCTCGGTGTCGAGATGGTTCGTCGGCTCGTCGAGCACAAGCAAGTCGGGCTGCGCGACGAGCGCGCGGCAGAGCGCGACACGGCGTTTTTCACCACCGGAAAGCGAGCCGGCGAGGCGGTCTGCGGCGGGCGCGCCGATGTGCTCGATGAGACTTCCGACACGGTGATCCACGGTCCAGCCGTCGAGGTGGTTGATATGATCGAGCAGTTCGCTCGCACGGGCGCCGGTGGGCGGCGTGCGTTCGTATTCGGCGAGGAGAGCGAGCACGGCCTGCGCGCCGGCGAGGATGTTTTCGCCGACGGTGCGAGAGTCGTCGAGTTGGAAGTCCTGCGGCAGGAAGCCGGTGATGAGTTCGCGTTTGCGCGTGATCAGGCCAGCGTCTGGTTCGGACACACCGGCGGCTAGTCGCAGGAAGGTGGATTTGCCCGTGCCGTTGCGGCCGACGAGGCCGACGCGCTCACCTTCGTGCAACGCGACGGTGGCGGCGTCGAGGACGATCTGCGTGCCGTAGGTGACCGAGATTTCCGTCGCGCTGAGCACAGCGGAGGCGTTGGGCGAAAATCCGGCGGACAAATCGGCCATGAGGGACGCGCAAGATGCGCCGCAACCCGCTGTTTGTCATGCTTCGGATTGACACGGAAGCTGATCCCGGAACTCCGACGTCGTGCCGCTTGTTGCTTTGATCCGATGCGTGCCGGGAGTTGCAAATGATCGCCGCCCTGGCTCGCTGGCAGCAAGTCTCCACCGGTCGCCGTCGGCTTACCGATGCAGGAAAGCTAAACCTTCGCGCCGCCAACCTCTTTCGCATTCACACCGCATCAGACTGCGCTCGGATTGGCGGATTTCTCCTGAAGATTCTGCGCCTCCCCTGAGCGCATCAGCAGAATGCCCGCGACGATGAACCAAAGCGACTGCGCGAGCGCAACCAGTCCAAAGCCGTGCACGCCAAGCGAGAGGTGTCCGCTGAACAAAGCCAGCACGATCAACAGACCCACCACCAATCCATACCATCCCAGTTCGGTGGCCAGTTGCCGCCCTCTCACCACGGTCAGCGACCAGAGGAAAATCGCCGCGCAGGCTCCCACTGTATAGATTGAAGCAAACGCTTGGTTGAGCCGGAAAGTGTAGTCGAGCAACATTCGCCGGGACTCCAGCTTCGGGTCGCCTTCGACCATCCTGCTCAGGATATCGGCACCGACAAAGCCGCTCATGGCAGCTGCCGACATGATCGCCACCGCCGCGAATCCGTAGAGCACGAGCGCCGCCAGTGCCAGCCGGTTGCCAGCCGCCAGCCGCCGGGTCAGCGCCAGCGCGCCAAGGAAAGTCATCGCCACCCCCGCCAGCGCCAATCCGTGCACGACCCGGTCGAGCCGGGCGAGAGTTGCCAGTTCGTTCGAGGAAGGCAGTCCGCCACCGTGAGGGGCCACCGGATGAAAGGCCATCGTGATCAATCCCGCGACGCAGCCGGCCACTAGCAGCATCCCGCCCGCTCGGTTATCATTCATGTCCACGAGTGTCAGCGCATCGGAACGGCCCCGTCCAGCGCGGTTGCGCGGAGTTCCCGGACACTCGTCCGCGCCTGTGTCCGAAAACTCCCCTCTCACCCGGCGCAAGCCCGACTGCCGTGCCGTGCGCACGAGGGATCGGCTCGGCGATGCGCTCATCGCGTTGCTGCTCGTCAAGCCGTTTGACGACATCACCGTGCAGGAAGTCCTGGACCGCGCCCGGGTCAGCCGCTCCACCTTTTACGAACATTACCGCGACAAGAATGATCTGTTTCTCAGTGACGTGGACGATTTCTTCCTGGCCATGAGCACATGGCTCACGCGAAACCACGATCCATCCGACCGCGTCGCGCCGGTCGCCGAATTTTTCGCCCACGTCGCCGAAGCCCGGGACCTTTTTGCCGCGCTGGTGGAGTCCGGAAGAATTCACGACACCCGCGAACTCGGCGAAGCGCATTTCGCCCGCAGCATCGCTGAACGTCTCGCGCGAACACCGTGGTCTGAAAACCCGTTGCCCGCGGAAGCACGCGTCGCCCTCGCCCACGCACTGGCGGGGTCATTGTTCTCGCTGCTGCTGTGGTGGATGCGACAAGGAATGACGACGACAACGCCAGCGCAAATGGACCGCCTGTTCCACCGCTTGATTCCATTGGAAGCTTCGCTGCCCCCGAAGCGTGCCCGGCAGCGCTGACTGGCGGCTGGAACTTGGCGCTCTCCTCTCACCCACGGACTTCGGCGCGATAGGCGGCGGCGAGCAGGCTGACAGGGTGTTCGATGCGCAGATTTTTCCCGCGCGCTTTCGCGCCGTTTTGGATTTGCAGATGGCAACCCGGATTGGAGGTTGCCACGACCACGGCGCCGGTTTTTTCGATGTGCTTCAGCTTCCGTTCGAGCAATTGCTGCGACATCTCAGGCTGCACGATGTTGTAGATGCCGGCGCTGCCGCAGCACCACGTTGATTCGCCGAGTTCCTTGAGCTGCACGCCGGGAATGGACTTCAAAATCTTGCGCGGCTGCGCGGTGATTTTCTGACCGTGACAAAGGTGACAGGCTTCGTGATACGTGAGCTTGTCGAGCGCGATGCCTTTCGGCGCAGCGGTCGGCGCGCGGAAGCCGATCTCGACGAGAAATTCGTTGATGTCTTTGCACTTCTTCGACCACAGCTTCGCGCGCTCGGCGTATTTCGGATCGTCGGCGAGCAGGCGGTCGTAGGTCTTCAAATGCGAGCCGCAGCCGGCGGCGTTGGTGATGATCGCGTCGAGTCCGGCAACGTCGAAATCGTCGAGGAGCTTGCGCGCCAGCATGCGCGCGGTGTCGGGTTCGCCGTTGTGGCCGTGGAGCGATCCGCAGCAGTATTGCACCGGCGGCGTGTGGACTTCGCAGCCGTTGACGAGCAAGGCGTCGGCGGTGTCGCGGTTGATGTCGGAAAAGACGAGGTCCTGCACGCAGCCGGTGAGCAGGCCGACGCGGTATTTCACCTGTCCGTCTTTAGGTTTTTCGACCGGCTGGATGAGCTGGTTGGAAAAATGTTTGCGCACCTGCGGCGACTGCGGCTCGAGCTTGGCGAGACGCGAGCCGAGCAGCTTGGTCAAGCCGAGCGAACGCACGAGCGTTTGCGCTCCGCTGGCTTGGTAAAGCCGCATGGCGCGGCCGAGCGCGCGGAGCAACTTTGGCTTGGTGAAAAGTCCTTTCAGCAACAGCCGCCGCGTCCAATCGCGGCTTGGACTTTGCAGCGCGCCACTGGACTCCGCGGTGGCGCGCGCGGTTTCAAAAAGCTGCGCGTAATCCACGCCCGCCGGACACGCCGTCGTGCAGGCAAGACAGCCGAGACAGAAATACATTTCCTCGGCAAACGTCTTCGTCGCTTCCATTTTGCCGTCGGCGATCGCGCGCATGAGCGCGATACGGCCGCGCGGCGAATTGCGCTCCTGTTTCGTGGCGTCGTAAGTCGGGCACGTCGGCAGGCAGAAGCCGCAGTGCATGCACTGCTGGATGACGGCGTAGTCGAGCGTTCGCAGTGAATCGTGCCCGTGGCTGCCGCCGTCGCCCTGGCCGTGGACGTGCCCGTGGCCATCGGGCATCGTGGCGAAGGGCGGCAGAAATTCGGCGGCAGGGTTGCCGGGATTGGCGGTCGGGCGGGCAGGCACGGGATTGGTGAGTGCGTCGGAGGGCAGAGCCATGGGCGGGTAATCCGTTTACGTCTGCGGGATCAGGTGCTCGGGCGTGATGCCGCGGGTGATTGTATGCACCCCGGCGGGCAGCGGGCCGTCGCGCAAGCCCGACTGGTCGGACTCGAAAATCTTGCCGGGATTGAGGATGCCTTTCGGATCGAAGACGCGCTTGAGTTCTTTCAACACGCGCACGTTGAGTTCGCCGATCGCGCCCGGCAGATACGCTTTTTTCGTCAACCCGATGCCGTGCTCGCCGGAGATCGTGCCGCCGATTTTGACGGCGTAATCGAAAATCTCACCGACGGCCTCGTGGACGCGGTGGATTTCGTCGGGCTTCAATTCGTTCGCGAGAAAGAGCGGGTGCAAATTGCCGTCGCCGAAGTGGCCGAACGTGCCGACCTGGATGTTGTGTTTGTCAGCCGTTTTTTGCACGAAGCGCACCATCTCGGCGAGCCGCGAGCGCGGCACCGTGGCGTCTTCGAGGATCGTCGTCGGCGCCACGCGCGCCATCGCGGGGATCGCCATGCGGCGGGCGGTCATGAGCTTCGTCGCCTCGTCGAGATCGGCGGCGAGTTTCACCGAGCGCGCGCCGTGTTGCTTGCACAGCTCTTCCATTTTTTTCGCCTCGTCGTCCACGGCGGCGGGATGGCCATCGCTTTCGAGTATCAGCACGGCGTCGCAATCGAGCGGCAGGCCGATGTGCGCGTAGTCTTCCACGCACTTGATCGTCGTGCGGTCCATGAATTCCGCGGTGCACGGGATGATCTTGTTGGCGATGATCGCCGAGACCGTCGCGGCGGCTTCGTCCATCTTTTCGTAGATGGCGAGCAGCGTCTTTCGAGCGGCCGGTTTGGGGAGCAGTTTGAGCAAAATTTTCGTCACCACGCCGAGCGTGCCTTCGCTGCCGACGAAGAGATCTTTCAGCGAATAACCGGCGACGTCTTTGACGCACTTCGTGCCGGTGAAAAACGTCTCGCCGGTGGGCAGCACGACCTCCAGGCCCATGACGTAATCGCGCGTGATGCCGTATTTCAATCCGCGCAAGCCGCCGGAGTTTTCGGCGACGTTGCCGCCGATGGTCGAGACGCGCATGGACCCGGGATCGGGCGGGTAGAAAAGCCCCTCGGCTTCCACGGCCGCGGCGACGTTGGCGTTGATGACGCCCGGCTCGACGAGAATCGTCAGGTTCGCGGTGTCGAGCTCGAGAATTTTATCCATCCGCGCCAGGCAAAGGACGATGCCGCCGGCCTGCGGGATGCTGCCGGCGCTCAGGCCGGTGCCACTGCCGCGGGTGGAAACGCTCGTGCCGGTTTCGGTGGCGAGGCGCAGGACGGTGACGACTTCTTCCGTCGTCGTAGCGAAGACGACGGCTTTCGGCATGCCCTTGAGCATCGGCGTGCCGTCGTAGGAATACGCCGTCATGTCCTCGGGCTTGGTGATGATCGCGTCGGCGGGAAAATGACGCTGGAGTTCGGCGACGATGTCGGTGCTCATAAGACGAATCGGGGTCGGGAAAAATGAGTTCAGCGCCCGCCGACCTCGAAATTTGCGGCGTGTTCGAGCGCGCGGACGAGCGCGGAATGATCGGCCTTCGCGTGGCCGTGCGCGGCGCACGCGTTGAAGAGTTCCTGCGCCGTCGCGGTGTTCGGCAGCGACACGCCGAGCTGACGCGCGCCGGCCAGCGCGAGGGCGAGGTCTTTTTGGTGCAACTCGATGCGGAAGCCGGGGTCGAACGTGCGCTTGATCATCCGCTCGCCGTGGACTTCGAGAATGCGCGACGAGGCGAAGCCACCCATCAGCGCCTGCCGCACTTTCGCGGGATCCGCGCCGGCCTTTGAGGCAAAGACGAGCGCTTCGGCGACGGCTTCGATGTTCAGGGCGACGATGATCTGGTTGGCGACTTTCGTCGTCTGGCCGTCGCCGCTGCTACCGACGTGGGTGATGTTTTTGCCCATCAAATCGAAGAGCGGTTTGCCGCGTGCGAACGCTGCCTCCGAGCCGCCGACCATGATCGTCAGCGCGGCGTTTTTCGCGCCGACTTCGCCGCCGGAAACCGGGGCGTCGAGATAGTCGGCGCCAAGCTCGCCGATGCGTTTGGCAAAGTCCTTCGTCGCCAGCGGCGAGATCGAGCTCATGTCGATGACTAGCTTGCCCTTCTCGGTCAGCCCGGCGGCAACGCCGTCGTTGCCAAAGAGCACGCGCTCCACGTCCGGCGTGTCGGGCACCATCGTGAGGATGATTTCCGCTTTTTCGGCGACCTCGCGCGGTGACGCGCACTCGCTGCCGCCACCGTCGAGCAGCGTGCGATCCTTCACGCCGCTGCGGCTGTGAAGAAACAACGTGTGGCCGCCTTTTTGCAAATTGAGCGCCATGGGCGCGCCCATGATGCCGAGTCCGATGAAGCCGATGTTTGACATGGAGGATTTTGGGATAAGAGCGAGCAGCCTCTGTTTGATTCGTGATAGAAGGAGCGCGCGGGCGGATGGATGGTGTCTGCGCTGCGTTTAGTCGAGCAGACCGACCGAGCTCGGCGCGTCGGCGGCGCTCCCGGCGAGTTCTTCAAACTCAATGATGTTGTCGATCTCGGTGCCCATCGAAATATTCGTCACCCGTTCGAGGATGATCTCGATGACCACGGGCACGCGGTGCTCCGCCATCCATTTTTCCGCTTGCGCGATGGCGGGATTGATTTCCTCCTGCCGGAAAACGCGGATGGCTTTGCAGCCGAGTCCTTCAGCGACTTTGAGGTGGTCGACGCCGTAGCCGCTGAGCTCAGGCGCGTTGATGTTATCGAAGGAAAGCTGCACCTGGTAGTCCATGTCGAAGCCGCGCTGCGACTGGCGGATCAGACCCAGGTAAGAGTTGTTCACGACGATGTGCAGATACGGCAATTTGAACTGCGCGCCGACCGCGAGCTCTTCGATCATGAACTGGAAATCGTAGTCGCCGGAGAGGGCGACGATTTTGCGGTTCGGATCGGCCGCGCGCACACCGAGCGCGGCGGGGATCGTCCAGCCGAGCGGGCCGGCCTGACCGCAGTTGATCCAGTGGCGTGGGTGATAGACGTGCAGGAACTGCGCGCCGGCGATTTGCGAGAGGCCGATGGTGGTGACGTAGCAAACGTCGCGGCCGAGCGCGCGGTTCATGCACTGATACACGCGCTGCGGCTTCATCGGCACGTCTTCGAGATTCGTCTTGCGATGGAACTCGACGGACGATTTGCGCGCGCGGCACTCGTCGGCCCACGCGCGGCGGTCCGCGAGCCGGCCGGCGGCTTTCCACTCCTTCGCGACCTCGACGAAAAGATCGAGTGCCGCGCCAGCGTCCGAGACGATGCCGTAGTCTGGCATGAAGACGCGGCCGATTTGGGTCGGCTCGATATCGATGTGGACGAATTTGCGACCCTTCGCATAGACCTCGATGGAGCCGGTGTGGCGATTGGCCCAGCGGTTGCCGATACCGAGCACGAAGTCGGACGCCAGCATCGTCGCGTTGCCGTAGCGGTGGCTCGTTTGCAGGCCGACCATGCCGGCCATCAGCGGGTGATCGTCGGGGATCGTCCCCCAACCCATGAGCGTCGGGATGACCGGCACGCCAGTGAGTTCCGCGAATTCGACGAGCCGAGCCGAGGCGTCGGCGTTGATGATTCCGCCGCCGGCGACGATGAGCGGACGCTGCGCTTCGTTGAGCATCGCGAGCGCCTTTTCAATTTGTGCGCGGCTGGCCGTGGGTTTGTAAACCGGCAGCGGCTCGTAGGTCTCGATGTCGAATTCGATCTCGCCCATCTGGACGTCGAAGGGCAAGTCGATCAACACGGGTCCGGGCCGGCCGGAACGCATGAGGTGAAAGGCTTGCTGAAATGCCCGCGGCACCTGCGCCGGCTCGCGCACCGTGACCGACCACTTCGTCAGCGGCTTGGAGATCGACTCGATATCGACCGCTTGAAAATCTTCCTTGTAGAGCCGCGCCCGCGGCGCCTGGCCGGTGATGCAGAGGATCGGGATCGAATCGCCCTGCGCGGAATACAGCCCCGTGATCATATCCGTGCCCGCCGGCCCCGAAGTGCCGATGCAGACGCCGATGTTTCCGGCCTTTGCGCGCGTGTAGCCCTCGGCCATGTGCGAGGCGCCTTCGACGTGGCGCGCGAGGATGTGACCAATCGAGCCGCGGCGCCGGAGCGCGGCGTAGAGCGGATTGATCGCGGCGCCCGGCACGCCGAAAGCCTGCGTGATGCCTTCTTTTTCCATCACCGCCACGGCGGCGTCTGCTGCGGTCATTTTAGCCATATTCGTTGGGTCCTGTGCGGGGGCTGAAAATATTGTATGCAATTTCGCAGCCAATGGCACGCGCGGCGCCATTTCATTTTCCGGCGGCGGTCCCGCGGCGCCGGGAGGCGTCAGTAAATCGAGTTCTCGCGCTCGCGCCGGCGCGGGTTTTCCTCGCCGAGAAACTCCGGGTTTTCCGAGAGCCGATACATCGTGCGCCGATACAAACCAACCACGCTCGGACGCATTTGGTCAAACCATTGCGATGCGCGCCAATACAGAATCGCGCGCGCGCCGAGCCGTGCGGTGGCGAGGATGGCGATGGCGCCGAAGCCCCAACCCGCGAGGTCTTCCGGCTCAAGCGCAAGCGCGGCCGGGCAACGCAACGCCAGTGTCCAGGCGACGACCGCAATCGGGGTCAGCCAGAGCAACTGCCGCCGCAAGCGCCGGGCGTTCAGCAGCCAGAGGAAGCGCTCCGGCGGAACCGGCGCACGGCGACGGCGACGGTGACTGGCGGTGAGCCGTGCGTGCGCACCCTCGAGGTGCAGCACGTGCAACGCGTGCAGGTAATCCCACGCGCCGAGCAAGGGCACGAGAATCGCGGCGGCGAGGAGCGTCCCCGCGGCAGCGAGAGAGGCGAGAAACTCGAAGGTGTAAACGATGAGCAGACCGACAAGGCCGAGCACGAAAAGGATTTCGACCATGATCGTCGGGCGGTTTGAAACTCGGGAATCGGAGCGCGCGGAAGCATCGCAAATCCGGGGCGACGATTCAACCTTCATCCCGCGCCGAACGAAAGCGCGAAGCGTTTTGGAGGGCGCCAGTCCTCTGGCGCTTTTTCGTTTGCCGGGGCGCTCATTTCACAAACCATGGGAAGGCGCACGCCACGCTTCATCGGAAAGCGCCGGAGGACTGGCGCCCGCCAAAGCCTGCGGCGCCCGGAAGGCAGGCGCTAATCTTTCACGTCCACTACCACGCGGCCGCGCACCCGGCCGGCGAGGATTTCCTCGGCGTAACGCGGCACGTCGCGCAGCGCGATCGTTTCCGTCATCTGCTCCAGCTTATCCAGGTCGAGATCAGCCGCCAGCCGGCTCCAGGCCTGTTCGCGCCGCGCGCGCGGGCAGGTGTTGGAGTTGATGCCGAGAAGGTTCACGCCGCGCAGGATGAAGGGCATCACGGTGGTGGGCAGGTTCGCGCCGCCGGCGAGTCCGCACGCGGCCACGCTGCCGTGCTGGCGGGTCTGGCGCAGCACGCTGGCGAGCGTCTCGCCACCGACCGAATCGACGCCGCCGGCCCAATGCTCGGAGTCGAGCGGCTTGCCCGAGGGTTTCGCCAGCGCGTCGCGCGCGAGGAGTTCCGCGGCGCCAAGGTCGCGCAGATAATCGCCTTCCTGCTCGACTCGCCCGGTGGAAGCGATCACACGGTGACCCAGCTTTGCCAGCACGGCGACCGCCACGCTGCCGACTCCGCCGGCCGCGCCGGTGACGACAATGTCGTTCCCCTCGCCCGGCGTGACGCCGTGGTCTTCGAGCGCAAGCACGCAGAGCATCGCGGTAAATCCGGCGGTGCCGATGCCCATCGCCCGGCGCGCGTCGAGGCCGCCGGGGAGCTTCACGCACCAATCGCTCTTAACCCGCGCGAGGGTCGCATAGCCGCCGCTCGTGCTCTCGCCGATGCCCCAGCCGGTGACGATCACCTCGTCGCCGACCCGCAGTCCGCTCGCGTTGCCGTCGCCGCCGCCGATTTCCGCCACGCGGCCGACGAGATCAATGCCGGGCACAATCGGCAGTTGCTTGAGAACCTTACCCTTGCCGGTGACGGCCAGCCCGTCCTTGTAATTCAAGCTGCTGAAGGTGACCTCGACGATCACCTCGCCGCCGGCCGCAGGCAGCGCGCCAGCCGACTCCAAGTCGCGAAACGCCGCCGGCGCCTGTTTGCCGTCGGCGCCGCTTTCCACCACCAGCGCGCGGTGTTTCAATGCGTTTGCCATATGAAGTCGGTTTCCTTTTCACAAGCGCGGCCAGCTTCGGGCGCCGGCCATTAGAGCTACCCGCTGGTTCGTCACAAAGCGCGCCATTGGTTGCACGCCACGGGCAGGCAGCGCGGTCAACTCAGGTCCGCCCTCCGTCAGAACGGCGTTGCGCCTGAAGCCAGCGAACCATGCGCGAGCATCCGCACAGGGAGATTGAGTGCTTTCGACCGACCCTATTTGATCCCGCCCCGGCGCAACCACGGCCAATAGATCAAGGAGGCCATTCCCAGAATGTTGCCGGCTGGGACGCTGCCCCAAAAGCGACTATCCATGCTGTTGGCAGAATTGTCGCCGAGCAGGAAATAGGAATTTGCCGTGACCGTAAAGGTGTCGGCATCCGAGGTCAGATACCGTGCGAAAGCGTGTTGGGCGTAACGAATTTCGCCCGCCGCATTGGAGAGTGTAACAGACTCATTGTTGACATAGAGTCTGCCTGCGGAAATACGCACCTGCTCGCCCGGTTCGCCCACCACGCGCCGAACGAAAATCTGGCCGGATGGCAACTCGCTGATGCCATCGGTTTTGAAAACGACGACGTCGCCGCGCCGAGGTCGGCGTGCGCGGAAAGTCAGGTTCTCCATGACGATGTTGTCCCCGGCCTGGATGGTCGGCGCCATCCCGGATGTTGGCACCAAAAAGGGCCGAATGTCGCCGGTCAATCGCAGGATCAACAACGCCGACACCAGAGTTCCTGCGCAGACTGCGAAACAAACCACGACTCTGACGAGCAGCCGGGCATTCGTTTTTCGCGGCTGTGGTGGCAGCGGCGGTGGCACTGGTTTTCTCGTAGTCGCTCGGTTCCTCGAGGGGTAGAGGCGGCAAGCCGAGCCGTCTGAAAGATTCTGTTTTTTTCTTTGTCCAAGCGAGGCGCGACGAAAAGTCAGAGGTGGCTTGGCTTGCCGCCTCTACAACAATCGCTGCCGCAACGGAGGGCGGAATCAATTCAGCTCTGCGCGCGGCGCCGGCGGGCGCGCTGAATCGACGCCGCGATGCCGAGGGTCGCCCCGACTCCGGCGAGGGTCAGCGTCCCCGGCTCCGGGATGGCCACCGCGATGTCGGTGATGTTCAACGCGCCGTTGAAGTCGCCGACAAATGTCAACTCGCCCGTGGCGAGGTTCACGGTCCAGAGCGGGTCATTCAGCCCTTCGAGAAGGTGCCGGAAGCCGGCGAAAGGCGAGTCTTCATCGGTCTCCTCGTCGGAAAAATCGAAGGCGGAAATATAGCCGATGCCCGTGAGGCCGCTGATGTCGAAACCAACATCGAAGCCGGCGGAAATCCCGCTGTTGCCGAGGGTAAAAAACTGGCCCGTGTTCGGGCTCGTCGGCATCCCGTTCGGCGAGCCGATGGTGCCAACGATGTCGCGGGCGAAATCGTAGCCGAAGAGTGTGGTCATCGTCGCGCCGGCGAAATTATTATTATAGGCGATGCCTTGAACGTAGAGGCTGCTGCGCGTGTTCGGGTCGCGGGGGGCAAAGGAGAGGGCGGTGGCCGCGGTGG
>CAXTRS010000137.1:0-11717 GCA_964246635.1 uncultured Chthoniobacterales bacterium | reverse complement strand
GACGACGATGCGCGACTGCGCTTCGTTGAAAAGCAGCGCGTCGGCGCGCAGGCCCGGCGGCGGGTCGAGGCGGATTTCCGCGCCGAGCGGTTTCGGCGCAGCGGAGAGGCAGCACTCGGCCAGCGCGACGGCCAGCCCGCCTTCGCTGCAATCGTGCGCGCTTTTCACCAGGCCGGCGCGGATGAGCGCGCGCAACGCGTCGTGCAACGCCAGCTCGGTCGCGAAGTCCAGCCGCGGCGGGCGGCCGGCTTTGCGGCCGTGGAGAACTTTGAGGAAGTGCGAGCCGCCGAGGTCCGCGGCGTCGCCGAGTTCGCCGAGCAGCAGGATCGCGTCGCCGGGCGCTCCAAACGCCTGCCGCGTGATGTGCCGCTCGTCCGCGATGATGCCGACCATGCCGACGGTCGGCGTCGGATCGACCACGCCGCGCGGGCTTTCGTTATAGAGAGAAACATTGCCGCCGGTGACGGGCGTGTCGAAGGCGCGGCAGGCTTCGGCGAGGCCTTCGATGCACTCGCGCATCGCCCAGAAATTCTCCGGCTTATACGGATTGCCGAAGTTGAGGTTGTCCGTCACCGCCAGCGGCACGGCGCCGGAGCAGGCGAGGTTGCGCGCGGCTTCGGCGACCGCAATGCGCGCGCCCTCGCGCGGGTCGAGCCGGCAGTAGAGCGCGTTGCAATCGCTCGTGGCGGCGAGAACTTTGTTCCCCTCGCGGACGTGGCACACGGCGGCGTTCGAACCGGGCCGCACGACGCAGCCGGCGCGCACCATGTGGTCGTATTGCCGCCAGACCCAGTTTTTCGACGCGATCGTCGGGTGCGCGAGCAGGCGCAGGAGTGCCTCGCGCGGGTCGGTCTCCGGCACGGTGGCGAGATCGAGCACCGGCTCGGGCGGGCGCGCCTGCGCTTCGCGCGAATAGAGCGGCGCTTCGTCGGCGAGCGGCTTGGCGGGAATCTCGGCGGCGACGGCGCCGTTTTCGCGCACGCGCATCATGCCGTCGTCGTTCACGCGGCCGATCTCGGCGAAGGGCAGGTCCCATTTTTCAAAGATGTCGCGCACGGTCTGCTCGCGGCCTTTTTTGACGATGATGAGCATGCGCTCCTGCGATTCGCTGAGCAGCGTTTCGTAAGCGGTCATGCCCGGTTCGCGTTTCGGGACAAGAGCGAGATCAATCTCCACGCCGGTGCCGCCGCGGCTGGCGGTTTCGCAGGTCGAACACGTCAGCCCCGCCGCGCCCATGTCCTGGATGCCGGCGACCGCGTCGGTGGCGAGCAGTTCGAGGCAGGCTTCGAGCAGGAGCTTCTCTTTGAACGGGTCGCCGACCTGCACGGCGGGGCGGTCCTGTTTCGATTCCTCGGTGAGATCGCGCGAGGCGAAGGCCGCGCCCGCGAGGCCGTCGCGGCCGGTCTCCGCGCCGACGTAAAACACCGGGTTGCCGACGCCCTTCGCCGCGCCGCGCGCGATCTGCTCGTGCCGCAGGATGCCGAGGCAGAAGACGTTGACCAGCGGGTTGCCCTCGTAGGATTCGTCGAAGTAAATCTCGCCGCCGATGGTCGGGATGCCGATGCAGTTGCCGTAGTGCGCGATGCCGGCGACGACGCCGGCGAACAGGCGACGGTTGCGAACAATGGCCTCGAAGTCCGAAGGAGTGACGCCAGAGTCCGAAGGAATGACGCCAGAGTTCGAAGGAATGACGCCAGAGTCCGCTGGTTTGGCGTCAAAGTGCGACACTTTGTCCTCAAAGTTTGAAGGTTTTTCGTCGGACTCCGAAGCTTTCACGTCAGAGTGCGAAGGTTTGGGGTTCGACGACGAAGGTTTGACCTCAGACCCGCCGTCTCTTTGCTGGAAAACCGCGGAATCCGGCGCACCAATCTCCCCAAAGCGCAGCGAGTTCAGGCAAAACACCGGCCGCGCGCCCATCGTGAAGATGTCGCGGATGATGCCGCCGACGCCGGTCGCCGCGCCTTGGAACGGCTCGATGGCGCTCGGGTGGTTGTGGCTTTCCATCTTGAAGGCCACCGCCCAGCCGTCGCCGATGTCGATGACGCCCGCGTTCTCCTCGCCGGCTTTGACGAGCACGCGCGGCCCGGTGGTGGGGAATTTCCGCAGCTCCAGGCGCGAGTTCTTATAAGAACAGTGCTCGCTCCACATGACCGAGAAGATGCCCAGCTCGGTGAAGTTCGGCGCGCGGCCGAGAATGGTCTCGATGCGCGCGTATTCCTCCGGCAGGAGGCCGTGCTGGGCGATGAGTTCGGGGGTGAGCGCAGGCGCGGGTTTCATGCGGAAAAAGGGGCCGGCTGGCGGCGGCAGTGGGAGGCGGGGAGGCGCGGCATGGGAAAATTTTGCAGATTTAGCGAATTAATGTTGTTGCAGCCCGGGGAACTTGTCATAAACCGGCCTGCGCGATTCTCCAGCCCGCCCGATCCCGCCATCACCATCGGAGAGGACCGCGCGCAAAGAACAGGGCCGAAGTTTTGGGATAAAGCAAACCCAGGATGAAAGGAAATCGGAAAATGAAAGCCACTCACCCCACCCCGCTCTCCCCGCGCCTGCACGCGCGGCTCTCCACCTACGCCAGCCTCGCCGGCATCGCCCTCGCCGGCCCGGCGCTCGTCGCCCCCGACGCCAGCGCGACCATCATCACCAGCGGCCCGGTCAATATCGTGGTGCCGCCCACCTTTGCCGGCATCTACAACAATTTCGTCACGGGCACCGCCAGCACCACCGCCACGACTGGCTACGACTTCGATCCCTACGCGAGCGGCGGGAATCTGTCTTTCTTCTTCCCGAGCACCGGCCCGGCGGGCGGCGTCTCCAGCGGAGGCGTCTTTCTCGATCTGAACCCGGGTGTGGTGATCGACTCCAGCTCGACCTTTCTGGGAGGCGCGAACAGCACGGCGGCCGCGCTGGCCAATTACCGGACGACCGACACGGAATACCTGGGCGTGCGGTTTCTCAACGAGACCACCGGAGTCCTGAACTACGGCTACGTGCATTTTCAGACCACGGCGGTCACCGGGTTCCCCGCGACGATCCTCGACTACGCCTACGAGAACACCGGCGCGGGGATCGCGGTGCCCGGCATCCCGGAGCCGGCGACCACGACGGCGCTCGGCCTCGGCGCGCTGGCGCTCGGCGCGAGCACGGTGCGCCGCTGGCGCCGCAGCCGGCCGGTTGCCTGAGGGGGCCGGTTGAGTTTTGAGGGAGGGGCAGTGGCTCATTTTGATTTTTTTGTGCATTGGCAAAAGGGGAGCGCGGGCTTCCAGCCCGCCCCGGCCGGCATCCTGCCGGCCGGCTGTCGTCTCCCTTGGAGGGCGCTGCGCCGTCGGCACCATGACTTTTTTGCGCGTCAACCAGGCGAGCAAGTTTGGGAACCGACGGCGCGGCTTCCTCCAGGCAAAAAGGCAGCTTGCCGGCAGGATGCCGACAAGTGCGGGCTGGAAGCCCGCGCTCCCCGTTCCGCGTGCCAACACGGCAAAACTGAGCCACTGCCCACCACCGACGGAGGGTGTGTCCGCGCAGGCTTTGTCGTGACGGGAGGCGCCGTCGCCGGCTGGCCGTCGCGCGCCGTCGTTCTTTTTTTTATCCTTCCGCCATGCCTGCTCCCTCCGTGCCGCCGGTCGCCGTCGAGCCGGGGCGCCGTCGCCGCGTCCTGCGCGTGGGCTGGGACGCGGCCGACTGGCAGGTGATCCATCCGCTGCTCGACGCCGGGCAGATGCCCCACCTCCAGCGCCTCGTCGAAGGCGGCGTGATGGGCAATCTCCATTCGCTCCAGCCGCTGCTCTCGCCCATCCTGTGGACGAGCATCGCCACCGGCAAACGCGCCTATGCGCACGGCGTGCGCGGCTTCGTCGAGCCGCTGCCGGATCGCTCCGGCGTGCGCCCGGTCGGCACGCGCACGCGACGCTGCAAGGCGCTCTGGAATCTGGTTTCCCAAGCCGGGCGCTCATCCGTGGTCTGCGCGTGGCAGGCGTCGCACCCCGCGGAGCCGGTGCGCGGCGCGACCGTGTCGAATCTGTTCGCCGTGCCGCCAACGGACGCCACACCGGCGTGCTGGCCGGTGGCGGAAGGCAGCGTGCAGCCGCCGGAGTTGGCGGAACCTCTCGCCGAATTGCGCATTCATCCGCGGGAAATCGAAGGCGGGATGCTTCAGCAGTTCATCCCGCGCGCCGCCGAGCTGGACCAGCGCGATCCCGCGGTGCGCCGCCGGCTGGGAATCCTGGCAGAGCGGCTGGCGGAAGTTTTCAGCGTGCACGCGGCGGCGACGGAATTGCTGGAAACCCGGGCGTGGGATTTCGGCGCGATCTATTATGAGTGCATCGATCAGCTCGGGCACGAGTTCATGCCGTTCCATCCGTCGCGGTTGCCGGAAATCCCCGCGGACGACTTCGCGTTTTACCGCGAGGTGATGCACGAAATTTACCGCTTCCACGACGCCATGCGCGGCCGCTTGCTGCCACCCGCCGGCCCGGAGACGCACGGGTTGCTCGTCGCCGATCACGGCTGCGCGAGCGGCGCGCGGCGCCCGCGCGGCCCGGTCGAGCCGGCGCAGTGGCACCGGCCGCAAGGCATTTTCGTGCTGCACGGCCCCGGCATCCGCGCGGACGCCAGGATCGAAGGCGCGACGCTGCTGGACATCGCGCCGACCGTGCTCGCGCTGCTCGGGTTGCCGGTCGGCGACGACATGGAAGGCAAGGTGCTGGTGCAGGCGTTTCAGGAACCGCCAGTCATCGCGCGCATCCCGTCTTGGGAAACGCTGCGCTCCGGCGACGACGGCCGGCTGCCGCTCAACGCGGAGGAAGCCGACCCGGCGGCTGCGGCGGCGGTGCTGCAGCAATTCATCGCGCTCGGCTACATCGACCCGCCGGACGAAGACACCAGCCGCGCGATCGCGCAGGCCGAGGCGGAGGCCGATTTCAATCTCGCGGCCACGCTGCTGGAAGGCGGGCGCTTGCCCGCAGCGACGGAAACGCTCGCGGCCCTCGTCGCGCGCGTTCCCGAGGAGCCGCGCTACTGGCGGCTCTTTACCCAGGCCTGCCTCACCATCTCCGCCTCCGACGAAGCCGCGCGCGGTGTCGCCGCGCTCGAACGCCTGGAGCCCGGCCGGCCGCAGACGCTCGTGCTGCGAGGCATCCTGGCCTGGAGCCGCGATGATCTCGCCGGGTGTCAGGCGGCATTCCGCGAAGCCGAATCGCTGGCGCCGGAAGATCCGCTCACGCTGACCTATCTCGGCCGGCTCTCCCTGCGCCAGCGGCAGTGGCAGGAAGCCGAGCGGCGGTTTCGTCGCGTGCTGGCATTGGACCCCGATTCCGCGGAAGCGCACTACGGCCTGAGCGTGGCGCTGCCGCGGCAGGGCCAGGTGGAAGCCGGCGTGGACCAGGCGTTGCGCGCGGTCGGGCTGCGGCACGAATTTCCCGAGGCGCATTTCCAGCTCGGCGCCGTGCTGTCGCGGCTGGGCTGGTTTGAGCGGGCGGCGCAGGCGTTTGAAATGACGCTGCGGCTGCGGCCGGGCTTTGTGCTCGCGCACCGTTACCTCGCGCGCATCTATACTCGCTTGGGACGAGGGGAAAGCGCCCGCCACCACCGAGCGGAAAGCGCACGATTAGTGGAGAGCGCTGTTCCGCAGCCGGTCGCGGATTAACGGGATCATTGCGGGCACGGCTGGCGATACGCCGATGATTATCCACACAGAAAGATTGTCCCTGTGGGGGCCTTCCGGATAAACTTGCTTCCCGCCGTCTCGGCCTTCCGATCTGATGGCGACGTTTTTTATGGACGAGCCCCCATTGCCTCCGCCGCCCGCTCCCGCCGGAGGCTGGAAGGAGGAGGATTGGGAAGACCTGCTCGACAACATCAAGGAGGGGCGGGTCATCCCGATCATCGGCCGCGACATGTTGCAGGTCGTGCCTCCGGGCAGCGCGACGCCGGTGTCGCTCCACCGTTATCTGGCCGAGCGGCTGGCGGAATCGCTCGGACTCCAGCCGCAAGAATTGCGCGACGATTTCACGCTCAGCCACGTCGTCTCCCGCGGCTTCGAGCGGGGCAAACCTTACAGCTACTTTTGCCGCCGTTTGCTGGAGCTGTTGCGGCCGGGCGCGTTCCCGCCGCCCGAGCCGCTGCTGCACCTCGCGGAGATCACGCATTTCAATTTGTTCGTCACGACGACTTTCGATTCACTGCTGGAACAGGCGCTCAACGAAAAACGGGCGCACAGCGACGGCGAGTCGGTGGCCGAAGTCGGCGTCTATGATCCCAGCCAGCCCGCAGGCGATGCCGGCCAGCCGGGCGGCGACAAGGAGCTCGATTACACCCGCAAACATCCGGGCCATCCCATCGTGTATCACCTCATGGGCCGGCTCGCCGGCAGCTCGGACACCTTCGGATTAACCGACGAAGACCTGCTCGAATACGTCGGCGCCTTGCAGTCGGAAAACCGCAAGCCGGAGCGGTTGTTCACGCAGTTCGAGAACAATCATCTCCTGCTGCTCGGCTGCGGTTTCTCGGATTGGCTGGCGCGCTTTTTCCTGCGCGCCGCGAAGGGCAGCGACGGCTCGAAGCGCCGCTTTTCCGAGAAGCGCAAAGTGATCGAATACGTCGTGGACGACAACACGATGCACGACCGCGAGCTGGTGCTGTTTTTGAAAAACTTCAGCAAGAGCACGCAGATTTATCAGATCTACCGCAGCGGCGAGGCGATCAGTTTCGTCAAGGAATTGCACGACCGCTGGGTGGCACAGAATCCGGACGCGCTGCCGCGCACCGCGCCGCCGCGCGAAGCGACGAAATACGCGGAGCCGGCCGCCGAGATGCCGCCCGGTGCGATCTTCATCAGCTACGCCAGCGAGGACATCGCGGCGGTGCGGCGCATCAAGGCCGCGCTGGATGCGCGCGGGCTGCCGGCGTGGTTCGACAAAGAGCAGTTGAAGCCGGGCGACGCTTACAATCACAAGATCGACCGCTACATCGAGAATTGCCGGCTCTTTCTGCCGGTGATCTCCGCGCACACGGAGCGGCGGCTCGAAGGCTATTTCCGGCGCGAATGGCGGCTGGCGGCCAAGCGGAGTTTGCGCATCAGCCAGCGCCTGGCGTTCATCGTGCCCGTCGTCATCGACGCCGACATCAACGAAGCGCACGCCAACGTGCCCGACGAGTTTGTCGGCACGCAATGGACGCCGCTGCCGGGCGGCGAGGTGGACAACGCCTTCGTCGAACGGCTCGGCGATCTGCTCGGGCTTGCGCCCGCCGCGCCATGAACGACGCGCCGACCTCGCCGCCGCCCGATGAAGTCTTGCTGGACACTTCCAGTTTGATCGCCGGCTCGCGCGTGCGGCCGGACCCGGAGAATCCCTGGATCGGGTTGTTTTCTTTCAGCGAAAGTATTCGCGATTTTTTCCACGGCCGCGACGCCGAGAGCGAGGCGCTGGCGCGCATGGTCGGGCGCAAAACGCTCACCGTGCTCTACGGCGAGTCCGGCTTGGGCAAGAGCTCGCTGTTGCAGGCCGGGCTGTTCCCGCGGCTGCGCGCGCAGGCGTTCCTGCCCGTCTATATTCGCCTGAGTTACACCGAACTCGATCCCAACATCGCCGAGGCGAAGGCGACGATCCGCAAGGCGATCGAGCGCGCGCTTTCCCGTGGCGAATTGGAAGGCTCGGCGGAGACCGTGGACCTCCTCGCGCCCCGAAACGACGAAACCTTTTGGGATTATCTGCACCGCTTGCGCGAGGGCGATCTGCGCCGGCCGCCGGGGCCGGATTACGAGCCGGGCCAACCGGTCGGCCTCGTGCTGGCGTTCGATCAGTTCGAGGAAATTTTTACCCTCGGCCAACTCGGCCGGCGCGGGCAGCGGCGTGGACCCACCTTCGACCTCCTTCAGGACCTCGCCGACTGCATCGAAAATCGGATGCCCGCGCGCGTAAAGGAACGCCTCGAGCTATCGGCGGGCGCGGCGACGGCGGCGGAAGATCCGCTCCTGCCCGCGCGCGGCCGGCAGCCGTATCGCATCATCCTGAGCCTGCGCAAAGACTTCGTCGCCGAACTCGATGACCTGCGCGACCTCATGCCGACGGTGATGGAAAACCGCATGCTCCTGCGCCCGCTCGACGGCCGGCAGGCGCTCGACGCCGTGCTGATCCCAGGGCGCAAACTGGTCAAGCCGCTGGTCGCCCGGCGCATCGTGCGTTTCGTCGCCAACATGAAGCGCAGTGGGCCGCGGCCCGACAACGGCGTCGGGGACGACGGCGACGCCGGCGAGGAGCGCCAGCTTTCCGAACTCCAGGTGGACCCTTCACTGCTGAGCATGGTCTGCCGCGAGTTGAACAAGAAACGTCAGGCGCAGGCGCTGCCCGAGATCACCCGCGAACTCGTCGAACAAGGCAGCCACACGATCCTGGACGATTTTTACGAAGATTGTTTCCGCGATCAGCCGGAGCCGGCGGTGCGGCGGTTTGTCGAGGATTGCCTGCTCAACGAAGAGGACCGCCGCAAATCCATCGACCTGCGGCTGGCGGAAACGCAGCTCGCCCGCAAAGGAGTCGCCTCGCCCGGCGCGGCGCTCGATCGCCTGGTGCAGCACCGCTTGCTGCGCGTGCTGGAAGGCGCCGACCGCGGCACGGCGCAACTGGAACTGACACATGACGTGCTCTGCCACGTCGTCAGCAGCAAGCGACGCGAACGCGAAACCCGCGAGCAGCAGGAAAAAGAGGCCGCCGAAGGACTCGCCGCCGCCGAGCGCCAGCGCGCCGAAGCGGAAGCGCGCGAGCAAGAGGCCCGCGAGCGCCAGGCCATCGCCGAGGAGCGTGTGTCGCGGCTGCGGCGCGAACGCCGGCTCGGCCTCGCTCTAACCGCCGTCCTGCTCGCGGCGGCCTTCGGCGTTACCTGGAGTTGGGTCGGCATGCGCCAGGCGCAGCACGAGCTTCGCAAAAAAGACCACGACGCGAGCATGGAAAACGTGCGCCGCGCCGAGCAGAAAATGAAAGACGCGCTGCCGCAGACCGCGAGCAGTGGAGCCGACACGACCCCGCTCGACCCGCTCGGCAACGTCTTTGCCCTGGTGCACGCCGCGCGCGCGTTGCGGGACTACCCACCCAACCGCAGGGCTGCGGCCCTGGCGGGCGATTTGCTCGCAGAGCGCAACTGGTGCCCACCCGTAAGCCCACCGCTCGGGAGCGATCGGCACGACTCCCTGCTGGCGGCGGCCTGCAGCCGGGACGGGCGGCAAGTGCTGGCGATCTCCGAGAACGGCAGGCTGCTGCGCTGGACGCTCGGCGCGGCCGGTGACATCCGCGCAGAATCCTCCTCCCGCAGCCAGGATTTGGAACTCGGTGCGCTCCATTCGGCGGCCTTCAGCAACGATGGGAGATGGCTGCTCACCGGCGCCCGGGAAAAAGCCGGCGTGCAGCTTTGGCAATGGGACGAAGGCAGCAACACCTTCCGGCCGGGAAACCCTGGATCGCTTCCCTTTTACGGCGGTTTCCGCACGGCCGCATGGAGCGCAGACAATCAATGGCTGGTCATCGTCCCCGTCGGCAACATGTCCTGCGGCATCTTTCAGCAGAAGCCGGACGGCGCCGGTTTCAGCGAGGTGCTCGGCCTGCCGCATCCTGATCGTGTCACCGCCGCCGAATTCAGCGCGGACAGCAAGCGGCTCGTCACCGCTTCCATCGACGGCAAAGCCCGGCTCTGGAACGTGGACAATCTGCGGGAGCCCTTTCAGGAACTGCCGCCGGACACGCCCAATAATGCCCGCCGAGACCGGGCGGCGACCGAGCGTTTGTTTCACGCGACCTTTAGCCCCGCCTCCTCTGACGGCGGCGAACGGGTGGCCACGGTCTCGTCCGAGGGCACCGTCCGCATCTGGAATGTGGGCAGCGACAAGGGCTCCGTCCGGCTGCCATTCCTCGGCAGCCGCGAACGCTGCCTGCGCGCGGTTTTCAGCCCGGACGGGCGGCGGCTTTTGACGGTCACGATGCGCGGTGTCGCCCAGCTTTGGGACGCCATGGATTTCAAAGCGCTCGCGGAACCGATGTGTCACGAAGACATGGTCTTTTTCGCCCGCTTCACGCCGGACAACCGGTGCGTGCTCACCGGCGCGGGCCCTGTCTTCAACAAGATGGATGCGCTGCGGCTCTGGGATGCCCGTCTGCCCGCGCCGCTCTCAAAAGAACTGCGGCATCTCCGGGAAACAACGGCCGGGCCGGCGCCAGCGTGGCTGGCGCCGCTGACCGAGGCGATCACCGGGATCAAGCTGGGCGCCACCGGCTACGACTACGCACCGCCTCTCCTCACCGAAGTGGCCGCCAACGAGACGGCCAAAAAAATCCGTGGCGGTGCCAGGAGTGATGATGGCTACGCCGCGCTTTGGCGCCGCTTTTTTCCTGAGCCTGCCGCGGCGTCGGGGCAATAAATTACGTCGCCGTCATCACTGGCTCCCGCGCGACCGCAGCGGCGACTGCCTCGGACACCGACAGCGCGGCGCTGGCTGCGACTGGGGCGCGCGGATTGGCTTTGGCGCGAACGGCGTCGGCCATACTTTCAAAAATCTTGCGCCCATCGTCACTGCCCAGGCGTGGGTGACTCGCGCGGTCCGGGTGCGGCATGAGGCCGAAGACGTTGCGGGCGCGGTTGCAGATGCCGGCGATGTTGGCAAGCGAGCCGTTCGGGTTGGACCCAAGCGTCGGCTCGCCGGTTTCGGCATCGACGTAGCGGAGCAGCACTTGCTGGTGGCGTTCGAGATCGCGCAGCGTCGCTTCGTCCGCGAAATAGGAGCCTTCGCCGTGCGCAATCGGGATGCGCAAAATCTCGCCGGGGCGGCAGCGGCTGGTGAACGGCGAGTCGCTCGACTCGACGCGCAACGCTGTCTGCGCGCAGACAAAGTGCAGGTCGCGGTTGCGGATGAGCGCACCGGGAAGCAGCCCGGTTTCGCAGAGAATCTGAAAGCCGTTGCAAACGCCGATGACCAGCCCGCCGGCCTCGGCAAATCCGCGCACGGATTTCATGATCGGCGAAAATTTCGCCATTGCGCCGCAGCGCAAATAATCGCCGTAAGAAAAGCCGCCGGGGAGCACGACAGCGTCAAAGCCATCGAGCGAAGTCGTCTTGTGCCAGACGTATTCCGCCGCGATGCCGAGGTCGTCGCGCAACGAGCGCAGGCAATCCTGATCGCAGTTGGAACCGGGGAACTGGATGATGGCGAAGCGCATGGGGAATTTTAGACAGAATTAACAGAATTTACAGAATTAAGAAACAACAGGCGGGTCGCTGGATTGGTTCCAATCTTGTCCGGCCAATTCCGTGAATTTTGTAAATTCTGTCTGAAGAATTTCTGCCTACCTACCGCTCGATCTGCAACTCGTAATCTTCAATCACCGGATTGCTCAACAAGTCGCGGCAAACCGCGTGCAGCTTCTCTTCCAGCTTTGGGTCGGTCGCCGCGTCGGGCGCAAGGTCGATCTCCAGCCGCTTGCCGGCGCGCACCGCGCCGACCGACCCTTCCAAACCGGGGTGATGCCGCATCGCGTCGCGGATGGCGGCGCCTTGAGGATCGAGCACGGTGGTTTTGGGCATCACGAAGACGGTGGCTTTCATGGGAGGGCGGGTTGCGAGTTGCGGGTTGCGGGTTGCGGGTTGCGGGTTGCGGGTTGCGCGCGCTGTCTTCTTCTCCTGTCATCCTTAGCGGAGAAACGCAGGAGCGCAGCCGAAGGACCTCTTACTGACAAATTGTT
>CAXTRS010000136.1:0-11722 GCA_964246635.1 uncultured Chthoniobacterales bacterium | reverse complement strand
GGCGCACGTAATACAACCACGGCTCCGCGTGGTCCCAGAGCACGAGCGGGTTGGCAGAAATGGCGCCGCTCGCCACGCCCGTCGCGGGCTCAACTGGCAGCGTCGCCTGGTAGGACGGCGCGTCCGCGAACGGCGGCTGGATTTCGATTTCCACCTCATCGCCGGGTCGGCTCTCGACGCAGGGCAGGAGGAACTCGGCCACGCCGCCGTCGATGTCCGGAACAATGCGAAACGGGGCCAGATGACTGGCGTGGCGCGGCTCGATGAAAACGGTCTGCCAGACCCCGCTCGTCGTCGTATACCAGCGCCACTGCTTGCCGACCGGCTGTTCGGCGTGGTCCATCGGGTCTTCGACGCGCAGGACGAGATGCGCGACCACGAAATCCTCGGAGTGATGGGCGAGAAGTTCCGGCCCGCCGAGCGCGTCGGTGAGGTCGAACTCGAATGGCGTGTAGCCGCCTTCGTTCCCGCCGAGGTGAACGCCATTGCACCAGCAATCGGTGAAGAAATCGGCCGCGCCGACGGTGAGGATGATGCGCTTGCCCAGCCACGGCCCACCACCGCGCGGGATCCGCACTTCGCGCCGATACCAGCCAACTTCGTAGCGCGGCGCGGAGCGATGATTTTCGCGCGTGACGCTCAGCGGGTCGCGGAAGACGCGCGTGGCGTAATAATGAGCGTTGCCCGCCGCGTCGCCCTCGCCCCAGGCGGCGAGCGATTCCCAGCAAAATGGAACGATGATCTGCTCGGGCCAAGGCTCCGTGCCGGTGCCCGCAGGCTCGAACCAGCGCTCATCCAGCCCGCGTCGTTCGCCATCAAAGCGAAACTGCCAGGCGCCATTCAGATTGAGCCAATCGACGCCTTCGGTGAAACCGCGCTGACGATCCGGTCGCGGATACTCGGGCCGGGGCAAGGCGATGGCGGCGGACATGGTGCGCGGACATCATGAAGACGTGTGCGCGACCGTTCAAGCTTTCGGAGCAGCCGGTTATCACAGTGGATTTACTGGTTGTCCACAGGGGGAGCACGAGCGTCTCGCCCGTTCTTGCCGGCGTCCCGCGCAACCAAACGGTCCACGACGCAGCGGGAACACGTCACATCACGTCGCATCACGCCGCGCCGCTCGCCGCAGCGGGCAGCTTCGCCGCGAGCGCGTCGAGGATGCGTTCTTTCATCGCGGCGACGTTGGCCTCCCAAGAGTTGCGTTTCGCCAGCGCCAGGCCGCGTTTGATCGCCGCGCGATCCGGCGCCGTGGCCGCCGCCGCGCAGAACGCAAGAAAGTCCGCCCGCGACTCCGCGATTTTCACCACGTCGCTGAATTGCAAAACGACATCTTCGATCGCCGTGGAGATCACGGGCTTGCCGGTCGCCATGTATTCGAGCGCCTTCGTGGGATTGATGAATTCCGTGTGCTCATTGATCGCAAAAGGCATCAGGCAAACGTCGAAACCGCGCACATACGCAGGGAGCTGCTGGTAATCGCGCGACCCGAGCCAGTGCAGGTTCGCCCGGCGCGGCAAAGCGGCTGGATCGACCTTCGTCGTCGGTCCGATGATGACCACGCTGCCGCCGGGATTCGCCTCGGCCAGCGCGGCGACGAGTTCGTAGTCCATGCGCTCGTCCACCACGCCGAAATAGCCAAACACGGGCTTGGGCAAATCGGCGATGTCCGCCGGCATGCGGGTGCGCTTGGAGCGTGCCTTGGCGAAGTGCACGACATCGACACCGCAGCCGAAGGAGTGGGTGTTGGCGTTGTATTGGATTTTTTCGCGGGCGATTTTCGGCCCACCGCCAAAAACAACGTCCGCAATCGCGAGCAGTTCGCGCTCGCGTCGGACCAGTTCCTTCGGCGCGTGGCGAAACTGGCTGAGCTGATCCATGCAGTCGAACACGATTGCCTGCTCGCCCATGTGTCCGGCAAACGCCGTGACCGCCATGGGATCATAAAACCACTGCACCGGGTCGCGATAACGCAAGCCGAGCGGGCCGGCGAGCACGCCCTGCACGAGGCGCCGGCGCTCTTTGTCTACCCACGCGCCGTCTGGCCAGCGCGCGGCGGGCATCTGCATGCGCAACACCGCCAGGTTCGGAAATTCCGAGACCGCGCGCACTTCGACGGCCGCTTTTTTCAACCCTTCGACCGGCTGCGGGCCTTCGACGAAGAGTACCGGATGTCCCGCCTGGGAAAAGCGCGACAGGTATTGTTGCGGCCGCTGCCAGACCCAGTCCCAACCCAAATGAGAATGGACAATAATGGGAAACGTCGGGGTAGCAGCAGCAGACTTTTGAATTTGGTTCATTGAGAAAAATCCTGAGAAATCGGAGAGACCGTCTCGCGCGCGAGCCGTCGGGAACTTCCTCCCCGCGGCAGGCGCGAGCCACGCTCTTATACGGGGCGCGCGGGCGAGCCGGGTCTGTGGAATTTACGCACCCAAGACAGGGTTGCTCCCTACCTCGGAAACGTTGCGCGCGCGCGGAAATTTTCCGCACGATTTTTCCAACGACCGTGGAACAGAGCGCGAGGGCACGCGCTTTATTCCCTGAGCGCTCGCGAGTTGGCGAAAGGCGGTGCGCGAAGGAGGTTGCGGGAGCCGTTTTCCCGCCTCAAGGCTCGCGCGAGATTTCGGTCAACGCCGCGATGAGACGCTCGATTTCCGCGGGCGTGTTGTAGTGCAGAAAGCCGATGCGCAGCAGCCCGCCGCGCTCCGCCAGACCCAGGCGATCGACGACGTTGACGGCGTAAAAATTTCCGTCCCAAACGAAGATGCCGCGTGCGGCTAAACGTTCGGCAACCTGCCGCGGCGAGCGCGCGCCGCAGGTGAGCGCAAAGGTCGGCGTGCGTTCGGCGCAACGCGCCGGGTCGCCGATGCCGTGCAAGCGCCAGCCAGGCAGCGCGGCAGCGTGGAAGCGCTCCAAAAAGGCGCGCGATAGGTCGGCCTCATGCGTCTGGATTTCGCGCATGGCGCGGAGGAAACGCGCGCGTCGTGGTTCCAACTCACCGCCGATCTCTGCCAGATATTCGAGACATGCACGAAGTCCTGCGATGCTCTCGAAACTCTGCGTGCCGGTCTCCCATTTGCCGGGCGGACACGCGGGCGCCGGCCGCACTTTGTCGGCGACCAGGGCGTCGAGGATTTCGTATTTTCCGTAGAGAATCCCCAGGTGCGGGCCGAAGAATTTGTAAGCCGAACACGCGAGGAAATCGCAGTCGAGCGCCTGGACATCAATGGGTCCGTGCGGCGCGTAATGCACAGCGTCCGCGAAGACGCGCGCGTTCGGTGCGTGTTGGCGCACCAGCCTGATCGCGCCGGCGACATCGGGGATGACACCGAGGGCGTTCGAGGCATGGGTAAGCGCGACCAAGCGCGTGTGCGCATTCAGCAGCGGCCGGAGATCGTCGAGGCGCAGGCGGCAGCCGTCGTCGGCTCGAAAATCCCACGTCCGCACATTGACGCCGCCACGATCGCGCGCGGCGACGGCCCACGGGGAAACATTCGCGTCGTGATCGAGCGAGGTGAGGATAATTTCGTCGCTGGCTTCCCAAGTGCGGGCCAGTGCGCCGGAGAGCGCGAACGTCAGGCTCGTCATGTTCTGGCCGAAGATGATTTCTTCGGGACGCGACGCGCCGAGAAAATCCGCCATGGCTTCTCGCGTCGCTGCGACGAGCGCGTCGGTGCGCTGGCTGGTCGCGAAGAGGCCGCCAGTATTCGCATTATCACGCCGCAAATATGCGGCCATCGCGTCGCCGACCCGTGCCGGGGCCTGGCTGCCACCGGGTCCGTCGAAGAAGGCGGCCGGCTGGCGGTTCACGGTTTGCGCGAACGAGGGAAATTCGGCGCGGCGGGCAGCGAAGAAATCAGCGCGAGATTGCATGGGAGGCAAATGACGAAGGACGAAGGAATGCTCAAATGACCCAATGACCAAATGCGGAGAAGGCGCAGCGAAGTTTTTTTGGATCTCGGGCTTCCTTCGTCCTTCGTCATTTCCTCTACACCTGCACGACACCGGTGTGAAACCGTGCCGACGTCGGCATCGGCCGCGACACGCATTCGAGCAGCTTGAGCAACGTCGCGCGCGTTTCGTGCGGTTGGATCACCGCATCGATCCAGCCGCGCGCCGCGCCGTAGCGGATGTCGGTTTGCTCCTGATATGTGCGCTGCACGCGCGCGCGCAACGCCTCATCTTCTTCGGCGCTCGCTTTCTTGTCGCCGTCGCGGCGCTTCAACAACGAATACACCACGCCCGACGCCTGTGCGGCCCCCATCACGGCGTAACGCGCGTTCGGCCACGCGAGCAAAAAGCGCGGATCATACGCCTTGCCGCAGAGCGCATAATTCCCAGCGCCGAAACTGCCGCCGACCACGATCGTGATCTTCGGCACTACCGAATTGCTCACCGCGTTCACCAGCTTCGCGCCGCTGCGGATAATGCCGCTCGCCTCGGCGTCGCGCCCGACCATGAATCCGGTCACGTCTTGGAAAAACAGCAGTGGCAACCCGGTCTGGTTGCAATCCATCACAAAGCGCGCGGCCTTGTCGGCGCTGTCGGCGTAGATCACGCCGCCCATCTGAATGCCCTCGGTTTTCGTGCGCACCTGCAAACGCTGATTCGCGATGATGCCGACCGCGCGCCCGCCGATTTTTGCATACGCGGTGATGAGCGTTTGCCCGTATTCCGCTTTCGATTCCACGAACGAATCGCGGTCCACGACGCACGCGAGCAAGTCGCGCATGTCGTAGGGCTTCACGCCGTCTGCGGTGATGATGTCATAGAGAAACTGCGGATCGCGCGCGGTGCCGGGGTCGCCGTCGCTCGCCATGGGCGCGGGCAGCGCCGGTTTGTTCGGCAACAAATCCATCAGCGCGCGCAGCCGCTCGAGGCAGCTCTCGTCGTCCTTCTCGCGGAAATCAACGGTGCCCGAGGTTTCCGCGTGCATCTTCGCGCCGCCGAGCGATTCGGAATCGATTTCCTGGCCGATGGCGGCTTTCACCAAACTGGGTCCAGCGAGATAGAGGCCGCTGCCTTCCGTCATCAGAATTTTGTCGCAGAGCACCGGCAAATACGCGCCGCCCGCGACGCAGTTGCCCATGATCGCCGCGTATTGCGGGATGCCCGCGGCGGAGATCACCGAGTTGTTGCGAAACACGCGCCCGAAGTCGTCTTCGTCGGGAAAAATTTCGTCCTGCATCGGCAGAAAAACGCCGGCAGAATCGACGAGATAAATGATCGGCAGCGCGTTCTCGAAGGCGATGCGCTGGGTGCGGATGACTTTCTTCGCGGTCTGCGGAAAAAACGCGCCGGCCTTCACGCTGGCGTCGTTCGCGGCGATCAGGCACGGCTGACCCGAAACGCGGCCGATGCCGGCGATGAAACCGGCCGCCGGCGTGTCGCCCCAATCGAGATACATCTTGTGCGCGGCCCAGAGCCCGATCTCAAAAAAATCGTTCGGATCGTCGAGCAGCCGCGCGATGCGCTCGCGCGCTGTGAGCCGCCCAAGTTTGTGCTGGCGCTGCCGCGCGGAAGGGGTGTCGCCGGCGCCGCGGATCGCAGCTTCTTCCTTGGCAAAAGCGGCGCAGAGTTCGCGAAGAGAGGGTTTCGACGATGGGTTCGACATAACGCAAGAAGCTCACGCTGGCACCTGCCACTCCTCGATGCGCCGCTTGACTTCGCCGACAAACGCCGCGCCGCCGGCGCCGTTGATGACGCGGTGATCGAACGTCAGCGAAAGCGTGACGACTTCGTGCGCCGTCGGCCAGCCGCCGGCTTCGTCAGCGATCATTTCATAGTGCGACTCGCCGACAAAAAGTGTGCCGACCGCAGGCGGCACGAGCAAGGGCTGGCCGGTGCGCACGCCGAAACCGCCGAGACTGGTGAGAATGACGGGCGCGTGGATTTCGCCGTGCACCCGGCCGTTGCGCACCTGCGCGATGTTATCGTGATACGCCGTGACAAACTCACGCCAGGGCAAGCGATTGGCGTTCGGCACGATGGCGGTGACGAGCCGGTCTTCGGCAAGCGCGACGGCGATGCCGAGATCGAAGTCGGCGAGTTGCACGATGTGGCGGTCGTCCACGAACTGGCGGCGGAACGAGGAGTTCAATTCGGTGGCGCGCACGATGGCCCAGGCGAGCATGAGCGAAGGCGTGAGATTTTCGCCGCGTTCCTTGGCGGCGCGGCGCGCGGCGCGAATCGCCTCCCACTTCGCGTTGACCGTGAGATACACCGGCACGACCTGGCCGAGACGACGTGTGATGGCCGGCGAGAGCGCCGGCGCGGGCGAGGCGGCGGTTTTCGAATCGGGCGGGGCGGCGGTTCCCGACGCAGCGGCGGCGACCCGATGCGATGCGGAGGAAGCGGCGTCCGTCGCGCGGATCGTGCCAAGCGCCGCGCCGATCTCGACGGGATCGCCGACCGCCACCAGCCATTCACCCATTGTGCCGGCGTGCGCGGACTCGACCGGGTAAACGGCTTTGTCGGTTTCCAGTTCCACGAGGGGGTCGTCCGGGGCGACTGCGTCGCCGGGCTGCTTGAGCAGCGTGACGATGCGCGCGTTGCGAATGCCTTCACCCAAGATTGGGACACTAATGGTAACCTCGGACGTTGTCTCGACTGGCGGCGTCGAAGCCGCCGGCGGCACGTCGCGATCCGCCATGACGTCGCCGAACTGCTCTTCTGATTTTTGGTGGCCGTCAGTCAGGGATTGCGAGGGACGCGGAGCCGGCAGTTTACGAACGCTGGCGGCTTCACTTCCGAGCGACGCGCGCAACGCGGCGGCGACGCGTTCGGTGTCGGGCAGCGCGGCGAATTCGAGGATCGGATTGTAGCCGATCATCACGTTGCCCTTGCTCACCAGCGCGGGCGGCGCGAGGAGGTGCGGCCACACCTGGGGGTCACCGACGAGCGAGGCGACGATCATCTGGCCGACGCTGCAATTCTCGGTGTCCTCCTGCACGACGACGAGCCGGCCGGTGCGAGCAAGCGAGACGGCCAGCGATTCGCGGTCCCACGGCACGATGGAGCGCAGGTCGAAAAAGTCGGCGGCAATTTCGCCCTGCATCGCCTTCAAGGTTTCCGCGCAAACCTCGACGGTGTCGCCCCACGCGACGAGCGTGACATCGTCGCCGGTCGCGAGTTTTTTCGCTTTGCCGAAGGGCAGCGGCGCGACCGGCGCCCTTGTTTCGCTTTCGACCCAGAGGAGGTGCTTCGGCAGCAGGACAATCGTCGGGTCTTCCGCGTGCAGCGCGGTCCAGAGATAACCGGCGGCGTCCTCCGCGGTGCTCGGCATCACGACGCGAATGCCGGGGAAATGCGCGATGGCGGCCTCGTTGGTTTGCGAATGCCACAGGCTGCCGCCGGGCAGATACGCGCCGCATGGCGCATAGATGACGGCCGGGCATTTCCACTCGCCGTTCGAGCGCCAGCGCAGCGTGGAAAGATTCGTGATGAGCTGGTTCCAGGCGGGCCCGATGAAGTCGATGAATTGCAACTCGAAGACGGGTTTCTTCCCATAACTGGCGAGGCCGGCGGCGACGCCGAGGATCGTCGATTCCGCCAGCGGCGAGTTGCACACCCGGCCGGGGAATTCTTTCGACAATCCTTTGGTAAGTCGGAATACGCCCCCTTTCGGGTCTTCGATGTCTTCGCCGAAAAGGACGGTGCCCGACTCGTCGGTCAGCGCTTTGCGCAACGTCAGATTCACCGTGTCGCCCATGCGGTATTTGCCGGGCGGCAACACGGCGGTATCGGCGGCGAAACGCGGCACCGGGCCGATGATTTCGGTGAGCATTTCTTCGCGCCGCGGATCTTCCGCCTTCTCCGCCGCGAGATAATCCTGACGCACGCGCTCTTTGATTTCGGCGTCGAGTTTTTTGTAATCTTCGATCGTCAGGTGCCCGGCGGCGACGAGTTCGTCGCGCAGCCGCAGGATTGGATCGCCCTCGTCGAGCCGGCCCATTTCTTCGACCGACCGATACAGCTTTTGGTCGTCCGAACTCGTATGGCTGGAGAGCCGCTCGAATTTGACCCACAAGCAGACCGGCCCGCGGCCCGCGCGCAGCGTCGTGATCGCGTCCGCGCAGACCCGGTGCATCTCGCCGACCGACGCACCATCGACTACGCGCCACTGCTCCGCGGGCAACGCGCCGATGGCGAGCGGGTTCGTTTGCCGCGTTGGCGTCGAGATGCCATAGCCGTTGTCTTCGACCACGAAGAGCACCGGCAGCGAGCGCTCGAGCGCGAAGCAAACAGCTTCATAAAAATCGCCCTGACGCGTGGCGGCGTCGCCGATGCTGGTAACGACGAAGTCGCTGCGCCCGTCGAGCTGCATGCCCCAGGCCATTCCACAGGCGGGCAACATCTGCGCGCCGGTCGGCGTGGCCACGCTCCAGAAGCCGAAGCGTTTATACGTGCCGTGCGCCGGCATCTGGCGGCCGCCGGTGGAAGACTCGCGTTTGGCGAAATAATCGAGCGCGAGTTCGCGCGTCGTCGCGCCGCGGCCGAGCAGAAACGCGCGGTCGCGGTAATACATGCAGCTCATGTCGCCGGGGGCCATCAGCCGCGCCAGCACGGCCATCGCTTCGTGGCCCATGCCTGACACATGAAAGTGGCCTTTGCCCTGACGATTGAGACTTTCCTGCCGCAAATCGCCGTGCCGGCTTTCCAGCATGACTTCGAGCACGTCCCGCTGGTCGGCGGTGGAGAATTCGGGAGTGGTGGCGAGCGAGGCGGAGGGGGAATGTTCGGTCGCGATCATGGAAAGGGAGGGAGGGAAATGGCGAATGATCAAAGACGTGCGGCAGCTCTCCTTCTTACTTTGTCATCCTGAGCTTGTCGAAGGACCTCTCGCTGATTTCTAGTCGGACGCTGCCCGAGCCTGTAACGCCCAAACCCATTAGGCAGTAGGAGGTCCTTCGACTGCGCTCCTGCGTCGCTCCGCTCAGGATGACAAAAGAACGGTGGCGCGCTCATTCGTCCCCCGCCCTTCGCCCTTCGTTCCTCGTCATTCGTCATTTTTCATCTGCCAACGCGGCGCGCGCTTTTCGAGAAACGCCGCCGCGCCTTCGCGCGCTTCGGCGGAGTCGCGCGCGGCGCGATGGGCGTCGAGCGCACGGGCGCAATCGTCTTCAAGCGAGCGCGGCGAGAACGCGAGGAGCAGGTGCTTGGTTGCGCCGAGAGCTTCCGGCCCGCCGGCGGAGAGTCCGGCGAGCAGGGCCTGTACTTCGGCGTCCAGCGAAGCCGCGGGCACGGCACGATTTACCAAACCAATGTCGGCCCCGCGCGCGGCGGAAATCAGCTCGCCGGCGAGCAGCAGCTCGCGCAGGTCGCGCTCGCGCAATTGGCGTCGGAGAAAAACGGAGACCAACGCCGCGACCAACCCGCGTTTGACTTCCGGGTAGCCGATCTTCGCCGCTTCGCTCATCAGCGCGAAGTCGCACGCCGCCACCAAACCGGCCCCGCCTGCCACGGCGTGACCGTGGACCGCGGCGATCGTCGGCAGCGGACAATTCGCCAGCGCGAGCAGCGCTTCTTTGACGGCCTCCGCGGCTTCGTGCGGCACACCCGCGGTGTCCGCCAGGTCCAGCCCCGAGCAAAACGCGGGACCGGCACCGCGCAGCACCACCGCGCGAATGCCCGCAGTCGCGGGCGCGGCGAGCACGGCATCGCGCAAGGCACCGAGCAGCGGCAGATTGAGCGCGTTGCGCTTTTGCGGGCGGTTGAGGGTCAGCGTCAGCGCGCCGGCTGCGTGGTCGTGCTCGATCAGAACGGGCTGCTCCATGGGCTGTGCAAAGAGGATGGTGAAGTCGGCGCTCGCGAAAAATTCTGCCTCGTGGAGACAGCGCCTCGAGCGGCGGCGTCAGGCAGAAAAACGGCGGAGCGTCAGCGGTTCGTCACGGGAAATTTCGGAGAAACCGCCGAAGTCTTCGGACGTTAGCGACGGGCTTGCGGCGAGCAAACGAAAAAGAAACTGACAGCGGTGACGGAGTCGCGTGAGCGCCAGGCACGCGGAACTCGTGGGCAGGGACGCACCTCTGGGGCATCCGAAGAATGCAGTCTGCATTCAGCGACTGCCGAGCAGGCAGCGCAAAGTCACGGACGCCTCGGAGGTGCGTCCCGACTTATAAAGCCCTGTAAGACCTGCGGCTTGACCGGATGTCGCTTGCTCAATTACCCTCGCGGCGGAGATGCCTATGAATTCGTTCCCTTCCTTGCGCCGGGTCCGCGCGTCCCTCGCTCTTTGGGTCGTCGTCGCGACCGCTCCTGCCATGCAGGCCGCGGTGGTCGTCTTCAACAACCCCGCCGGACCGCCCCAAATGCCGGCAGAATTTTTCTCCGCCGCGATGGCTGGCGACGTCGAGCGGATACGTGGTTTTCTCTCCGCTGGCGTCGACGTGAACACGCCCGTGCCGCTGCCGGCGCCGGGCGCGCTGGCCGATGCGGTCAACGCGCGCACTTACTCCGGCCTCCTGCTGCGCCAGGGCAATGCTTCCGCGCTGATGTTCGCCGCCGCCAACCGCCAGGCCGCGGCGGTCGATGCGCTGCTCGACGCGGGCGCGAATCGCTACGCCAGCACGCGCACCGGCACCCGGCCGCTCGACATCGCCGCGGAACTCGGCGATATCGCCGGCATGCAACAAATGCTCGGCGTGCGCCCCGGCAGCGACGCGGCGACGATGCGCCTCGACGTCGATCTGCGCGCGCAACGCGTCACGCTCTCGCGCGGCGGCGTCCCGATAATGTCTTCCGAAATCTCCAGCGGCCGGCCCGACAAGCCGACGCCGCCGGGCACTTACGTGGTGACGCAGAAGTATAAAGAATGGCGTTCGACGCTGTATCACAACGCGTCGATGCCGCATTTCCTGCGGCTCTCTTGTGGGTCGGTCGGCTTGCACGCCGGCTACCTTCCGGGTCACCCTGCCAGCCATGGTTGCATCCGGCTGCCGGCCGCGGTCGCACAACGCTTTTACGACATTGTGCCGACCGGCACCGTGGTGAAAATCAGCGGCCCCGAGACGCGGCCGTCGCACGTAGTCGAAACGGCGCGTTCGGCGGCGCGCTGAGCATCCGCGGGAGAGGGTTTCTCTTGCGCCGATGAGCGACGACTTTCCGCCGACGCACCTCGCGGCGACGCACCCGCGACACGCCGCCCAGTTGGGCCGGCGCATCCGCGCGCTGGATTCCCACTGGCGGCTGGCGATCGCCCTCGCGGTGGGCGCTGCGACGCTCTTCGCGCTGCCGCAGCGTCCCCCGTGGCAGACCCGGTTCGTGATCGCCTACGATGCCGGCGCGCTCGTGCTCCTCGCGCTCGCCTGGACCATGATGAACTACACGCCGCCCGCCCGCATTCGCCTCGAGGCCATGCGGCAGGACATCGGGCGCACGATCATTTTTCTCATCGTCCTCTTCGCCGCCATCGCGGGCTTGTCGTCGATTCTTTTTTTGATCGGCAGCATCAAAGGCGAGACCGTCGCGCACGCGACCAAAGCGCAGCACATCGCGATGTCGATCGTCGCCGTGCTTTGTTCGTGGTTTCTGGTGCACACGACGTTCGCGTTGCACTACGCGCGCCGTTACTACCAAGACAAGCTGGCCCGGCCCCACGCCGAAAATGCCGGCGGCCTCGCTTTCCCGGAAAAGGGCGAGCCGGATTATTGGGACTTCGCGTATTACTCGCTCGTCATCGGCATGACGAGCCAGGTCAGCGATGTCGGCACCACTTCGCGCG
>CAXTRS010000135.1:0-11726 GCA_964246635.1 uncultured Chthoniobacterales bacterium | reverse complement strand
GGCATCCACCAATCTGCCCGCGAAATCAGGCAAACTCAAACGAGCAGTGCTCTAGAGCAGTTCTCAAGGTGATTGAGCGAGATTGGGAAGCCGCAGTGTTTGAACCAGCCGCAAGCGTTTGGCTGGTGATGGTCGCCAAGCCAGCGGTGATGGCCGCTTCGAGGGTTGCTTGCGTGCGCGCCTTGGCCTGGCGCAGGAAGGTCTTGAGTTTGGAAAACGCGCACTCGATGGGGTTGAAGTCGGGGCTGTAGGCAGGCAGGAACACCTGCCGGCAGCCGGTGTCCCGGCATCCACCGCGGCAACCACACGCTCGCGCAAATCCACCGAGTAGGCTTTCATCGATGCCTACCCTACTAGAGCACTACTCGTTTGAGTAAGCCAAGTTTTCGGTACTGCTGGCCGATGGCAAAGGCATATTCTTTGGATTTGCGGCGCAAGGTGTTCGCGGCCTGGCAGCAGGGCGACTCCAGCCAGCAAGAGGTGGCTGCGCGCTTTGGGGTGAGCGCGAGCTTCGTGCGTGATCTCTCGGCCCTGCACCGGCAGAGCGGCGACGTGGCGGCGCGGCCCCGCGGCGGCGGCCGGCCGCCGCTGGCCACGGCCGCCACGCTCGCGCATCTCAGCGGCTTGGTGGCCCAGGACCACGACCACACGATTGCCGAACACCACCAAGCCATGCTGGCGGCGGGCTTTGCGCTGAGCGCGGCCAGCGTGGGCCGCCTGCTTTTGCGCCTGCGACTCACGCGCAAAAAAAGACCCTCAAAGACGACGAGGCCGGCAGCGCACGGGTCAAAGCCTTGCGCGCGGCCTGGCCAGAGCAACTCGCCGGGGTGCGGGCGGAGGACTTCGTCTTCCTCGACGCGAGCGGGGTCAACCGCGCCATGACCCGACGCTATGCTCGCAGTCTTTGCGGCACGCGCGCCTTTGGCTCGGCGCCGCGCAACTGGGGCGAGAACGTGTCGATCTTGGGCGCGCTCTGCCTGCGCGGCACGCTGGAGCCGATGTGTGTGAATGGGGCCACCGCCGGGCGCGTGTTCCTGACTTACCTCAAAGACGTGCTCCTGCCTCAGCTCTGGCCGGGCGCGGTGGTGGTCATGGACAACCTGGGCGCGCACAAGGTCAAAGGCGTGCGTGAACTTCTGGAAGCCGCCGGCGTGCGCCTGCTCTACCTGCCGCCCTACAGCGCGGACTTCAATCCCATCGAAATGGCTTGGGCTAAAGCTCAAGAGCTGCCTGCGTCGGGTGGCCGCGCGCACCAGCGCAGCGCTGGATCGCGCCATCGGTCAGGGACTGCGCGCCATCAGCGCCAGCGCCGCGCGCGGCTTCTTCAAACACTGTGGCTATGTTAGCTAACTCAATCGAGCAGCGCTCTAGCTTATCGCTCAAGTGCCTGGGGAATCGCTGTAGCGGTCGCGCGGGATGGGACCCCATCCTTGCTGCCGACGTTCGCGCTGGTCGCCATCGCCATCCCGGCACGAGCGCCGAAAGATGGCGTCGCTGATCCTATTCTGCGTCTTTTCGAGGTTGGACGCCAAGTCGCCCATGGTTTCGCCGAGGTGCCGGCGAGCGGCATCGCTGACTTCGTTGAGCGCCGCGGCCGTTCCGCGGCCGGAAGTGACGAAATTGAGCATTTGTTTCATGCCGAAAAGCGGCAAGCTCCAGGAGAATCGGACAACGGCATTGGTGAGATCGCGCATATTGAACCTCCGGCTGTTAATCGGCTCCAGCATAACGCCAACAGGGGGTGCGCGAAAGCGAAAAGTGCGGGTTTCCAGCGGCAATCCAATGGTTCAAACCGATCGCCGATTGAGCACGCCATGGGCACTCATCAACAGATCGCCTCCGGAAGTCTTTGTCACCATGGTCCATTCGTTGCGATCCATGCTGACGATGGAGTGGGTGCCGACCGAGTCGTTGCCCTGTTCGTCGAGGCTGCGCCAAGTTAGAATCTGCGTTTGCGGATTCCACTGGCCGCACATTGGGGCCGGTGAAAAGGCCCCGGTCGAATCGAAATACCACATCCGGAATTCCTTCGCATTGGAGTCGTAAGTGATGACATTCAGGAAATCGGTTCCCGGGGGTTGCCACTTCCCCGACATGTAGAGGAATCGTCCCGCAAGCTCCGAGGATTTGGTGGTGAGTGAAGTGGCGGTCTGGCCATCCGGGGTCAGGATTGCGGGTTGGTATTGGACGATCTCATCCCAGATCCCGAGCATGGGTTCGAGTACGGTCAATTCGCCCAAGAGTGTGGGTTCGCATTTCATGGCAATGTCATTGAAAGTCGAGAGCTTTGAATCGGATGATCGGCGTCGGGTACAGGCAGCTTACGCTTCGCGAAAAAGAAAGATTTGCGGGATACGATCCTCCTGATTCAGCCGGTCGTAATCATCGTGAAGACGCCGGCGTGTTTCGGGAATGATGCCTTCCGTCCAGAGCGGGATCGTCGAGGAGAAGTTGAGAAAACGGCTGATTTCGGCTTGGGCACCGGTGAGGTGCTGCCAGACCATGAGGGCGGCGCCGATGCCGTCGGCAATCGCCGCCGCGTGCGTATTCCAGGAGACTGGAGGGCTGGTTTCCAGAAAATTCGTCACTACCGCGGGATGCCGGATGTTGACGAGCGCGAGCGCCCAAAAATAGCCCGCCACAAGATTGGCACGCGCGAGATCGCAGGGAGCGGCGGAAAGCGCGCGACGAATCAACCGGCGCCGCAGCGGCCCTCCCGGGAGCAGCAGCGGATCGAAATAGAGTCCCCGGCCCACGCCGTGCCAAAAGAGCGACAACCGCTCGGGGCCAAACGGCGGCTGCGCGCGGACAAGCTGTTCGAGCAGACGCGGATACAGCGTCTGGACGACGAGGCCAGCGGCTTCGTGAAGGCAGGCAGTGTAGGTGGGCATGCGGCACCTGGCGGCAAGAATGTTAATTCGATCGAAAAAGGTGTGAATATCCCAAGCTCCGGAGCGGCTGGCGTTCTCAAGCAGCCGACGCGCGACAGCCATTCCGGTGCCGGTGTAGAGGGGCAGCCAGGTGGATTTATCGAGCGAGGTTTCCGATTCCACGAGTGAATTGAGGCCGTCGATCGCTTCTTCGGGCGACCCAGCCTGCTCTGAAAGCCGCGCGGCCTCGCCTTCGAAAAGCCAGATCGACGCATACGCCCCTTGCGCGCGCGCCCGCCGCACATACTCCCGCCAGGAAATCTGCCGGTCCGCAAAGAAAAAGTGCGAGCGCGGATTACGGAAAGCGGCAAACGCCGCCAATTTGTTTTGGGATTCCAGAATTCCCGCTTCGGAGCCGGCGAATTTTGCGATTGCCCCAGCGCTGGCAAGCAAGCTATCCGCGACGCGCCAAGCCGGGTTGGAAAACCAGTTTGCCTCAAAAACCTCTCGTGAAATCGCCGAGGAGATCAAGCTGGCGAGTCCTATTCGACCGCGCTCGCCGCCGTCCAAACGCGGACGCGTGGTCTCATGGGCGGCGGTGCTACGAACCGGGTTCATGCATCGCGGGCTCTTCAATGCGTAGCACATAGGTGCTCGCGCTGATGTGTGGTTCAAATACTACCACGGAATTGTCGGTGATCAGGCCGGCGATCCCTTCAAATGGACCGGTTCCACCGCGGATTCGACCGACACCGCCGAAGCGGATTGCCGGCTGTCCGAGCAGCGAGAGATTGAAGACGCGTCCTTCGGTCGTGTCGGCGGTGATGGTACCGATCGTCGCTCCATCCCGATCCAAAAACACGAGATCGAGCCGCGCGGCAAACGGAATCGGGCTCATGGGAGTGCCGCCCGCCGAGTCCGGATCGAACTCGACGCGAGCCGTGATTTTTCCGGTGCGCGAGCCGGCCTCGTCGAAGATCCGCGCACGATTCGATTCATCGACTGCGCAGTCGAGTCGCTGGAGTTGGAGTCCTTGCTCGACGATCAGACCGATCCGCCTGCCGTCCGCGGCGAGATTCGGCGAGACCGGATCCTGCGGGGTTGCTTCGCCTCGCAACAGGAGATAGGCGACGCCGGGTTCGGGGTCGGCAATCGGCGACGGAGCGCAGAGAGGTCCGCAGGCGCGAAACACGCCTTTTTGGTCCAGCATTCGCAAGGTCATGCTTCCTGAAAAATCTCCAGTTTCGGAGAGCGCACCTGCATGGACGCAGGTGCCCTCCTGGCAATGCTCGAATCGGCCAGTCCCATTGATGATCACGCCGATCGCCGTAGCGAGGAGCTGAGGGTTGCCGCTGCTCGCGGACGCATGCGTTTGTCCGGTGCCGAAAGTGCTGAAAGTGTCTTCGTTGTCTCCGAAGCGATAGCGGGCGTCGAGGATCGTAAATCGTTGCGAACGCGACGGGTCGAACCTCGTTCGGGGCGGTACTACGCCCGGTGCGGCGACAAAATCGTCCGGAGCGAGGAACCACCGCTGCCGGACGGTGGCGATGGTTTCGCCGATGGTTTTGGAGCCTCGCAGGGGCAGGCCATCGGTCGGCGGCAGCGTGTTCAAGATCAGCCTGTGCAGGTTTTCGTGGAGCTCAAATCCGATGATGGAAGCACCGTCGAAAATCGGGGTGCCCCGGTGGGAGTGCGAATACCAACTGAACACGACCGCCTTCTCGAAGTAAGCCTTCATTTGCTCCGGCGTCACGACGCCAGCTTCCGTGATCGAATCGGCGTCGCTCATTGGCGGATCGAGTTGCTCCCGCGATGCGGCGTTCATGGCGACGGCCTGTCCTCCCCCGGGAGCTCGGCGATCCACTTCGCAATTTCGCGACCGATTTCGTGAGGATGGTTCTCCTGTAGAAAGTGAACTCCTGTTCCGAGATAGATTGTCCGCAGATTGGCGATGTGGCGCCTGGACCAGTCGAGATGCTCGGCGGTGATGAGCCCTCCGGGTTCCGCGTAAAGGAGGAGTTTGGGCAAAGGCGATCGTTCCAGCCAGCGGCTGTAAATCGACACGGCTTCCCACACGTCGGGCGGCTCGCCGCCGATCGGCGTCTCCCGAGCGAAGCGCCAGATCGGGAGGCGGCTCTTCGGCTCCGTGAACGGTTCGCGATAGTAATCCATCTCCACCTTCGACAGCGGGCGCCCGGCCGCGCGCGGCAGTACCTGTTCGATGAAGACGTTCGCATCGACGAGCATCTGCCACCCTTCGCCGCCGATGCCGCCGGAACGGAATTTCCGAAACAGATCGCGAAACTCCGGGGTCGAAAAGCTCTCCCACGGGGTGGGCCGGATAATTGCCTCGAGAAATGCGATGCCCCGGATGTTGCGCTCATTGCGCCGGGCGTAATGAAATCCCAGCGCGGAGCCTTGGTCGTGCAACACGAGGAGAATGTTCTTGAGATTCATCCGTCGGATGAATTCCTCCACGTAACGAACGTGGTCCGCCCAACGGTACTCGATTTCCGGTTTGTCCGAGCGACCGTAGCCGATCAAATCCGGGACGATGCAGCGCCCGTGCGGAGTCAAATAGGGGATGATGTTTCGCCACATGTAGGACCAGGTGGGATTCCCATGAAGGATTAGGATCGGCTCGCCAGAACCCTCGTCGAGGTAATGCATCCGCGACCCGAAAACCTCAAGAAAACGCCCCGAAAACGGGTACTCGGCCGAAATGGGAGTTTGCGGAGGCGCGTTTCCGGGAGCCGCCGGACCGGTCGCCGGATTCGGCATCGGTCCCCAGCCTGTGACGGGCATGTCCCGGGAGGGAAGCGGCGCTGCGCCATGTCCCGCGCCAAGCACGGCGTCGAACACTTCGCGCTGCAGGGCGTTACCGATGGACCACGCCGCGCGGAGGGTGCGTCCCAACTCCTGCTCCATCGCCAGGGAAGCGCTGTCGAGCCCGCGAGCGGCTCGGGAGGGGCGCAGCAGATTGAGGATTTGCTGCATCCCAAAGAGCGGAAGCGACCAGGAGAACCGGACGGTGGCCTTTGCAAAATCGGCGGCGAGCTCTGTGGTTTTGCCCATGGCGCGAGGTGTTGCGGCCCTAAGGTCGCGAGTCGCGCGGGACGATTGCGACTCGAAAACCGAGGAGATAGCCTTGATCGGCAGCACCCAAGCGGACGCGGTCTCGCGCAGTGACCGACGGGGGGATGATCCAGCCGCCACCGCGGGAAACCCAGTAAATTGCTCCGCCGTCGCGCGGCCCTGCGGGCAGAGCGCGTTGGGTGGTTTCAGGATTGACGCCCCCCCGATACTGCGGCGCCCATGCATCCCGACACCATTCGAGGGTGTTCCCGAGCATGTCGTAGAGTCCCCACCGGTTGGGCTTTTTTTCGCCGACGGGATGCGTCATGAAACCGGCATTGCCGATGTGCCAAGTATATTCGTCCGCCAAGGCGGGGTTGTCGCCCCACGGAAACACGCTGTCGGTACCGGCGCGGCAGGCATACTCCCATTGCGCCTCTGTGGGGAGCTGGTATTCCCAATCACCGGGCAAGCGTCCCGCCCCGCGTTCAAGGTTCGTGAGCTTCGAGCAAAAGTCCGTGACCTGCGCCCGGCCGACGGATTCCACCGGCAGGAGAGGCCCGATAAAGCCGCTCGGATTATCGCCCATCACGAACTGATAAATTCCCTGGGTGACGGCGTATTTGGCCATCCAAAAACCGTTCGTGAGTGTTACCTCCTGGGCGTCATACCCCATCCGAAAGCGGCCGGGAGGGCACCAGCAGAATTGGCCTCGCTCCTCGCCGGCGCTCGTTCCTTCGATGAAAGTCATGGCCGATGCGACGCTCCGGTTCAGGCTGCCGTCCGCACCAAGGCGATGCGGAATCCGATGAGATAGCTGCGATCACGGGGTCCGAGACGTTCGCGATTTCCCGAGCGCAACCGCTCCACCTGAGGATACTGCCAACTGCCGCCCCGGCAGATCCAGAAGGGCGTCTTCGACCAGCCAGGCCGCGCGGGCAGATCGCGGACGGTCACTTCCGGATCGACACCCCCGGGGAGCTCGTCCATCCAGGGGTCGCGACACCATTCGATGCAGTTCCCATGCATGTCATGGATGCCCCAAGCGTTGGGCCGTTTCTCGCCGACGGGGTGCGTCCGCTCTCCCGAATTTGCCGCATACCACGCGTAATTCCCGATCACGCTTTCGTCATTGCCCCAGCTATACGCGGTGGTGGTGCCGGCGCGGCAGGCGTATTCCCATTGGGCTTCGGTCGGGAGCCGATACTCCCAACCATCGGGCAAACGGCCGGCGGCCCGTTCGAGCGCGGTCAACTTCTCGCAAAATGCCATCGCGGTTTCCTTTTCCACCGATTCAACAGGCAGGGAGGCGCCGCGGAAGCCGCTGGGATTTTCTCCCGTGACGGCCTGATATTGCGCCTGGGTGACGAGGTATTTTCCCATCCAGAACCCTCTGGTGAGCGAGACCTCGATGCCTGCGAGACCCATCTGGAAGCGGCCTGGCGGGCACCAGCAGAATTGTCCCCGTTCCTGGCTGGCTTTGAGGACGTTTAGCTGTTCGCCGGCTTTCGTGCCCTCCAGATCGAGCGCGACCCGGGAGGTGCGTACGATGGCGGGAGGCGCTGGCTTGCCGAGCGTTGCCATGTCGGCTACGCAAGCTTCGCGATCCATCAAACCCCACGCATTGACTTGGTGAAAATAGTCGAACCACCAGCCAAGGTTTTCCACCCGCTTCTCGAATTTGCGAATCAAATCGAGAGTTGGGATGATGTAGGCGGACATGTAGCGAAAGCCCGTCGGCCGGGCCACGGAATCGCTAATGATCGCCGGTTGTTCGATGATCCCATCGAAGAGCGTGAGTTCGCCGGCGCTACGCACGCTCACCGGAATGACGCCCGTGATCGGGTTTGCATGGGCTTCATTCAACAATTGTTCAATCTTGGCGAATCGCTGTTCCGTGGTGAGGGCTTTCCACGCCTCTTTGGCTTCCCACAGTTCGACATAGATATACATTTTTCGATCTTCTTGCATGGTGCTGAGCCCTTTCGCTTTGCTGATTTCGGTATTTTCGGTCGAGGATGGGAAAGTCGAGTGGCGGTCGTGTTCGGCGGAGCCGCCGCCGGCGCTCCGCTCTTCGGCGCGTCCGCCATCTCTCCAATCGCCGCGTGGATCCACCAGACAAATGGTATAAAGGGTGGAGGTGACGTGTGGCGAGAGACTCACAATCGAATTATCGGAGAGCACGCCACGGGCGAAAGCGAAGGCCAGCGTGCCGTCGCCGATCTCTTGGAACGCACCGAAGCGCAGATAAGGCGTGCCGGGCGTGGCCTTCAGCGACGCAGCGAAGCTGCGGCCCTCTCCTCCGAAGGCGCGAAAACCGCCGAGATCGCTCCCATTGTCCGCTTGCAATCGAAATTCGTTCAGGCTCTGGAATGGAATCGGTGACGCATCGGTTCCGAGCCCGTTTGGACGGAGCAGGTTGAGAAAAACCTTGGAGCTGATCTTGCCGATCGCGGGGCCGGCCGACGCATGCGTGCGAAGGTCCGGCGCGTTCGTCGTAGCGGCTTCGAAGAGAGACAGGATTTGGGTCAGCTCCAGCCGATCCGGTTCACCGTCGGGCCCATAGCCGTAGGTCGTCCTGCTGGTTTCGTCGTGTTTTCGGCCTTGGAATTGGAAAAAGGTGAGGCCGGAGGTTTCCGACACGATCTCGTCTTCCGCCGGCAGCGGGTCGTCCACGCGAAAGATGCCATCTTCATCGATGAGCCGGAGCACGACCGCTCCGCAATAGCCGCTACGTTCGGAGAAGGTGCCGGTAAACACATAGGTGCCGGCAAGTCCCCGAAATTTGCCCTGGCCTTGGGTGATGGTGCCGATGGCGCACATCATGAGGTAACTGCGGCCGTCCACGTTGATAGGGTAGGTTTGCCCACTACCAAATCCGTGGAAGGAATCGTCGCCGCCAGCGAAATTGAATATACCGTTGGCCAGGACGAAGCGTTGAGACCGAGTGGGATCGAGCGGCGTCTCCGGTGGGCGCTCCCCTGGGGTGATGACGAAATCGTCGGGTACAAAACGAATCTCATGGTTGACGGTTCCGAGGCGGCCCCCGACGAGGTTTGTGGCCTTGAGCATACCCTCGCCCTGCGCGGCAACGGTGGAATGGATTCGGAAGCGGTGCAGAGGCCCGGCAATTTGGAACTTGGTCTGTGCCTGAAATTTGTTGCGCGGCACCGGCGCCTTTTCCGGAGTAGGCGAGACGAAAAGATTAAAGATCGCCGCTTTCTCCAGCGCCCGCTGGATTACACCGAACGGATGAAGGCCGTGCTCCAGATCGGGCAGTTTTGCCGGCTCACGGGAGTCCCCGGCGGCAACCGTCGAGGCGCCGATGCTGCTTTTGTAGCGCTCCGTCGTTCGCCCCGTCGGACGGCGATCCGCTTTGCGATCGTTTCCGCCGAGAGCGGCGCGGAAGCGACCACAGGGATCGACCAGCCGGAAGACCTCGAGCATCGAGAGCGCATGCGGCGCGATGCCGATGGCGGAGTTTACCATGACGGTACCCTGTACCCCTTCGAAGACGCCCGTGCCGCCGATAATTTTTCCAAAGCCCGCGAAGCGCATTCCCAGCTGTCCCGGTGCCGCGGGAAAGGTGAGGTTGAAGGACTTCCCCGTTTCTACCCACGCGGTAATCGTCCCGACGGTCCGTCCGGCGACATCGACGAACGTATAGACGTTCCGCGTTTGAAAATCGTTCGGCACCGCCGCGGTGCCGGGTGGCGCGAGGATGTTCAGCGATACGTTCGCGAGAAGATTCGCAATCGTCGCCCGCGGCTCGATGCCGACGGCAATCCGTCCGCCTCGGTTTGCCACCGGATAGCGCACACTTTTCATGACGGCTGGCGTGACGAGGGTCACCAGCCCCGCTCCCGGGGAAGGGCCATAGGTAGTGCGAATGCTGCGGTTTTCCTTTTCACCGCGCATGGCGATGTAGGTGCCGCCGTCATCCGCGAACCAGGCGGCCTCCTGCGCGGAAGGAGTTGCGGGAAGGATTTCTCCGTCGCGCAACTCAAGCCGCTTTTCCGGATCGACGATGCGCAATCCGACGCTGCCCATAAATCCCAGCTCCTTGGTGATAATGCCATTGAGCGAAAACGTCCCTTCCAAGCCAGCCAGATCGCCAAGTCCCGGCGCGAGGTTTCCGCAAGCGCAGCAGGCCAGTTGCGGTCCGTGTTCCGAAGCAATCGAATAGGTGCGCCCAACGCCGTACACTTCGAAACCACTTCCGCGCTCTCCCAGCAAAAGCCGGCCCTCTCGCAAAGCGAACGGTTGAGATCGCCACGCATCGAAAATTGCCGGCGCGGGAAGCCCTGCCAAGTCCCAGCCGAGTCCTTCCACGCCAAAAAACCATTTAGCGCGCAACTCGCCGATGGATTGGTGCAGTTGCGGCCGGACTTGCACGCCGCCTTCGCGCGAGGCCTGATCCACTGAGGAATCGAAGGGGTGCAGCCGGGAGACGATGTCCAGCCCATAGCCGCCGTTGAGCGCAAACCAATCCTCCTGATCGGTGAGCAGGCCGGGCGACTCGGACGCGGCTTGGGATGGAACGGCGTAAAGATGAAAAAAAGCCGCGCGATCGAGTTGCGCCTGCACGACCTCGTATGGATAGGTCTCAGCGTTGACGTCCGGAAGATTTCCGGCTCCGCCGTTTGCCGGAGGCGGGCTGGCTCGAGTAAGTGAGTCGCTCATGGGACTTGGAACCGAAAGAGGTTCACCGGCGGAAACGGTGCTCGGGATCGATTAAGACGGCGGCATAAAAATGGGTCACGACATGCTGTGCGGGCGGCAGTTTGAAGATGGACGCGGAAGCCCCGTAAAACATCCCACCGGCCCCTCGGAAACAACCGTCACCATAGAGTATGGGACCGAAAAAACCGAAGCGGAGCCCGGGCTCCTCGGGCGCGCCGGGAAAGTTGACGTCAACCCTTCCGCCCACGAGCACGTTCGTCGTGAGAGCGCCACACTCAGACGAAGCAGCGCCGGGCGCTTGGAAAAGGCTGTAACGGGCGACGCCTTCAAAAGGGAAAGGCCGTTTCGGGGTGCCGCGCGGCGGCGCGTTGGGATCGCTGGGGCGGCCGAACCCGATCTCCTGGCCGATCTTGTTTGCCACTCGGAGGCGGGAGGCCTGGAGCCGCCCCCCGCGAAGGGCCGAAAAAACCGATCCGTGCTTGAGGTTGGTGGCAATGTTCATTCCGCGAGGATTGCCATTCGAGTCGATGCTGAAATGGTTTTCGATGGCGTCATTGGGATCTTTCTGTCCGACCCACGCGAAGAAGGTCAGATCGCCCTCCAAGTCACGACCGCCCCCGGAGGGCGCGACCGCATCGTCGCGCACGAACACTCCGCTTTCATCAAGGACGCGAATGATAATGTGTCCGCGCAACTCGCCGCGCGCCGTGATTTCGCCGCAGAAGGTGACATTCCCCTGCATACCGCGGAATCTGCCGGTGCCTTCGGTAATATCGCCAATCGCACCCGCCATGAGGCGGAAGCGATCTCCCGCCATGGGAAAGGTCCGTCCATGCCAAGGCACCGAAAGCTATCGCCGCCGGGGAAGGTGAACTGCGCTCCGCGGAGTGAGAAGCGCTGGGTGACTGCGGGATCAATGGCGTTTTCCGGATAAAGCGACTCGTGTTCTCCCACGGCATCTATCGGGATAATCGGCATCGTGTAGCGCCATCGGCCGAGTTCTTGCCCGAGGCGATTCGTGTTTCGCGGCCGTCCCGCCCCGCCAGGCAATTCTAGATCCAACTCGAACGCGTGGGTGGACGAAGAGCCCTCCAGCAC
>CAXTRS010000134.1:265-11768 GCA_964246635.1 uncultured Chthoniobacterales bacterium | reverse complement strand
ACTCCCAAAACTCCGGATTCAACCGCTCGAAGGCGCGCGTGAGATAGCCGGCGAAACAAACCCACGCAAGATACGGCGCGAGCAGCCACGCGGTCCACGGCGCGACGAGGCGGAAGATCACCATCATGGCGACGATCGCGCCGCTCAGCAGCACGCAAACCCACGACGCCAGCCGCACGCGCCGCAAGGTGAAAAACAGCACCGGCCACCCGGCATTCAGCGCGAGCTGCACCGCGTAAGCCACCGCCGCCGGTCGCACGAGCCACGGCGCCTCGTCGCGGTGCTGAATCACACCCCAAAACGCGGTCGCCATCAGCAAATATAAAACCGTCCAGACGGTCGGGAACATCGCGGCCGGCGGAGTCAGCGCCGGCTTCCGCAAGCGCGGATACCAGGAGCGCAACGCGTCGCGGCTCGCCCAGCCGCCGAGGCCGGCGCCGACGAGCATCATTCCGCGCGCGCTCGTTCATTCGCTACTTCACGCCGAGCTCGGCCTTCGCTTTCTGCAAGAGATCGAGCTTCACGAAATCGACCGCCTTCGGCGCGTTCGCCAGCTTGCCGACGCCGAGCTTCACCATGTAGTCGATCGTGATCTGCACGTTCTCGACCGTCACGTCGTAGGTGAACGCCGCGTTCTCCATCGCCTGCTTGTATTCCTCGGACGTGAGCTGGTTTTTGAAGACCTGCTCGCAGACGAATTTCTCCGCCAGCGCCGGCTGGTCGATGAACATCTTCGTCGCCTCGACAAAGCACTTCAGCACGCGCTGCGCGACATCGGGCTTTTCTTTGTAGAGTTTTTCCGTCATCGCGAAGGAGCGCGGCATCTCGCCCATCGGCGTATCATACGGTTTGACGATCTCCTTGCCGAAGCCGCGCGCGATGGCCTGCGTCGATTGCGGCTCGCTCTGGCACATCGCATCGACGTTCTTTTGCTGGAGCGCCTGGTTGCACTCGGGGTAACCCATGTAAAGAAGCTGCACGTCCGCTTTGCCGGGTTGGTCGGAGCTGGAGAGTTTGGCTTTGTCGAGCTCGGCGCGCAGCGCGATTTCCTGCGCGCCGCCGCGCGGAACGGCGACTTTTTTGCCCTTCAAATCGGCGACGCCGTTTTTCCAGTCCATGCCCGATTGGCCCACGATGCGCGTGCCGCCTTTGGAGAAACCGGCGACGACGTAGATCGGCACGCCGGCGGCACGGCCGGCGATCGTGCCGTCCATCGCGCTGGCGGCGATGTCGATCTCGCCGGCGATGATGGCCGGGATGATGTCGATGCCTTTGGCGAAGACTTTCTCCTCAATTTTGAGGTTATATTTCGGCGCGATTTCTTTCATGTAAGAAACGGCGCCGTAGTGGGCGAATTTGAGGTTGCCGAGACGGACGACGTCTTGCGCGCGGGCGACGAGCGAGCCGCCGAGCAGGAGCGTCGCGCCGAGCGCGAGGGAGCGGAAGAGGGAGGAGGGTTTCATGGATTGGGGAATCGACTGTTGAATCGCGGCGCACTGGGAATCTGCGGGCGTCGGGTGTGCGGTCTTGCGCAAAACGGTCAGCGCCGCGCGAGCCGGCGTTCGCGGGTTTTGAAAAACGTGCGCAGCGCCGGCAGGTAGTCGTCGGTGGTGCGCAGCGCGATGGAATCGACGCCGAATTTGCGCAGGAGCGCGGCGAGAAGTTCGCGGCGCGCGGCGATGGCTTTGCGGAAGGCGACCTGCGCGCCGACGTCGCTCGTGTTCACTTCGTATTGCTCGCCGGTCTCCGCGTCTTCGAGCGTCACGCGACCTACATCGGGGAGGGTTTCTTCCAAGGGATCGACCACAGGCACCGCGACGAGATCGTGCCGCCGCGCGGTGACTGCCAGCGGCCGCGAGAAGTCCGGCGCCTGGAAATCACTGAGCAAAAAAACGACCGCGCGCCGGCGCACAACTTTGTTCAGAAAATCGAGCGCGGCGTTGAGGTTCGTCCCGCGCCCGCGCGGCTGGAAGAAGAGCACTTCGCGGATGATGCGCAGCACGTGGCCGCGGCCTTTTTCCGGCGGGAGAAAGAGCTCGATGCCGTCGGAGAAAAGCACCAGCCCGACTTTGTCCCGGTTGCCGACCGCGCTGAAGGCCAGCACGCTGGCGACCTCGGCCGCGAGTTCGCGCTTGCTCAGGTTCACGCTGCCGAACGCGCCCGAGGCCGAGACATCGACGAGCAACACGACGGTGAGCTCGCGTTCCTCGGTGAAATTTTTCACGTGCAACTCGCCGGTGCGCGCGGTGACGTTGCGATCGATGAAGCGCACCTCGTCGCCCGGCTGATACGCGCGCACGTCCTCAAAGTTCATCCCGCGGCCTTTGAAGACCGAGTGGTATTGGCCGGCGAGCGCGTCGTTCACCAAACGCCGCGTGCGCAGCTCGAGGCGGCGGATTTTTTTGAGGATTTCTTTCGTGTCTGACATCAATGAGCGCAGGCTGGAAAACGCTTTGACCGCCTGGAGCCGGCGGCGTTCGCGATGGGCGTTGACTCTAGCGCGGTTGAGAACGAAAGCTGAAAAGAATCGTCGCCGCGGTGATGGCGACTCCTCGGGTGCAGTTGCCTTCGGCCGATGCGCTCACGTTTTTTCTTCTTGTTCCTTTTCGGCGCGGCGTTGCTGGGCCGGCCCGCGGCAGTTTGCGCGCACGGCGACTTGCACGAATCCATCGCGGAAGCGTCGCGCCGCATCGCGGAGTCGCCGGGCGACGCGACGCTCTATTTCCAGCGCGCCGAATTTCACCGCCTGCACGAGGATGACACCGCGGCAGAAGCGGATTACCGCCGGGCGTGCGAGCTGAGTCCCGGTCTCGCTGCCCCTCTTCTGGGCATGGCCGAACTCCGCTTCGGCATGAACCGGCCGGCAGAGAGTCTGCCGTGGTTCGATGCGTTCTTGAAAGAAAACCCAACGCACATCCGTGCGCTTTACTTGCGCGCGCAGGCGCTGGCGCAAACGGGCGCGTGGGAAAAAGCGGACGCCGACCTGGCCGCGGCCATCGCCCTCGCGAAACCGCCGGGAATCGAGTTGTTCCTCGCGCGCGCCGATGGACTGGCGCGACATGGCCGCATGGCGGAAGCGCTGCGGTGTCTGGAAGAAGGCAGCGCGGGGTTCGGCGGCCGCTCGCCGACGCTGGAGCAGCGGGCGCTCGAGATCGAAGAAGCGGCGGGCGACAGCGCTGCGGCGTTGCGGCGGCTCGGCGGCTTCGTCGCGGCGGGGCTGCGGCCGGACATCTGGCTGGCGCGCAAGGCGCGGTTGCTGGACAAAATGGGACGCCACGGCGAAGCGCGCCTCGCTTGGAAATCGGCGGCGGATTTTCTGGAAAAAATTCCGCCTGAGAAGCGGCAGCTTCCCGAGAATCGCCAGCTCGCCGAAGAGATTTGCGCCGCTCTGGCGAAACCGGCAGTCTCGCCATGAGGATGATCCACTCGCTGCACTGCGGAAAAACGCTGCTGGCCGCGGCGTGGATCGTTCTGACGGCAACTTCGGGTGCGCACGGGCAATCGCCGACGACGCTCGTGGCCAAAGGCTCGACGTGGCGCTACCGCGACAACGGCAGCGATCAGGGCACGGCCTGGCGGGCGCCGGCTTTCACCGATGGCGGCTGGCCCACGGGTGCCGCGCCGCTCGGCTATTCCAACACGCCAGGCGCTTACGGCTCCTTTCCGCTCGGCACGACGGTTTCCTACGGACCGAACGCGTCGAACAAATACGTCACCACCTATTGTCGCCAGACTTTCAACGTCACCGATCCGGCAGCATTTTCGGGACTGACGCTGCGTTTGCTGCGCGATGACGGCGCAGTCGTTTATGTAAACGGCGTGGAAGCCAGCCGCCTCGGGATGGCGGCGGGCGCAGTGGCTTACGACACCTTCGCCAACGAGCTCGTTTCCACCGCGACCGGCTACGATACGATCGCGCTTGGCGCCAATCTCCTTGTCGCTGGCGCCAACACACTCGCGGTCGAAATCCACCAGGCGAACGCGACGAGTTCAGACATCGTCATGGACGCCGAGTTGCTCGGCAATCCCGCGTTTTACATCTCGCGCGGCCCGTATTTGCAGATGCACAATTCCTCCGCCGTCACGCTGCGCTGGCGGACAAACACCGCCACCGACAGCCGAGTCTGGTATGGGTCTGCTCCAGCCAATCTCACGAGCACCGCGAGCGACGCGGCACCAACCACCGAGCACGAAGTCCGCCTCACCGGCTTGCAGCCCGACACCGAATACTTCTACGCTGTCGGCTCGGCGACGACCGGCCCGCTCGCTGGCGGCGACGCGAACACTTCCTTCCGCATCGCGCCCGCGCCCGGCACCGAGCGCACGATCCGCGTCTGGGTGCTCGGCGACTGCGGCACCAACACCGCGAACCAGCGCGCCGTGCGCGACGGCTATTACGCGAGCGCGCAATTTCGCCGCAACGATCTCGTGCTCCTTCTCGGCGACAACGCCTACGAGTCCGGGCTCGACAGCGAATATCAGGTCGCGATTTTCGACATGTATGCCGCCGTGTTGCGCCAAAGTCCGGTCTGGTCATGTCTGGGCAACCACGACACCGCGCAGGCCAGCGGCGGGAGTTACACGGATGCCTATTTCGACCTGTTCACGTTCCCGACAAACGCGGAGTGCGGCGGCTATCCGTCGAACACCGAACGCTATTTTTCCTGGGACCACGGCGACATCCATTTCGTCAGCCTCGACTCCCAAACCATCGACCCCACGCTGCGCGCAGCGATGTTGACGTGGCTGCAAAACGATCTCGCCGCGAACGGGCGCCGCTGGACGATCGCGCTCTGGCACCATCCGCCCTATTCCCACGGCAGCCACAATTCCGACACCGATCCGCAGCTCGCCTGGATGCGCGAAAATGTCGTGCCGATCCTGGAAAACGGCGGCGTCGATCTCGTGCTCACCGGCCACAGTCACGCCTACGAACGTTCGTTCTTTCTCGATGGCTACTACGGCGCCGACTACGCGAGCGGCAACGTCGCGCCGCACAAAAAAGACCCCGGCGACGGACGCCCGGAGGGCAACGGCGCGTATGGCAAAGACCTCGGCGCGCACCTCGGCGCCGTGTATGCCGTCACCGGCAGCGCCGGGCAGGTTTCCGGCGGCACGCTCGATCATCCGGCGATGTTCATTTCGCTCAACGAACTCGGCTCGATGATCCTCGATGTCGCCGGCAACCGGCTCGACGCGAAATTTCTCGGTCCCGGCCCGAACGCCGCGGTGCGCGATGGCTTCACGATTCTCAAAGGCCCGCTCGTTTCCGTCGCTACACCCGCGCCGAACGCGACCGAATATGGGCCGGCGTCGGGTCAATTCACCCTGAGCCGCAGCGGGGTCACGACAAATCCGCTCGCGGTCCAATTCAGCCTCGGCGGCAGCGCCCCCGCGTCCCGTTATCAGCCGCCGGCTTCGCCCGCGATCATCCCCGCCGGTCTCAGCTCGGTGGACGTGTCGATCACACCGGTTCCCGACGCGATTTTCCAAGGTCCGCAGACCGTGAACCTCACGTTGCAGCCTGCGGCCACCTACCGGCTCGGCGCGACAACTGCCGGCACCGTGACGATTGACGACACGCCCGCTGGCGCGCCGCCGATCGCGCGTTGGAAACTCGCGAAGTTCGGCGCGCAGACGAACAACCCCGCGGTCGCCGGCGACAACGCCGACCCCGAGGGCGACGGCATCGTCAACCTGCTCGAATACGCGCTCGATACCGACCCATACGCCTCCTCCGTCGGCAGTCTGCCCGTCGGCGAAACGACCTCCGGCTATCTAACGTTAACGATCCACCGCAACCCGGCTGCGACCGACGCGAGTTTCGCCGTGCAAGTCAGCGGCGACTTGAGCAGCGGCAGTTGGAGTTCCGCCGACACCACGGTCTTGCAAGACACCCCCTCCTTGCTCCAAGTGCGCGACAACGTGCCGGTGGGCAGCGCGAAGGCGCCGCATCGTTACATTCGCCTGAGAATTACCAATCCATAACGACAGTGCCGCCTGAGACGGCGGCTATCTGCCTGCTTCGTTGGTCGCGCGGACATATTCCTCGTCGTAAATGTCATCGAAATATCCGGGCGGCGCCATCGGGATGGCCTCGAAGGACGAGCTTTCCTGGAGGAACAGGAGTTTCGAATCTTTCACGATGGCAACCGATTCGCCGCCCAACGCCAAGTCCACGATCGCGCCGAGTTGCTGCTGCGCTTCTTCCACGGTGAAGGTTTTTGGCGAGCGGCCTATCACGGCACCGGCAGACCGGCAAAAATCTTCTGCACGATGGCCTCGCTGTTCAGCTCCTCGGCCTCGGCTTCGTAGCTCACGATGATGCGGTGGCGCAGCACGTCGAGGCCGACCGATTTCACATCCTGCGGCGTCACGTAGCCGCGGCTGTGCAGGAAGGCGTGGGCGCGCGCGGCGAGCGTGAGGTTGATCGTCGCGCGCGGGCTGGCGCCGCAGCGGATCATGCCCTCGAGCCGCTGGCCGCGCAGGGCGTGCGCGGGGTCGCGGGTGGCGAGGACGACATCGACGATGTAGTCCTTCACGCGCTCGTCGATGTAGATCGCGTTGACGACTTCGCGCGCGCGGACGATGTCCGCCGGCTGCACGACGGGCGCGACGCCGAGGCTCGGCGCGCTGGTGCCCATGAGGTCGAGAATCTGCCGCTCTTCGGCGCGCGTTGGATACGTGATGTTCAGTTTGAGCATGAAGCGATCGAGCTGCGCTTCGGGGAGCTGGTAGGTGCCTTCCTGATCGAGCGGATTTTGCGTGGCGAGGACTAGGAATGGGTCGGGCAAGCGGAAGGTTTGTTCGCCGATGGTGACCTGCCGTTCCTGCATGGCTTCGAGCAGGGCGCTCTGCACTTTCGCCGGCGCGCGGTTGATTTCGTCGGCGAGGATGAGGTTGGAAAAAATCGGTCCCTGTTTCGTGGTGAATTCGCCCGTTTTCGGGTTATAGACCAGCGTGCCGACGAGATCGGCCGGCAAGAGGTCGGGCGTGAATTGCACGCGCGCGAAGCCGGTCTGGATGCAGGCGGCGAGCGTTTTGACAGTGAGCGTTTTCGCCAGCCCCGGCACGCCTTCGAGCAGGACGTGACCGTTGGCGAGCAAGCCGATGAGCAGGCGATCGACGAGGTATTTCTGGCCGACAACGACGCGCGCGAGTTCGGCTTGGAGCGGTGCGATCCAGCGGCCGTGTTCCTGCACGGCGCGGGTGAGTTCCTGAGTGGTGGACATGGAGGCAGAAAGGCTAAGGGCTAAAGGCTATAAAATTGAAGCGGCGCGGTGGGCGGGCGCGGAGTTTAGCCTGAGACAGAGAGCGTCGAAAGCGCGTTCGATTTCGCAGCCGCAAGACGGGCGCCTCAGTCTTCCGCTTTCGTCGCCGGCACCAACGGGCCGGCGGGCGACATCGCGCCGGTGCCGCCGGCTTCCAACACCGGCTCGGCATCGGCCACGGGCACGATGCGCGCAGCATGTTTCTGACGTTCCCAGATGTAACGGCGCGCGATGACTTTCAGCGTCGCGGTGAGCGGCACCGCGAGGATCGCGCCGATGGGGCCGTCGAGCAGGAGACTCCAGAAAAACACGGAGACGATGACCGTCATCGCGTGCAAGCCCGTCGATTCGCCGAGCACCTTCGGCGCGATGAGATAACCCTCGAGTGTTTGCACCGTGAACATCACCGCCACGACCAACAGCGGATGCTGCCAGTCGCCGTATTGGATGATCGCAATGAGGATTACCGGGATGTAGCAGAGCACGATGCCGAGATACGGAATGATCGTGAGCACCACGACCATCAGCCCAAGGAAAAACGCGAAGTCCAACCCCATGATGGCCAGGGCCGTGCCGACCAGGATGCCGTCGATCAAACAGACGAGCAGCTGACCGCGGAAAAACGCGACAAGGTAGCCGTTGATCTCCGTGAGCACGCTGACGACTTCGGTTTTGAACGGCGACGCGCGCAGCGGCACGTAGTCGCTCCAGCGCCGCGCGATGTCCGGCCCTTCGGCGAGCATGAAATAGAGGTAGATCGGGATGATGATGACGTTGAGCAGCGTGCCGAACAGCCCGAACGCGCCGCCGACCGAGCGCAAAACCACGCGCCAGCCGGTGCCGAGGAATTGCGGCACGCGCTTGCCCAATTCCGGGAGCTGCGACTGGAGCCAGCCGCGCAGGTCGCCGGTTTCCAAAATGTTCTCGGGATTCGGCGCGGTCGCATACGGCGTCGGCCGCGGCTGGGCTGGCGGCTGCGACGAGAGCGACGCCGAGCTCTCACCCGGTCTTGGGGTAACTTCCGGCCCGGCCGGCTCCGGGCCGGGCAGCAGGCGGCTGAGTTTGTCGAGCCGCCGCTGCGCATTATCCACCAGCCCGATGAGCCGCTCCTGCGCCTTCGCCGTGTAGGCGGGCATGTCGCGCACGAGATGCGTCGTGCTCGCGTAGATGCGCGGCACCACGGAGATGAACAACAACGCGAGCAGCAGCAGCGCGATGAAGAAAACGACGAGGATCGAATTGGTGCGCGAGAGCCGCGACTTGTTGCTGATGAACCGCACGACCGGATCGAGCAAATACGCCAGCACGCCGGCGACCGCGAAGGGGATGAGCACGGGCTGGAGAAACCCGACCGCGCGGCCGAATTGGTAGATCAGCCAGACGACGACCGTGCCGAGCGCGACGACGGCCAGCACACTCAGCGTGGTCCAAATGGCGCGGCGCTGCCAGGCGGTGGGGTAGTTGTGCATGAGACGACGATGACGGCGACAACGATGCCCGCCGCACCTGCCGCTGTCCACCTGCGACCCAGCGGTTTCAACGGAGAATGTTCCGTTTTACTGAAAGCCCGCCCGCTGCATGGCGTGTCCAAAATCCGCCTGGCTGGCGGACCGGGTGTTGGGGCCTTCGCCGGAATTTTGTGGCACGAGGCTGCCCGTCACCATCTGGCGGCGCGGCGCGGGCGCGGGCGCGGACGAAGCGGTGGAAGAATTGGACGCGCAGCCACCGCCGACGAGCAGGAAAGCCGCGGCGGCTGCGACAGCGAACGGAAACGAAAACAGCTTGTTCATGCTGACCCTATTCCGGCACCATCCGCTTCGGAGCACAAGCCTTTCATTGATCCAAATCCAAGTGCATCGGCAGACGGGATAGCTGGCGAAAGCCAAATTTTTTGTAGAGCCGCTGCGCCGGCAGGTTGTGTTGCTCGACCTGCAATTCCAGCGCGCAGACGCCGGCGGCGCGGCACGTGGCGGCGATGAATTCCAGCGTCGCCATGCCGGCGCCGCGGCCGCGCTCGGCGGGTTGCAGAAACAGGTCGGTCACGGTGGCCAGCGGGCCGCCGAATTCCACGTCGTAGCCGAAGGTGAAGATCGTGTAGCCGATGCGCTGGCGCTCGCGGGTGATGAAATAGGCCCGGCCCAGCGCAGGGTCGCGCAGCAAGCGCTCCAGCGCTGGCGCCATCGCGGCGGCGTCGAACGCAATGCCATCGCAGGCGTAGTATTCGCGCACCCACTCCAGCAACTCGCCGGCTGCTTCCGAGCCGGCGGACCGGAAGCTGAGATCGTCTGCGGGCATGACGGGCTTTCGCGTCGGGAGGCTCCCGCTGTAGCGGCGGTCTATGACCGCCTTCATCGGTCAAATATGACGCAACGAGGGCGGTCATAGACCGCCGCTACAGTGCGCCGTCGCCATCACATCGCCGCGATCACGCCGTCACCGAACTCGCTGCACTTCACCTCGGTCGCGCCTTCCATCAGCCGCGCGAAATCGTAGGTGACTTTCTTGCTCGCGATCGCGCCGTTGAGCCCTTTGATGATGAGGTCGGCCGCCTCGGTCCAGCCGAGATAGCGGAACATCATCTCGCCGCTCAGAATTACCGACCCTGGGTTAACTTTGTCCTGGTTCGCGTATTTCGGCGCGGTGCCGTGCGTGGCCTCGAAGATCGCGTGGCCGCTCTTGTAGTTGATGTTGCCGCCCGGCGCGATGCCGATGCCGCCGACCTGCGCGGCGAGCGCGTCGGAAAGGTAGTCGCCGTTGAGGTTCAGCGTCGCGATCACGTCGAAGTCTTCCGGCCGGGTGAGGATCTGCTGGAGCGTGATGTCGGCAATCGCGTCTTTGATGAGGATCTTGCCCGACTTTGTCTCGGCCTTCATCTCGTCGTTCGCCGCCGCCTCACCCTTGGCGGCCTTCGTCTTTTCCCACTTCGACCACGAATATGTGCGGTTGCCATATTTCGTGTCGGCCAGCTCGTAGCCCCAGTCGCGAAACGCGCCTTCGGTAAACTTCATGATGTTGCCCTTGTGGACGATCGTCACCGATTTGCGCCCCTGCGCGATGGCGTAATCGATCGCCGCCTTGATGAGCCGCTGCGACCCAGCCTTCGACACCGGCTTGATGCCGACGCCGACTTCCAGCGGCGCGTCCGTGCCCTCGCTGCCGTCGGCTTGCCCACCGCTGATCCAGTCCGCCGTCGCCGCCGTGGTGCCGAAGCGGATCTTCTTAAAGTCCTTCGGAAACTCGTGCGCGAGGATGTCGAGAATGCGGTTGGCCTCGGTCGAGCCGGCCTTGTAGTCGATGCCGGCGTAGATGTCTTCCGTGTTCTCGCGGAAGATCACCATTTCCACCTTTTCCGGATGCTTCACCGGGCTGGGCACGCCTTGGAAATACTGCACCGGCCGCAGGCAGACGTAGAGGTCGAGCATCTGGCGCAACGCGACGTTAAGCGAGCGGATGCCGCCGCCGACCGGCGTGGTCAGCGGCCCTTTGATGCCGACGAGATAATCTTTAAATGCCGCGACCGTTTCGTCCGGCAGCCAGTTGTCGAATTGATCTTTCGCCGCCTGTCCGGCGAAGACTTCCATCCAGGCGATTTTCTTTTTGCCGCCGTAGGCTTTTTCGACCGCGGCGTCGAACACGCGCTCGCTCGCCGCCCAGATGTCCGGCCCCGTGCCGTCGCCGCGGATGAACGGGATGATCGGCTGGTCGGGCACGGTGAGCTTGCCGTCCTTGATGGAAATTTTCTCGCCTTGGGCGGGAGCGGAGGGAGTTGGGTTGGCCATAAACGTGTAAGGGTAGCGAAGGGAAGCGTCGCAAAACTAGAACGCAGCGCGCCGAGGCGGCGGATGGCTCGTGCGGCGGCAGGAACGAATGAAACATCGTTTCGCGCGCAGGGCAAAGCGGCAGGCCGATCGCGCCGCAGAAGTCCGCGCCGGCGGTGGCGCCATTTTTGGAGTGGGGGGGGGGGGGGGGGGCGGCGGGGCGAGGCGCCGCCTCCCCGCCGGCCCCGCCCCCCCCACTCCAAAACGCAAGGCGCATGAACCGCTGCCTCCGCACCGTGTTCGCATTGCGCACGCGGACCGTGTCCGCTAAGAGACGGAAATGCCGCACGCAAGAGTTGAAGCGCGCGCCCCGGGACGCGTGGAGTTGCTCGGCAACCACACGGACTACAACGAGGGCCGCGTGCTGGCGGCGGCGATCCAGTTTAGGGTCAGCGCTCGGGCGGAGCGCGCGAC
>CAXTRS010000134.1:0-255 GCA_964246635.1 uncultured Chthoniobacterales bacterium | reverse complement strand
GTGCTGGCGCCGCAGATCGTGCTCGATTCCGATGCGGCGCCGGCGGGCGCGGTGCGGGTGTCGTTGAACAAAGACTCTCGCCGCATCCGGCTGACGCCGCGCACCGAGCCGGCGGAAACGTGGGCGAATTATCCGCTCGGCGTCGCGCATTTTTTCTTCCGGGAAAATCGGATCGTGTCGCCGTTTGCGGACAGCGGAGGGGCGGGCTTATTCCTGTAATTCCGCAGCGACCTGCCGGCAGGCGCGGGACTGTCG
>CAXTRS010000133.1:6955-11791 GCA_964246635.1 uncultured Chthoniobacterales bacterium | reverse complement strand
GGCACGGGCACTTCAGCGGGATTTTGATCGATGTGTTTTACGATCATTTCCTCGCGCGCAACTGGCCGGAGTTTTCGGCGATTTCGCTCGATGATTTCGTGGACGAAATTCACGCCGCGGCGCCGCGGCATCTCGCCGCTCTGCCGGAAGCGGCGCGCATGGCGGTGACGCGCATCATCGCCGAGGATCGCCTGCGTTCTTACCGCGAAGTCGCCGGCATCGCCGCGGCGCTCGGCCGGCTGTCCATCTATCTTTCCACGCGTCTGCGCCGGCCGGTGGATTTGGAACGCGCGACGACCGAACTCGTGGCCCATCACCGCGAGCTCGAATCCGATTTCCTGGAATTTTTTCCGCAACTCCGCGCGCACGTCGTCGATTCGTGGCAGCAGCGTCCTGCTTCTCTCCACTCGACTTGAGGCGAACGCAGCGCAGCCTTGCCGAGCCCATCCCTGTTTTGTATGGAGTAACGCCCGCTGTCGTCCTCCATTTCGTTACTGCTGCCGCCGTGTCTGCCCCCAACGCTGAAACCGAAACTTTCCAGCACTTCCGCATCCTGCGGCGGGACGACGGCACGCTCTGGAAACTGGGCGAAGGCGGCATGGGAGCCACCTACAAGGCCGTCGATTCCAACCTCGGCGTTGCCGTGGCCCTCAAGCTGATCCGCGCCGATTTGCTCAACCGCGACCCCGGCGCGCGCAGCCGCTTCAGCCGCGAGGCCAAGGCTGCCGCCAGCCTGCGCCACCGTCACGTCGCCACGGTTTATCACCTCGGCGACGACGGCCGGAATTACTTCTACGCGATGGAGTTTGTGGACGGCGAAACGCTCGAAGAGCGCGTCAAGCGCCTCGGGCCGCTGCCGGTAGAGAAAACCTTGGCGCTCGCCCTCCAGGCCAGCCGTGCGTTGATCGCCGCGCACAAGGTCGGCCTCGTTCATCGCGACCTCAAACCGGCCAATCTCATGCTCGTCGATGAAGCCGACGAGGACGACGTGCTCAAGCTCATCGACTTCGGTCTGGCTAAGAGCGCTGCTGCCAGCGGCGGCAGTGGCCTCGGTGGCGGCGCGGATTATAAAATCACCCAAACGGGTTTCTCCGCCGGCTTCAGCCCCGGCTGCGCCAGCCCCGAGCAGTGCCAATACCTCGACGCCGACATCCGCAGCGACATTTACAGCCTCGGCGTCACGCTCTGGTTTGTGCTCACCGGCGAGTTGCCCTTTGCGCCGACCGTCGACAAGCCGCTCGAAGCCCAGGTCTTTGAACTCCAGAGCAAACACGTCCACGCCCCGCCGCCGCTGGAAAAACTGGAAACTGCCGGCGTGCCTGCGCCCGTGCGCGAGTTGCTCGGCCGGATGCTGGAAAAAGACCCCGCTCGCCGCCCGCAAACGCCCGCCGACCTGCGGGGCGAGATCGAAGCCTGCCAGCGCCTCCTCTCCGGCTCCGCCCCGCCACCGCCGCCTTACTCCTTCAGCCTCGAGGAGCTCCTGCGCGAGCGTGGGCAGTTGTCCTGGCTGGAAGTGACCCCGCTGCTCGCCCGCCTGGCGGCCATCGCCGACGAACTCGCCGCCAGCGGCCCCGAGGCCCTGGCCAGATTTGCCCCCTGCTATCTCCACGCGGTCTTCCCTTCCTGCCAACTGTCGGCAGCCGACCACCAGCGTCCCAGCCACGACCTGCAATGGCCGGCCGAATGGCCCGCACGCTGGCCGGACTTCCGCCTCATCGCGCACCTCTTCTCGCCGGACACCAGCCGTTCTTCCGAGACGGGGATGCCTAACATCACCCGGCCAGCCGCGCGGCAGGGCTTTCGCGACGCTGCCCAAGCCCTGGCTGCGCTGCTTTACAAGCTGCTGGCCGGCCAGCAGGCACCTGTTGCGCTTGGGAGCGGCGCGACGGCCTATACGCCGTTGCCCGCGCTCAACGCCGCCGGCAACGACGCCTTGCGCCGCGCGCTGGGAGGGGCCGATCACAGTTTTGCCAGCGCCAGGGAGTTCGGCGCGGCGCTGGCGGTCGCCGCCGGCAGTCGCGGCGGCGGCAGCAGACCGCCATCGCAACCCACGCCGCTGCCTCCAATGGAAGAACCTCGATTCCACCAGCGGCAGACCAAAAACCCACACGACCGCTCTTCGCGCTCCTGTTGCTCGTTCTGCTGCTGCTCGCAGCCGGCGGCATTGCCGCCTGGCAGGCTTGGCATCGACAGCCCGCGCCGTCACCGTCGCCTGTTCCGACCCCGACCCCGCCACAGCCAGCGGTCGTGCCTACGCCTGTGCCCACGGTCACACTGCCGCCTACCCGCGTGCCGACGCCCATGCCCGAGCCAACCGTGGTCCCGCCGCCGCGACCGACGCCAACACCGGAGCTGCCGCCGAGCGTCCGCGTTGGCGCGAAGGCTGGCGAGCGGCTGGTGGTGGAGATCGCACCGGGCGTGCGAATGGCCTTGCGTTGGTGCCCGGCGGGCAGCTTCACCATGGGCAGCCCGACGGGAGAGCAAGGGCGAGACGACGATGAGAAGCCGCATCGCGTTACTTTGAGCCAGGGCTTCTGGCTGGCGGAGACGGAGGCCACGCAGCGGGTGTATCAGGAGGTGATGGGCACCAACCCGAGTTCCTTCGTGGGTGCCGGCTTGGAAGCGCCCGTGGAGACTGTCGGTTGGGAGAGTGCAGCGGCCTTCTGTCAGAAGCTGACCGAGCGCGAGCGGCGGGCGGGGCGCTTGTCGGCATACTGGGAATACCGGCTGCCCACCGAGGCGCAGTGGGAATATGCCTGCCGGGCGGAGACCAAGGGAGCGATTTACAACGTGGATGCGCGCACGCCGTGGAAGATATTGGGCAAACACAACGCGCCGGTGCTCGATGCCATCGCCTGGTATGGAGGCAACAGCGGCGTTGACTACGAAGGCGGCGTTGATTCTTCTGGTTGGGAGGAGAAACAAAAATATGAGCAGCTAGCCGCTAAGTATCACCGGGCGGGAACTCACCCGGTCGGCCAGAAGCAGGCAAATGCCTGGGGTCTCTGCGACATGATCGGCAACGTGGAGGAATGGTGTGCGGGCTGGTATGACGATTACCTGGCAGACAGCATGACCGATCCCGAAGGTCCGAGGACTGGCGTCATCCGCGTGGTTCGCGGCGGCGCGTGGAACGCGGACGCCGCCAAATGCCGCGCGGCCAGCCGGGGCTTGTTCGAGCGGGGCGGTCGGGACCTTTCCACTCTGGGTTTCCGGCCCGCCTTGGTTCCATTGCTACGAGGCGACGGACGAGTGGAGGCGGTGCCGGGCGAGCCGGAGCGCAACCTTTTGCGCTCGTTCCCAAGCTCCGGCTTGGGCATGCGATAGTCGGCGAAGCTCCTGTTTCGTCTATCGAATGGCTGTCGTGCGGCCTCGACGCCCACAACCTCGGCCGGAGCCTGGCTGCACGCTGGCATTCCCAAGCTGGAGCCTGGGGGAGGGAGAGGGGGAATAGAAACCGCGCTGTCCCGTGCAACAGACCGTCAGTTCCTTGCCGGAGGCGGTTTGTTGCACTGCGCAAAGGCCCAGTGCGCACCAGAAAGGCTTCTGTTGCATGTCGCAGAGACTCGGCTGCCATTAGGAGAGGGTTTGCGGCGCTCAGCAGTGGCTGAGTTGCTAATCATCGGCGGTCTGCGCGATGCAACAGACAAGCTGCGGGAACGCACGAGCGGATGGCGCGCCGCCGCCAAGGTTCATCCGCTGGCCGCCAAAGCCCCGTGCAACACCCTGCCGGACGGCTTCGTTCCGAGGCGGGCACGCGCTTCCGGGTCGTCCGTGCCTGTTGCGCTCTCGTTCCCAAGCTCCGGCTTGGGAACGCGATTGTCTGCGAAGCTCCTGCTTCGTCTGCCGGATGGCCGCCGTGCGGGCACTGGCAACGAGGGGACGAGGGGACATTCCCAAGCTGGAGCTTGGGAACGAGGGGAAGCTGGAGCTTGGGAACGAGGGGATCGTCCACGCCGCTTGCCAGCAAGGATGCTGGCAAGAGCGGGCAGGATGCCCGCGCTCCCCTTCGTCCTCTCGTGCTCCCCTGCCGGCGCACTCAAACTGAGCCGCCACCAAGTCCCGCCGCGCCGGTTGCCGCGCGGCATGCAGCCGCTATCTTGGCGCTTTCTCCAACTGGAAAACACTATGCGTTGGCAAACTCTCTACGAAGCGCGCTGGATATTTGCCGTCCTGCTCGTGCTCGCCGCCCTCAGCGGATTTTTCCTTAGCCCGTGGTTCTGGATTTTTTGGGCGCTGGCGATCGGCTACGTTTTTTGGTTTTTTCGCGACCCCGAGCGCGTCAGTCCCGCCGATGAAGATGCCGTGGTCGCCGCGGCCGACGGCGTGGTCGTCGATATCGCGGACCTGGAGGAGCCCGAGGTCGTCAAGGCGACGATGCGCCGGGTGGCGATTTTTCTTTCCGTGTTCGACGTGCACACCAACCGGGCGCCGATCAGCGGCACGGTGACTTACACCGAGCGCCGCGTCGGCAAGATGCTCGACGCCCGGCATCCCGATGCTTCGAAACTCAACGAATGCCGCGTCTGGGCGATCCAGAACCCGCGCGCCGGCACGGTCGTCGTGCGGCAGATCACCGGGGCCATCGCGCGGCGCATCGTCGCGTGGGCGCAAGTGGGCCAGCAGGTCGCCAAAGGCGAACGCTTCGGCATGATCCGCTTCGGCTCGCGCACGGAAGTTTATCTGCCGACGAGCGCGGAGATTCTCGTCAAAGTCGGCGACCGCGTGCAGGGCGGCGCCAGCGTGATCGCGCGATTGGCGAAACTGTAGCGGCGGTCTATGACCGCCTTCTCTGCCGCCCGACCGGGAGGGATCACCGATCCCCGCGGCAACAGG
>CAXTRS010000133.1:0-6945 GCA_964246635.1 uncultured Chthoniobacterales bacterium | reverse complement strand
CGGTCACAGACCGCCGCTACAGTTGGTGCGTCGCAGCAACTTGCGTGTATTTTACTGACCCCGATTTCATCCCCTTTCGCACCGCATGGAAAACGCTACCGCTGCGCCAACTTCATCGCCCGCCGCCTCGCACGGGGAGGCGTCCGCGTCTCCAATCGCCGCGGCGCCGGTGCCGCTCACGCGCAGCGGCGACCCGAAGATTTATCTGCTGCCGAACTTGATGACGGCCGGCAATCTTTTCTGCGGCTTTGCGGCGACGCTCCAGATCATCGGCGGCACCGTGCACAAGGCGACGGACCTCAGCGCAGTCGGCAACTTCCACGCGGCGATTCTCTTCATCCTCGGCGCCTGCGTTTTCGACCTGCTCGACGGCCGCCTGGCGCGGCTCGGCGGCCACGAAAGCCCGTTCGGCCGCGAGTTCGATTCGCTCGCCGACATCGTCAGTTTCGGCGTCGCGCCGGCGCTGCTGGTTTATAAAATCGTGCTCGAAGAATTCGACCGCGTCGGCCTGGTGGTCGCATTCATCTATCTGGCCTGCGGCGCGCTCCGGCTCGCGCGTTTTAATTGCATCGCCGCCGCGGCCAGCAGTGCGACCGATCCGGTCGCGGCCAAGGAGGCGAGCAAATCGTTCAAGGGTTTCCCGATCCCCGCGGCGGCCGGCGTCATCGCGTCGCTGACGATGTTCATGCTCTGGCTGGAGGAGGGCAACGTGCGCATCGGCCATTGGAAATTCGCGCTGCCGCCGCTGATGCTTTTCCTGTCGTTCATGATGTTCAGCCAGTTCAAGTATCCGAGCTTCAAGGCGGTGAACTGGCGCACGCAACGCTCGTTGCCGATGCTGCTGGCCATCATCGTGCTGATCGCGTTTGCCGCGCTGAACTACCAGTGGATGCCAGCGCTCTTGTTCCTCGTTTATCTCATGTATGGGTTCCTGCGCCCGTGGCTGTCGCGAAGCTGGCGGCGCACGATCGAAGAAGAGATCGGCGAGGAAGCGGCGGAGTCGACAGCGGAAGGTTCCTTGGAGGAACCAACGACAACCCCAGTTGCTCGCAGCGACACCAGCGCACCGTCTTCGTCGTCGGTGTAGAGGCGGCTCTGTCCGACGCAGTCGGATGTGCCGCCTCTGCAACTGGACGTGCTACTCCCGCAGCGCCGGGTCGCGCCGCTGCTCTTCCTGTCGCTCGCGCGCGGCGCGCAGCTCGGCCTCCAGCCGCTGGCGTTCCCGCTCCAGCGCCGCAGTTTTCCGCCGTTCGCGCAACGTCATCCAGCGCGCGATCTGAATGCTGACCTCGTAGAGCAAATACATCGGCGCCGCCATCGTCAGCATCGTGAGCAGCTCCGGCGGCGCGATGATGGCCGCGGCGACGAGAATGGCGACGATCGCATACGAGCGTGTGCGGGCGAGGAAGTCGTATTCGACCAGCCCGAGCTTTACCAAGGCCAGCACCAACACGGGCAACTCGAAGCTGAGTCCGAAGGCGAGGGTGAAATTGGTGACGAACGAAAAATATTGATCCACCGTCCAGCTCGGTTTCAGCCCGAGGCTGCCGGCGTCAAGCGCGAAGAATTGCAGCGCCATCGGCAGCACCCAGCGAAAGCAAAACGTGACGCCGATCATGAACAGTGCGAAGCACGCGCCCACAAGCGGATAGACGTAGCGCCGCTCCTGATGCGTGAGCGCCGGCACGACGAACGCGGCGAATTGATACAGCAACACCGGGAACGCGAGGATGACGCCGGCGTAAAACGACAGCGTCAGCGAAATCGTCATCGAATCCGCCACGCCGATCGCCATCAGCGTGACGAGGCCCTCGCCCTTGACGGTGTGCAGCGGCCTTTGCATGAACTGCATCAGCGGGCCGCGGAAGAAGAACGCGATCACCATCATCACGCCCACCGTGGCGATCATGCGCACGAGCATCCAGCGCAGGTCTTCGAGGTGGTCAAGGAAGGGCTTGACCATCTCGGGATTGTCTTTTTCGCGAAACTGAAATGCTCGCCAGGCCATTGCGGGAAACGAAACGCGCGCACGATGCGCCGAAGGCTCCCGGAACGCAAGGCGAGGGCAGGCGGAGGATTTAAGATTTAGGATTTGGGCAGAAGACAGCCAAACGTCCTGTCGCTCTCTCCGCCTTCTTAATCCTAAATCCTAAATCCTAAATTCCATGCGCCTCTGTGCTCAACTGCCGCGTAACTTCACACGAGACCACGCGCGACGAGCCGCGCGTAGAGGCTCAGCGTGTTGCTGTCGCGGATTTCGCCGTCGGCGATGCGCTGCCGCAATTCGGCCGGCGACATCACGCGGCATTCCGTGATGGCCTCGTGCTCGCCGTGCTCGCTGCCGTGCGGAGAGGGGATCACGCCTCGCGCAAGATAGAGATAGTTGTGCTCGTCGCTGTAGCCTTGCGAAGGGAAAAACAAGCCGAGCGCGACGAGCTGCCCTTTCTCGGGCAACTCGTAGCCCGTCTCCTCGCGCAACTCGCGTCGCGCCGTTTCTTCCATCAGGTCGTCATGACCATGCCCGACGGTTTCTTCGTCGATCTGCCCGGCGGGAAACTCCCACAAGCTCGCGCGAATCGGGATGCGTTCCTGGCGCACCAGCAGGAAGTCGCCCTCGGCGGTGAGCGGCGCGACGACGACCGCGGCCTTGCGATGCACGACCGTCCAGTGCGCTGGATGCGCCGGATTGCGACGACTTGGCGTGAGCAGGGTGTGTGTGGCGACGGAAACGTGCGGGTTCTGATAGTGAACTTCGACGTTGAGCGTCTGCCAGCCGTCGCCGTCGCGGGTGAAGTCGTGTTTGCGCATGAGCGGAAAATTAGTCGGGCAAGGAGTCTTGGCTCAACGCGGACTGCCAGCGCGTGATTTGCGCGAAGACGTGGGTGGGCGACGGTGCGCCGGGATTGCGGCGGCTTTCCAGCGAGCGGCGCACATCGAGCACGGCAAAAATGTCTTCCTCAAATTTGGATGAGGCGGCGCGATAATCGTCCAGCGAGAGCTGCGGCAGGCCGACGCCGCGCTCCGCGCAGAGCGCCACGAGTTTGCCGATGATTTCGTGCGCCTGGCGAAACGGCACGCCTTTCAAAACGAGGTAATCCGCGAGGTCGGTCGCGAGCAGATTCGGGTCGGCAGCCGCGCGCGCCATCGTCACAGTCTCGACGCGTGCCTCGCGCAGCATCGCGGCGAAAATGCCGAGCGTGAGCTTTAGCGTATCCACCGAATCGAAGACCGCTTCTTTATCCTCCTGCAAGTCGCGGTTGTAAGTCATCGGCAAGCCCTTCAGCACCGTGAGCAGGCGAAAAAGGTTTCCGTAAAGCCGGCCGGTTTTTCCGCGCGCCAGCTCAGCCACGTCTGGGTTCTTTTTGTGCGGCATCAGGCTGGAGCCGGTGGTGAAGGCGTCGCTCAGCGTGACGAATTGGAACTCGCTCGTCGTCCAAAGAATCACGTCCTCGCTGAGTCGCGAAAGGTGCATGCCGGCGAGCGCGGCGGCGGCGAGAAATTCGCAGGCGAAATCGCGGTCGCTCACCGCGTCCATGCTGTTTTGGCTGATCGCGGAAAAGCCGAGTCTTTGCGCGATGAGTTCACGGTCGAGATTGATCGTCGAGCCCGCGAGCGCGCCGCTGCCGAGCGGCAGCACGTCGAGCCGCCGGCGGCAATCCTGAAGCCGCCCGGCGTCGCGGTCGAACATCTCGACATAAGCGAGCAGGTGGTGCGCGAAGAGCACCGGCTGCGCGCGCTGCAAGTGCGTGTAGCCGGGCAGCACGGCGTCGGGATTTCGCCCGGCGAACTCGACGAGCGCGCGCTGCATCTTGCGCAGCGCGCCGAGGATTTCGCCGATCTCCGCGCGCAGATACAAGCGCAGGTCGAGCGCCACCTGATCGTTGCGGCTGCGCGCGGTGTGCAGCTTCGCGCCGGCCGCGCCGATCTTCCGCGTCAGCGCGGACTCGATGTTCATGTGCACGTCTTCGAGCTCCCGGCTGAATGCGAACTCGCCGCGCGCGATGGTCGCGCCGATTTCGCGCAGGCCAGTCTCGATCTGGGTCAGCTCTTCGTCGTTGAGCAATCCCGCCGCGCGCAACGCGGCCGCGTGCGCGAGCGACCCGTCGATGTCGTGCCGGTGCAGCCGCCAATCGAACGAGACGGACTCGCTGAACGCCTGCAGTCCGGCGTCGGTCGGTTGCTGAAATCGGCCGGACCACATGGAGGAAAGGCTAAAGGCTAAAGGCTAAAGGCTAAAGGGAGAAATGGCGGAAGCGAACCGCGAGGAATACCGCTCCGAATTTTTTAGCCTTTAGCCTTTAGCCTTTAGCCTTTAGCCTTTTCTTACAAGTTCCGAGGATTTTCAGTTCGTCGCACTTCGCTTCGATGCGCACGTTTTTCAGTGCGGGCGAAAAGCCGAGGCGGTGCGTGATGCAGTTTTCCAGCACCTCCATGTGTTCGTCTTCGAACTCGACGATTTTGTTGCAGTCCAGACAGATGAGGTGGTTGTGGTGCGGCTTGTCGATGAAGTTCGGATCGTAGAATTTGTAGTCCTGGCCGAAATCCATCTCGCGCAGGAGTCCGCTCTCGACGAGCAGCGGCAGGGTGCGATAGACGGTCGCGCGCGAGACGCTGCCTTCAATGGCCCGCGCGCGGGTGAGCAGCGACTCGGCGGTGAAGTGTTCCGTCGTGGTGAAGGCAGCCTCGATGATGGCGTCGCGCGGCACGGTGCGGCGGAGGCCTTTCTCGTCGAGAAAGGCGTAGATTTTTTCGCGCACCGCGGGGTCCATCGTCGCCACGCTGGCAGGGTAAAACCTGACGCCGGGAGAGTCAACGCAGCCGTGTGCTGTAGCGGCGGTCTGTGACCGCCCTCTGGATGCAACGCTTTTTCAATTCAGGCGGTCATAGACCGCCGCTGCAGTGAAACGCGCTAATGCGCCAGCGGACGCAGATAATACGCGCTCATCGCCGCGGTGAAGTCGGCGAAGCGCGCGGCTTCGTCCGCCGCCGCTGCCCCAGGCAAGGGCGAATGCGCCGGCGCTCTGGCGGCGGCGCGCTGATGGTGATGATGATGGCCGTTGTTGTGTCGCTGCCGACGCTCTTTTTCCTCGCGCAGCTTTTCGGCTTTCACCTCATGGCGCGTCTTGCCGTCGCGGCGCGCTTCGAGTTCATCGACCAACAAGCGCCGGGCGAGAAAACGGTTGAGCCCCTGGCTGCGTTCGCGACCGCAACGGACCCGGACACCCGTGGGTCGGTGAAGGAGCGCGACGGCGTTGCCGCGGAGATAAGTTTCGTCGATTTCGTGCTCGCCAAGCCGGAGGGCGCGCATGCGCCCGGCGAGTTCTTCCTGCTTGGGGGCGGAGACCGGAAACCTCAGCATGGCTGGGGGCCGGCGGCTCCGTAGGCGCGGGCGGAAAGGTCGAAGAAGGAGTGGGTAACAGGCATCAGGAATGCGCTGAGCGGAATTTACGAAAAGGGCGCGCGGCGGGCAAGGGAAAACATGCGCCCGCACCAGAAAAAATCTCGCAATCGCGCGGCGCTGCGCTTTGTTCCGAGTGCCCTTGCGCGGAGACGGCGGGCGCAAAGAAAACGTCACCGTCCGCGCCTTCCGATTTCACTAAAATTATCCTCAAGACCATGACGAGCACGGAACTCAAAGTCGGCGATCTCGCGCCCGCGTTCACCACCCGGGCGCTCGGCGGCGCTTACGGCACGGACGGCGAACGCGTGAGCCTCGGCGATTTCACCGGCAAATATGTGGTGCTTTACTTCTATCCCAAAGACGACACCCCCGGCTGCACGGTGCAGGCGTGCGGGCTGCGCGATCACTGGCCGGATTTTCAAAAGGAGGACGCCGTGGTGTTCGGCGTCAGCACGGATTCGCTGGCGAGTCACCGCGAGTTCATCGCCAAATACGGGTTGCCCTTTCCACTGCTCAGCGACGAGGAAAAAACGATCGTGCGGGACTACGGCGTCTGGGTCGAGAAAGCACGCGACGGCCAGAAATATTTCGGCACGGAACGCTCGACGTTCATCGTCGGCCCGGATGGAAAAATTGCCGCGATTTTTCGCCGTGTGAAACCGGAGGAACACGCCGAGCAGGTGCTGGCGGCGTTGGAGGAGAAGGCGGGGTAAGAGAGCCGCACTTCAATGCTCAAACCTGAAGCCATTGTAGGCTTGTGGCGGATCGTCTCAGACCACGGCGACTCTTTTGCGGCATTCTTCGCCGATCACATTTATGCTGCTCCCAGCCATTTTCGCCGTGAGCTTTACACCCGGGGACATTGGAGCCTGGAGGAGGGAACTATTCGTCTCAAAGACGTTTGCCGCCCCGCGTTCCCAGCAATGGGCAGCCATAGCATAAAGCTCACCGTTCGGGAGTTAAGCGAGCAACGCATGATTACTGAAACTGAGAACGGCCGCATCACCACATGGGAACGCTTAGGGGGAGAGCCTGACATTAATCCGACGCTTGATCCATTCGCTCTCGTGGAATGGCGTCTAATGCACCGCGCTTTTGAAGAATCGTCTGCTGTCCAGCCAAATCGAGAGGCGAACAACTAATCAAACGAAGCCTTTCGAATTTCACAGCGCTTCGTCCGAAACGATGAATACGGCAGGACGCACGCCCATCAGTCTTTAAGAAATCATGGACTCCAAAACGACCTTCCTGCCGCTCTTCGAGAAGATCGAAGCGTTCGCGCACAAACTGCCCGGCGGGCTGCACAAGCCGATCTTGCAGGCGGTCACGCCGATTAAAGACACGTTTCTCAAGCAGCGTCCGCCACGGCTGGCGCTGACGGGCGATCCGAACGTGAGTCATGCCGGGTTGGTCAACGCGATTTTCAGCGCGCCGGTGGCGCCGTTCGAGCCGCCGTCGGCGGCGGAGGGCGCGCCGCCTCCGCCGGCCGGGTGGCAAAATCTCGTCCGGCCGGGCGGCAGCGCGGGCGGCGTGGTGCGCGTGCT
>CAXTRS010000132.1:0-11907 GCA_964246635.1 uncultured Chthoniobacterales bacterium | reverse complement strand
ATCACCAGCTACAACCTCCAAATCCAATCAAGGCAACAACGAGGATAACACTACCATAATTCGTATAAAGCGCCTGCCGAGCGAGGATTGATCTGCCCGGTGATTTGCACACCGGAAGAACTGCTGCCACTCTAAGGACATGGAGCCGAATCCGATCCTCAGCGAAATTCGCCGCACGCGCGATGAACTCGCCCGCAAATCCGGCTACGACATTCAGAAACTCATGGATTTTATCCGCGAGCGGGAGCGCGAGGCATCGGCGCGCGGTGTGAAGTTCGCTCTGGTTTCCAAAGTTGCCAGAAAATCAAACTAGGTGGATCATCGCCTGCCAGTAGCGTGCAAGCGGGAGTTCAGGTCGTGGATTTAGCAGTCCCAACTTCTAAAACTGCAAAATCCACAAGCTGACCCCGGTTCAACGTTCACAAGCTGATCCCGGCAGAATGGCCACTAGAACTGCAAAATTCACAAGCTGACCTCGATTTAGCGTGAAAATCCTTCAGCCTTGATGCCACCACTGTCCAACCTCCATGTAAACCAGCAGACAGATTGCGAGGCAGGCACCGATAATCCACGGAACGTAATGCGCTCCGTCGCCGAGCAACATATCGGCCATGAAGCCAACGCCAGAGAGGATCAGGAGCAACCATCCCAGCGGCCGTGACACTTTGACAAACTTCGGAGTTTTCTCATGCGTTCCGCGATTGATGCGGAAAAGTCCACCAGCGATTGGCTGACCGCAAAAGGGACAGTTTACCGCCTCGGGAGAAACTCGATTCGTGCAGCGCGGACATGGGATCAATTTGTCATTGGCTTGGTCTTGCTCGGCTGTTGCTGAACGCTCATTCGCATCGCTCGAATCAGAAATTCCCTCCTTTGCTAAGGGCAAGTCAGGCACCTTGCCCCTATACCGAGAGATCGCATTCTTGATGCAGTCTTCCAAATCTAGTAATCGCGGCAGTGTGCAATCTTTGTCATGTATCTCCCGCCGGAAAATGAAAGACGTGCGCCCCGTAGACCGTGTCGCAATCTCAAGAACGTGATAAGGCGGTTTATAGTAATCGCTAAGTTCCTCAGCGCGGATCGCTCGGTTAGAGCGAAACCAATCATTAGCCACGGGGATTTCACTCAAAGCATCGACATTTGGATGCACGATCACGTTGTTGATGTCGTTCATGCTCCATTGCAAAAGTTTTTCGCAACTGTGACCGGTTACGATAACTAAACGCCGATTAGACACTGTGGCTTGGAAGGGTTTGGTTATTCCGTGGGCAGATTTTACAGGTCGGAGAGGAGGAGTGATGCAATCGAAAAGCTCCGTCATCTGCCGGGTTTGCCCGAGAACTCGCTCATCAAGCATTGGCTGCAAACCGGCAGGAAGTTCCACGATGCTAGGAAAGTTGAAGGCAACTCCACTATGTTGCACATACAGAATGCTTGGTTGGCCGGAAAATGCAGAACTCACTCGATGATTCTGTAGGCAAATATGATTTCCCTTGATGATTTCTGTTGGCCCGCCAGGAACTGTCGGACGAAAGTCGGCATTCATCGGTGTGAGGCATTGCTCCAATCGCTCAAAACTGTTTGCTTGGCCGACATCAACCCCATAAATGTTAAACGATCCGCTGAACGCGTTCGCCGGCAAATATCCCTCATCAGGAACTGCATCGACTTCATTTGCCGAAATCACACGCATAGAAATGTCTTCAGAGTGTTTGAAGTGAACGTAGATAGTCCTGATAGTAATTTCGCTTTGGCCTTCCGCGATAATACCAACATCGTCCCAAATCCAATTCCACAACGGATTTGGCCGCATCGTCCGTTTTGGGTGGCGACTCGGAGTAGATTGAAAAATCTCGGTGAGGTCTCGAATCGTCGGTGCTGTCACAAACGATTTGCCGTTGATGATGATCTCCTCTTCGTTCATCTCAACGCTGACGGCTGAATTGACGACCGAGCTTGTAATGGTTCTCATGGTTGTCCTTCTAAATGTGAGACTACTATCGCGAAATGCTTGTTGCTTAGTTCAGCATCACGTTTGAAATACCGTGCTTGCTATGTTGCTCAGGATGCCGACTTCATCGTCGCTGACCGCACCTATCGCGTGTGTCCGCGGGCCTGCGTGGTTCTGTCCGGCGAGCAGCGCGTCGTCGTGAAACAATGGCAGTAGGGGGGCGGCTTGTAAGTTTTAGCGGGTTTACCATATCGATCCCGACCTGACATCTAAAATCGCAAAATTCATGGCAGCGGGGGTCAGTCCGTGAATCTCGACATTTTTCCTTGGATGCCAGCCCCTCCCACTCAGAATATTGCTGGATATTCGGGCTGCCCCCCTCCGCGCAGGCTCGGCCGGTAAATCGTGCAACTTGCCGGCTGCCAGGACCGAGCCGATGCCTGCAGCACATGCGGCGCGCAGAAACTCTCAGGTTCACCAGCCGGCCCCAGAGCCATTTGAACCGCCAACGAGCTTGACCCAAACGGCGAGGACTTTGAGCGCTTCCTTTTCCTGGCCCGGCGCGCTATCTTTTTTCGTCATGGCTCTGACGCTTCCCGCCGATCGCGGCGCCCGGCCGCCGCGTGCCCAGACCACGGTCCCGCCGCTGGAAAATGGCGCGCACCTCCCCGGACGCGAGTTTCTGCGTCGCTACGAGGCGATGCCGGAGTTAAAGAAGGCGGAACTCGTTGACGGCATTGTCTATATGGCTTCTCCCGTCCGCCTCGACCAACACGGAGCGCCTGACAGCCTTCTCCAAACCTGGCTCGGCACTTACGCCATCGCCACGCCCGGAGTGCAGGCCGCAAGCAACACGACCGTCCGACTCGGGCCGGACGACGTGCCGCAGCCGGACGGCCTCCTGCGCTTGCGGCCGGAGTGCGGTGGCCGTTCGCGGGTGGACAGCGATGGCTATTTGCACGGTGCCCCGGAACTGGTCGTCGAGATCGCGGCCAGCAGCGCCTCGGCGGATACCCGCCAAAAGCTGGCCGCTTACCGGCGCGCCGGGGTGCGCGAATACCTCGTTTGGCGCACGGAAGACGGTGCCCTGGACTGGTGGAAACTCGAAGAGGACGAATACCGGCCCATCCCGCCGGATGCCGCCGCCGGTGGTCTGCTGCGCAGCGAGCTTTTCCCCGGCTTGGTCCTCGACGTCGCCGCGTTGCTGTCGGGCGATGGCCACGCTGTGCTGACCGCGCTGCAAGCGGGTCTGCGTGGCGCGGAGCACACGGCATTCGCGGCGACCTTGCGCGGGCAGGTGGACAGGGCCGCTGAAGCTGAAGGATGAAGGGATGAAGCATTGGTGAAACCAGCGCTTTTCCGGACGAGGTCAATGTGACAGTGGTTGGCCGGCGGAGAACCTGAATCGGAACATCCCATGCCACGCGCTAAATCAACCCCGGGTCGCTGTGCGTATTGTCAGGAGGAGTTCAGCAAGGGCGCGATGGGCAAGCACCTGGGCGCCTGTCCGGCGCGTCAGGCGGTCATCGCCAAGGCAGAGGAGAAAGCCGGCGGCAGCGGTTCCCGGGAAACGCTCCACCACCTCCGGGTGCAGGACGCCGATGGCGGCCAGTTCTGGCTGGATTTGGAAGTGCGCGGCTCGGCGACGCTGAAACAACTCGACGGCTATCTGCGCGCCATCTGGCTGGAGTGCTGCGGACACCTGAGCGAGTTTTCTTTCGGCGGCTGGGGCAGCCGGAAATTCGCCATGTCGCGCAAGATCGACGACGTGTTCGGGCCGGGCGTCGAGCTGACGCACATCTACGATTTCGGCACGTCATCGGAAACGCTGATCAGAGGGGTAGCCGCGCGCGAAGGCAGGCCGACGACCGTCAAGCCCATCGTGCTTCTCGCGCGCAACGTCATGCCCGCGGCCGAGTGCATCCAGTGCGGGGCGCCGGCGACGTTTTTGTGCATGGAATGTCTGATCGAAGACGACGTGTGGGGAACCCTGTGCGCGGAGCACGCCGAGCGTCATCCGCACGCAAACTATGGGGAGCCGATCCCGCTGGTGAATTCACCGCGGCTGGGTCTGTGCGGTTACAACGGACCGGCGGAGCCGCCTTACTAAACCCGTTTTCGCTTGCGCGTGGCGGCTCGGGCCGCCGGAGCGGCGGTCTCTGACCGTCCCTTACCTGTAGGCAGACGACAGGAGGACGGTGTGGTCAAGGTAGCGTGCGGCATAAGCAATGGCGGCGCGGATGTCTTCGACTTGCAGATCCGGGTAATCGGTGAGGATTTCGATAGTCTCGGAATTTCGTTTGCGCCCGTAGAATTTCGAGCTTAGAACTTCCGCCCCTTTCCCCGTTTTATGGCTCTGAAAACTTTCCGTCCGCTGACACCCGTCAGCCGGTTCAAACAACACCCGGCGTTCACCGAAATCACGAAGTCGAAGCCGGAGAAATCGCTCGTCGAAACGAAGAAGAAGACTGGCGGCCGAAACAACAACGGCCGACTGACTTCGCGCCATATCGGCGGCGGTCACAAGCAGAAGTATCGCATCATCGACTTCAAGCGTCGGAAGCGCGGCGTGAAGGCGACGGTTTCCGCGATCGAGTATGATCCGAACCGCTCGGCGCGTATCGCATTGATCCAATACGCGGACGGCGAAAAGAGCTACATCCTCGCGCCGGACGGGCTGCAAGTTGGCGCGACGGTTTCCGCCGGGCCCGAGGCGCCGCCGGAAATCGGCTGCGCGCTGCCGCTGCGGACGATCCCGCTCGGCACGAACATTCACAACATTGAGTTGGTTCCCGGCAAGGGCGGCCAGATCGCCCGCAGCGCCGGGCAGCAGGCCGTGCTGTCGAATCGCGAGGGTGGTTACGCGCTCGTGAAGTTGCCTTCCGGTGAAATCCGCCGCATCACCGAAGAGGCGTATGCGACGGTCGGCCAGGTCGGCAACATCGACCACATGAACGTCTCCAGCGGCAAGGCCGGGCGCACGCGCTGGCAGGGTCGTCGGCCGCACGTTCGCGGCATGGTGATGAACCCGATCGACCATCCGATGGGTGGCGGTCAGGGCAAGTCGAAGGGCGGTGGCGGACGCCATCATCCGATGTCGCCGTGGGGTCAGCTCGCAAAGGGTTTCAAGACCCGCCGCAAGCACAATCCGAGCAACCGCTTTATCGTCCAGCGCCGGGCTCCGAAGAAGAAAAACTGATCGCCGGTTTGACGCTCCACGCGCCCGTGCGATAGTGGCGGCCCGTTTCCCGTTTTCCAGAATCCGCAGACTTGCCATTTTTATGGGTAGATCGTTGAAAAAAGGCCCCTTCGTTGAGGGCCATTTGCTCGAGAAGATCGACAAGATGAACGCGTCCGGCGCCAAGCGTCCGATCAAGACGTGGTCGCGTCGCTCGATGATCGTGCCGGATTTTGTCGGGCACACGTTTTTGGTGCACAACGGCAAGATCTTCAACAGCGTGTTCGTGACCGAGAACATGGTTGGTCACAAGCTGGGCGAATTTTCGCTGACCCGCACGTTCAAGAAACACGGCGCACACACCGCGAAGGTGACGAAGTAGGCCGTCTGCCGGCTCCGTGCGTTCCAATTTTTCCACCCCGTCTGCTAGAAACTTTCTACCCCGAAATCACTTAACCTTTTATGCACCGATGGCACGCGGTTGCCGCCACCTTGGCGGCGGGCGCGTTGTTCATCCAACCGGCGATTCCCAGCAGCCAGGCCGCTGAGCAGGAGGCGCCGACCAACACCGAGACCGCCGAACAGGTCCTGGTGTTAACAACCCAACTACAGGAGACCCAAAACCGGTTGCGCGCCTTCGAGGCCGACAACGCAGCGTTGCGCCGGCAAAACGAACGAATCACCCACTCGCAGACGACGCTGACGCAGAGCCTCGCAGAGGCCAACGCGGAAGCGGAACTCTTTCGCCGGCAGTTCGCCGATCTCAAGCTGCGCATGGAAGCGCTGGGCCTGGCTTCGGTGGGCGCCGATAAAAACAAAGAGGCGCTGGAGCAGCGGCTGCTGAAAAGTGTGCGCGACCTCGCGCTGGAGCGTCAGCAGAAAGACGCGCTCGCCGAGCATCTCGCCGCGCTGTCTGAGGCGATCTTCCGCTACCTGAAAACCGCGCCGGGCGCGGGCGACCCAGCTACCCGGCTGGACGTGGAAGCGGAAATGCGCGCGAGCAGCGAAACACTCGGCGGACCTTCGACCCGCGCGGTCGGAAATGCGGGTGCGCTGCCGGCGAGTTTGCACGACGGAATGGTCGTCAGCGTCAAGGAAGACTGGGCGCTGGTGGTCGCGAATGTCGGCGCGAAGCACGGAGTGAAACTCGGGATGCCTTTCAAAGTGGTGCGCGGCGACACGCTGATCGGCCGGGTGCGGGCGATCGATGTGCGCGAGAGCATCACCGGGACGGCAATCGAGAGCCTCAGCGCGAAAGACGCGGTGATCAAAGTGGGCGACCAGTTGCGGGTGGATACACAGTTTTGAGTCAGGTCTGAACGAACAAGTAATTTTTCACGAACATGGAAATTCGATCGATCTATCGCGGTGCAAAAATCTCGGCTTTCAAGGCGCGGGAAGTGACGCGGGAAATCCAGGGCCTCGCGGCTTCGTCGGCGCTGGACATCCTGAGCTTCAGCCCGAAGAAAGCGGCGTTTCTCATTGGCAAAACGCTGAAGAGCGCCATCGCCAACGCGGAGAACAACGCGAACCTGCGGGTGGACACGCTCGTGGTGAAAGAAGCGACGGTCGGCGAAGGGCAGACGATGAAGCGCTCGATGTCACGCGCTCGCGGCAGCTCCAGCATGATCCGCAAACGGACCAGTCATATCCGCATCATTTTGACCGACGAGATCGAGATCGCGAAACGCGACAAGCCACGCGCCAGCACCGCCAAGAAAAAGTCGTCCACGAAACCGGCTGGCAACAAGGCGAAGACGCCCCAAGCGAAAGCCCCCAGCGCGGCCAAGAAGCCTGCTGAGGAAACGACCGCGCCGAAAGCGGAGACGATCGAGCACAAGGACGAGTTGGGCGAAGGGCCAGGGTCTTCGCACGCTGCGCCAAAGGTCAGCTCCGACGAAGATACGACCAAGTCTTAAGACCAAGAACGCACGAACGCAGCACAGCGAGCACTTTCACCGTTTCACCAAAATTTTATGGGACAAAAAGTTAATCCGATCTCCTTCCGCCTGCCGCTGACGCGCGACTGGCGTTCGCGCTGGTTCGCTTCGCCGAAGGAATATCCGGACAACCTCCATTCCGATCTCAAGATCCGGAATTACGTGAAGAAGAAGCTCCAGCTCGCGGCGGTGGCGAAGATCACCATCGAGCGCGCTTGGAACTCGATGCGCGTGACGATTTTCACCGCGCGCCCCGGCATCGTGATCGGCCGCAAGGGCGCGGAGATCGAGAAGATGACCGAAGACATCACGAAGATGTCCGGCGGCAAGCAGGTGAAGATCGACATCCAGGAAATCAAGACGCCGGAGCTCGAGGCCCAGCTCGTCGCAGAGAACATTGCGCTGCAACTCGAGCGCCGCATTTCGTTCCGCCGCGCGATGAAGAAGACGATGCAGACGACGATGGAATTCGGCGCGCTCGGCATCAAGCTGCGCGTCGCCGGCCGGCTCGGCGGGGCGGAAATTTCGCGCGCCGAACAGTCGCGCGACGGCAAGACGCCGTTGCATACGCTGCGTCAGTTTATCGACTACGGTTTCGCCGAAGCCAACACCATCGCGGGCAAGATCGGCGTGAAGTGCTGGATTTGTAAGAAAGACGTCAGCGCGCCGGTTGACCCGCGCAACAACGACCGTGGCGGCGCAACCAACGACGCCGCAGCCGGCGCCCCCGCTCCCGCCACCGCGGGCGCACGCTGACCCGACTCGAACGACTATTTTTTCACCTTAGAGAACAGGAGACACTGTCATGCCTCTGCTTCCCAAACGCGTCAAATTCCGCAAGAGCCAGCGCGGTAGCCGCGCCGGCACCGCTTCGCGCAACGTGAGCATCGCCTTCGGCGAATTCGCGCTGCAAACCCTCGAGCGCGGCTGGATCACGAACACCCAGATCGAAGCCGCCCGTGTCGCGCTCACCCGCAACATGAAACGCAAAGGCAAGCTCTGGATCAAAATTTTCCCGGACAAATCGGTGACGAGCCGTCCGCCCGAGACCCGCATGGGCAAGGGCAAAGGCCAGCCGGAATATTGGGTCGCCGTGGTGCGGCCGGGCAACTTGTTGTTCGAGCTCGACGGCGTGTCGGAATCCATCGCGCGCGAATCGCTGCGGCTCGCGGCGACGAAGCTGCCGGTGCGCACGCGTTTCCTCTCCCGTCATCATGCGACCGCGCCGGCGAAAGTGGTGGCTGAGGAAACGGTCGCCGCGGCGGCTTGATGAACGAAGGCGAAGTTTTTTTAACGACCGATGAAGATCAAAGAAATTCGTGACCGCAGCGACGACGAACTCGTGCTTCGCAAGCGCGAGCTGCGCCAGGAGAGTTTTCACCTGCGCTTGCAGCAACAAAGCGGGCAGTTGGAAAAGCCGAGCCAGCTCCGCGAAATCCGCCGCGAAGTCGCGCGCATCGAAACGACGTTGAGCCAGCGCCGCCTCGGCACGGACGCACCGGCGGCCACTCCCGCCGCGAAAGCCAAAAAGAAGCCGGCCGCCGCTGCTGCAAAGAAAACCAAAACTGCCAAAGCGGCGACGAAAGCCAAGAAGTCCTAACTCATTTCCCTTTTTCCTATGCCCGACGATTCCGCCGCTCCGGCCGCAGCAGCCGAACCCACCTCTGAACCAGCCGCGACGACCAGCGAGAAGACGCGCGCCCTGCGCAAATCGCGTGTCGGCGTGGTGATCTCGAACAAGATGGACAAGACCGCCGTGGTCGAAACCGTCACGCGCGTGCCGCACCCGAAGTTCCGCAAGATCGTCAAGCACGCGAAGAAATTTTACGTGCACGACGAAGAGAACAAAACGCAGATCGGCGATCTCGTGCGCATCATGGAAACCCGGCCGCTGAGCAAGTTGAAGCGCTGGCGGTTGGTCGAAGTTTTGAAGCATTGATTTTCCTGGCCGCAGCCAGTTCCAACCTCTTAATTTTATGGTCCAGATTCGCAGCAGACTCGACGTGGCCGACAACTCCGGCGCGCGCATGGCGACGATGATCGGCGTCATCGGCAAAGCCACGATGGAAGCGCACGTCGGCGACATCATCACCGCCAACGTGAAGGAAGCCGCTCCGACCGGCGCGGTGAAAAAAGGCGACGTGGTGCGCGCCGTCATCGTGCGCACGAAGCAGCCGATCCGGCGCAACGACGGCAGCTATCTGCGGTTCGACAACAACGCCATCGTCATCATCGACAAAGACCTCAATCCGCGCGGCACCCGCATCTTCGGACCGGTCGCCCGCGAGCTGCGCGAGAAGAATTTCATGAAGATCGTCTCGCTGGCGCCGGAGGTTCTCTGAGCGAGCGAACGAAAGGAAAACAATTTTATGGTTTCCGCTGCACGTAAGAAAACGCACGTCAAAAAGGGCGATCAGGTCACCGTCATTTCCGGCAACCACCGCGGCGCGAGCGGCAAGGTGCTGCAGGTGTTGGTGAAGAAAAATCAGGTGATCGTCGAAGGCGTGCGCATGATCAAAAAGCACGCGCGCAAATCGCAGGATCGTCCGCAGGGCGGCATCATTGATCGCGAGGGCACGCTGCACATTTCCAACGTGCGCCGCGTCGAATCGCCGAAGGCTGACGAAGCGAAAGCGAAGAAGCCGCGCGCCGCCAAGAAAGAGAAGGCGAAGTAAGGAACAGAAAGAGGAATCGCTATGCCCGTCGAAATTTATCAGGAATACAAAGAGCGTGTCGTGCCGGCGTTGAAGGAGAAGCACGGCTACAAAAACCTCCACCAGATTCCAAAGGTGGAGAAGGTCGTCATCAACGCGTGCGTCGGCTCCGCGCCGGACGTGAAGCAGGCGCTCGAAGAAGCGAAAAAAGAAATCGGCGTCATCACCGGCCAGAAACCGGCGGAGACGCGCGCGAAGATTTCCATCGCCAATTTCAAGCTGCGCAAAGACCAGGCGATCGGCGCGAAGGTCACGCTGCGCGGCGCGGTGATGTATGAATTTCTCGAACGCCTCATCAAGACCGCGCTGCCGCGCATCCGCGACTTCCGCGGCGTCAGCCCGCGCGCGTTCGACGGCAACGGCAATTACACGCTCGGCGTCACCGATCAGTCCATCTTCCCGGAGATCGAGCTCGACAAGATCGAGCGCAACATCGGGTTCGACATTTCGATCGTGACCAGCGCGCGCACCAACGAAGAAGCCAAGTCGCTGCTCAGCGAACTCGGCATGCCCTTCAGCGACCGCGTCAAGAAACCCGCTTAATCCATTTTCCAACCGCAAGTAAGTAAGACACCGCCTCGACATGAGCGCCCTGACTGATCCCATCGCCGATTTCCTCACCCGCCTGCGCAACGCCAGCAAGGCGCAGAAGCACGAGCTCACCCTGCCGTTTTCCCGTTTGAAGAACGACATGGCGCGCGTGCTCAAGCAGGAGGGTTACATCGAAGATTTTTCCGTGGAAACCGAAGGCCCGAAGCAGCGGCTAAAGGTGCGCACGAAGTTTGTCGGCCAGACGCCGGCGATCACCGATCTCAAGCGCATCAGCCGGCCCGGCCTGCGGCGTTACGTCGGCGCGGGCGAGATCCCGCGCGTGCGCGGCGGCAACGGCATCGCGATTCTTTCCACGCCGCGCGGCGTGCTCAGCGGACGCGAGGCGCGGCGGCAGAATGTCGGCGGCGAATTGCTGGCGTTTGTTTACTAACCTTTAACCAAGGAACACTTTTATGTCTCGTATCGGCAACAAATCGGTGGACCTGCCCGACAAGGTCAAAGTCAACATCGCGCAAGGCGGTGTGATGAACGTCGAAGGCCCGAAGGGCAAGCTGCATTTCACCTTGCCCGAGGAAATCAAAGCCGAGGTGAAGGACGGCAAAGTGTCGTTCACCCGCAGCGGCGAACAACGGCAGATCAAAGCGTTGCACGGCCTCTCGCGCAGCTTGCTCGCGAATATGGTCGCAGGCGTGACGACCGGCTTCGCCAAGGACCTCGAAATCCAAGGCGTCGGCTTTAAGGCGGCGGTGCAAGGCAAGAACCTGAACCTCAGCCTGGGCAAGTCGCACCCCATCCTTTTCCCGATTCCGGACGGCATCAAAATCACCGTCACCGAGAACACGAAAGTCAAAGTCGAAGGCATCGACAAACAACTCGTCGGCCAGGTCGCCGCCGACATCCGCGGTTACTACCCGCCTGAGCCATATAAGGGCAAGGGCGTGCGCTACGTCGGCGAGCAGATCATTCGCAAGGAAGGCAAAACGGTGCAGTAAGCAGGCGCCGCGAAAACCACGAACCCGAACCGATAAATTCTTATGGCAACTTCTGATCGTCGCACGATTCGCGAGCGGCTGCGCAAGCGCATTCGCAGCAAGATTTCCGGCACGCCGGAGCGTCCGCGCCTGAGCGTGTTTTTCAGCGGCCGGCACGTCTATGCGCAGGTCATTGACGACACCGTCGGTCGCCGCGCCCGCCCTGGATCTCCGTCCGTCATCCCCGCCCCCCCGCCCCCCACGCTCGCAGCGGCGGGCACGACCGAGGCGACGGTGCGCGGCGCCGGCCAGGCGCGCGCGAACAAAGTCGTCGCGGAGCGCGTTGGCCAATTGATCGCGGCGCGCGCGGCGGAGAAGCAAATCAAGCGCGTCGTGTTCGACCGCGGCGGTTTCAAATATCACGGCAAAGTCAAAGCGCTGGCAGACGCGGCGCGCGTCGGCGGTTTGGAGTTCTAAATTCACTCACTGATACTTTTATGGCAGCACCCGAAGGTCTTTCCAGCACCGGCCCTGACGCCGGCACGACGACAACGACGACGACCAGCGGCATCTCGACCGCCGGCGGCCGCACTTACAGCAG
>CAXTRS010000131.1:5938-11952 GCA_964246635.1 uncultured Chthoniobacterales bacterium | reverse complement strand
GCCTGTTCCAGCACGCGCGCAAGGTTCAGGCGGGCCGGGACGTCCTCGGGGCGGAGCTGCACGGCACGTTCGAAAGCCGCGCGCGCCTCGTCAGGCCGGCCCGCCTGGGCGCAGGCCAAGCCAAGCCGGTTCCAAGCCTCCGCGTGGCCCGGCTGCTTTTCGGCGAGTGCTTGCAACGGCGCGATGGCGCCCAGCCAGTCCCCTTGCAACAGGCGCACCGTGGCGGCCAGGTCGAGGCTGGGCAAGTGATCGGGCCAGAGCCGCAGCGCCTGATCGGCGGACGTCCGCGCGGCCGGGAAATCCTTTGCCTCCAGATACCCTTGGGCGAGCAGGCGGTTGGTTGGATGATCGCCGGGGCCGTTGATCTCCAGGGAGTGCTCGAAAAGCGTCACGCTGTTGCGCCAGAGGGCGGCCTGTTCGCGGCTGAGCATCGCGAGCGCGGCCGTCACAAAGGCAAAGAAGACCGGCAGCAGGACCGGCCGGAGCCAGCGCCCGCGCGGCGGCAGATTGAAGACGAGGAAACCGAGCGCGATGAATAACCCAATGTGAGGCAGGTAAACGTAGCGATCCGCGATGCGCTGGTTGCCGACTTGAACCAGCCCGATGACAGGCACCAGCGTGCCGAGAAACCAGAGCCAGCCGACAATCAGGCAAGGCTGGGTGCGCCGGAGCCGCCAGGCGACGAGCGTCCCCGCGAACAGTGCCGCCGCGCCAGCGCCCAGCGACCACCACGGGATCGAAGCCAGGAACGGATATGGGATGGCCAGATCGACGGGCCAAACGGTCTTGAGCAAATACTCGCCGTAAGAGTTGGCGGCGTGAAGCAGCCGCCAGCGGAACGGAAACGCCCTGAGCGGGATTTCCGCGCGATGTTGGACAAGACAGGTGATCGCCGCGGAGATCGCCGCGAGCGCGAGGAAGGGCGCTTTTTCCCAGAGCAGCCGGCGCCAGGGGGTTTGCAGACGCCGCAGGGGCCAGTAGTCGAGCAACAGGAGCAGCGGCGGCACGGTGACGAGCATCGGCTTCGCCATCAGGCCGAGCGCAAAGCAGAATAGAGCGAGCGCATACGCCCTCTGTTTGCCGCGCTGGGCGTAGCGGGTGTAGGCGCAGAGGGTGAGCAGAAAAAAGAAGGCGCTGAGCACGTCCTTGCGTTCCGTCACCCAAGCGACGGATTCGACGTGCAGCGGGTGCGCGGCAAACAGCAGTGCCACGGCTGCGGCTGGCCGGAGCGCCTCGCCGCCGGCCGCGGCGCGCAGCCAGAAGAACAGGAGGACGCTGTTGGCGCAGTGCAGCAGCCCATTGGTCAGGTGAAAACCGCCGGCCCAAGCGCCGAAAAGCTGGCCGTCCAAGATCAGCGATAGCCAGGTGAGCGGGTGCCAGTTGGAAAACTCGCACGACGCGAAGGCCCAGCGCACGCTCGCCGCGCAGAGGCCGGCGCGGACGTGCGGGTTGTCGCGCGCGTAGCCGGGGTCGTCGAAGATGATGAAATCGAAACGGACGGTCTGCGCGTAGATAAAGGCGCTGACCAGCAGCAGCGCGCCGACCACGAGCAGCGTCTCCACACGCCTGGCCGGATGTGGCAAAGAAGGGTTGGCGCTCGGGGGGGACATGTAGTCGCTCTGAAATAGCAGACGCCCTGCCAAAACCGGTTGGCCCGGCGGCGTGCCGGCGGGCGACGGGATTGGCCCGAAATCCGCTCTACAAAGCGCGATGCCGCCGTCTCCCCTCGCCCTCGATCTCATTCGCCCCGCCGCCAGCGAGCCGCGCGTTCACCGCGCGCCCGTCCAGCAGCGCGTGCTCATTTTCATCGTTGCCTACAACGCCAAGACCACCCTTGCCTGGGTGCTCGACCGCATCCCGGAGTCGATGCGCGGCGAGCACGTCGAGGTGCTCGTCATCGACGACTCCTCGCCCGACGACACCTTCGCCCAAGGGGTGCGCTACGTCGCCAGCCACCTCGATCGCGGGCTGAAGATCACCGTCCTCCGCAACCCGGAAAACCAAGGCTACGGCGGCAACCAGAAGCTCGGCTACCGCTACGCGATCGACCACGGGTTCGATCATGTCGCGCTGGTGCACGGCGACGGCCAATACGCGCCGGAGAAACTGCCCGATCTCCTCGCCCCGCTGCTGGCTGGCGAAGCGGACGCCGTCTTCGGCTCACGCATGTTGCAGAAACGCGACGCGCTGCGCGGCGGCATGCCGCTCTACAAATGGGTCGGCAACCAGACGCTTACCCGGTTTCAAAACACGCTCCTCGGCTCGAGCCTCTCCGAGTTCCACAGCGGCTACCGGCTTTACTCGACGCGCGCTCTTCAGACCATTCCGTTCGAGCGCAACACGAACGATTTTCATTTCGACACCGAGATCATCGTGCAGCTCCACCTCGCCGGGCAGCGCATCGTCGAGCTGCCGATCCCGACGTATTACGGCGACGAAATCTGCCGGGTCAACGGGATGAAATATGCCTGGGACGTGTGCAAGACGATGCTGCGGGTGCGCTGCCACCAGATGGACTTCCTTTACGACCGCAAATTCGACCTGGCGGCGCCGGAGGAAACCTACGACCTCAAGCTCGGCTACACGTCGTCGCACACCATGGCCATCGACGCCGCGCGGCCCGGCGGCAGCGTGCTCGACGTGGGCTGCGGCCAGGGCTATGTCGCGCGCGAAATGGCGCGGCAAAAGGGTTGCCGCGTCACCGGCATCGATCGGCTCGCGCCGCCACGCGCGGAAGGCGACGCCGCCGAGGCGCCGGTGGATTTCATCCGCTGGAACCTTGATGCCGAGGAATTTCCCGTGGACGTGTCGCGCTTCGATCAGATTTTCATGCTCGACATCATCGAGCACCTGAAAGACCCCGAGAAGTTCATGGAAGAGCTGCGCGCCGCCGCGCGCTGCCGGCGGCCGGAGATTGTGCTCACCACCGCGAACATCGGCTTTCTGGTCACGCGGCTGATGCTCCTCTGCGGCCAGTTCAATTACGGCAAGGTCGGCATTCTCGACCGCACCCACACGCGGCTCTTTACTTTCCGCTCGCTGCGCGCGCTGCTGCAACAGTGCGGTTACAACGTTTTGGAAACCCGCGCCATCCCGGCGCCGTTCCCGAAGGCGCTCGGCGACCACTGGTTCAGCCGGTGGTTGACGAAGCTCAACGGCGCGCTGGCGACGGTGCTGCCGGGAGTATTCGGCTACCAGATTTTCGTGCGGGCGCGTGCGCTGCCGACGGTCGATCACCTGCTGGCGGAGACCGTCTCGAGCAGCCAGGATCTTCTCGCGGCGTTGCACGACGACCACGCCTCCGCGGCGAAAGCCGCGTGACGGCAGGGCGCGCTCGCAGCTCAGTGTCTAACGGACGCTCGCGGTCCCGGCCGTCAATTCCGGCTCGAGGCGGTAGAGCCGGTAGCTGACCTTCGGTTGAAACAGCCCGCGCAGCCCGGGGCCGTTCACCAGGCGGATGGCGACCACCGGATTTTCCAAGGCCTCGCCCGCCAGGAGCCGGCGCACGTCTTCGGCCGACCGCGGTCCCTGGCGGAGCAAAAAGCCGCTCCGCGCCATGATCGGCGGCAACTGCCAGCGCCCGCGTGCGCCATTCGCCAACGTGGTCTCGATGCGGAGGTCGGCGTGCTGGTAGAGCAGGCTCACGAGCTTGCCCAGCAGGGTGTCACGAACTTCCAGTTCACACCAGTCGCCGGCCGCCGGCGCGAGCTCCAGGCGTTCGCCCAGGCGCAGAGTGCCTGCCTGCTCGATCACGGGTGGCGGTGCGGGCGCAACGGAGGCGGAGGGTTTGCGGCGCAGCAAGAGGTAGCCGCGTTCCGCGAGCACGAAAGCGTAATCCTGAAGCAACACGCGAAGTTGCGCGGCGCCATCGAGCGCGGGCCAGCGGTTGTCGATGGGCTGAAGCTTGAAGAGCACGTATTCCGGCGCGTGCTCGGGATCGTAGCAGCGCAGGTTGAGCGCGCTCAGATACGGCGTGTAGGCAAGGAACCCTTGCAAGGTGGGCACCGGCGCGTAGTTGAGGTCGTTCATCAGCGCGATGGCTTGCTCGGTGCCAAAAACGTCGATGCGGGCGCGTCCGACGGCGGCCCGGGTCGCCGGCAGCGCGCAGCGGGCGCGGAGTTGCTCCGCGATGGCTTCGAGACGCGCTTTCTCACCCGCAGGATCCAGCAGGATGCGAGGATTCGACTGCCAGCGCGCGACGGCAGTTCTCCAGAGCGCTTCGCCGATCACCGGCTTCGATTCGGCCAGAACAGAGATGCCCAAGGCCCAAACGATCGCCACGCTCAAGCGGTAAAACGTCGGATGAATCGGCGCGCGCCCCTCAAAAAACAGCGGCAGCGCGCAGACGCTCACTGCGACGTAGAAAACAAACACCGGAACGTGGTAGCTATCGGCCCGGGTGTAGCCTTGCTTCCACGCCATGAACAGCCCGCCGGCAAACAGCGCCGCGAGCGGCAGAACAGAGAGGAGTTTTCCGCGACTCCGCGCGAGGAGCCAGGCGACCAGCACCGCGCACCACAGCAGCATGGCCACGCCCATCCAGAGCACCTCCGGCTCGGGCGAGTAGCTCATCGCGCGCGAATGCCCGCCCGTCAGTTCGATCGCGCCGCGAAGGTAAAGCGGCAGATTGGCCAGCGGTTGGCCGGTGAGAAGCCATTCCGCGCCGAACAATACGAGGAACGCCGCCGTGGGCAGCAGCCCGGCGCAGCAGGCGGCGACTGCGTTCTTTCGCTGCGGATGGTGGCAGGCGAGCGCACGCCGCGCGAGCACGCAGCCCAGCATGCCGAGAGCGAAAACGAGGAAGAACGTTTTCATCAACGCCGTCGCGGCGACCAGCGCGAGCGCGATGAAGCCGAGCGCACGGTCCCGCCGGTCGTCCGCGCAGAGCAGCAGGCCGGTGTAACCGATCGCCAGCAGATGCAACGCCTCCCACTCGGCGAGTCCGGCGAGCACGTTCAAGATCAAAAACAGTGCTCGGCCGGTCATGGATAACGGGCGGCTGACGCGGCAGATCATCGCGATCAGCAGCGCTTTCGAGAAAATTTGGAAGACGAAATTCGCGGGGAACAACTCGGGCGCGTAATAGCCGATGCCCAGGTGGGACAACGGCCCATAGTTAAGCATGATCTGGCGCCCGAACTGCCAGTGTTCGGCGGAGGCCAGGGTGACGATCGCCGACCACGACGGATCGAGCACGGGCACCGGCAGCCCGCGCGGGAACGCCAGCAACAGCAGCCAGCCGACCGCGGCGCAGGCGCAATAGCCGGCGGCGGCGAGCCAGCGCCAGCGTGCGACGGCCGGTCGCGTGGGATCATCGGTGGGAAGAAGCGGATTCATTTGAGAATTTTCAGCGCATGGAGCAGCCCCTCGGAAACCAGCTCGTAGAGGTTGTGCTCGACAAACAGCACGCGGTATTGGCGCACGTCGTAAGCGCACAGCGCAGCGACGCCGACGATAACGAGCAATTTGGCGCGCCGCTCACCGCCGAGCGACGACGCCCAGGCGGCCACCTGCGTGAAAGCCAGGTAGCGCAGCGGCAGGTTCCAGACCGTCGCGTAGCGCAGGTTCATCCCGTATTTCACGTTGCACATCAGCGCGTAGCTCAAGGCAACGAAGCCGAGAAAATAGAGGGCCGGCTTGTCGGTGAGCTTCACGCGAAACGCTGCGCCGAGGGCGAGCAACAGCGTGAGCGGACTGCTCAACAACAGATCCACGAGGTAACGGTGCCAGGGACCGTCGCCCGTCCTGATCGCGTATTCGAGCGTGTAGGCTTTGGCGACGAGCAGGCGATACACGCCGATGAGATTTTCCACTCCACCAGCCAGAAACAGGAGCACGACCACCCCGAGCAGCGGCCCTGCCCCGGTGAGCAGCAGCAGCCGCGTCGTGACGGTGCCCAGGCGCAGCCTGGCGCTCAGGACGAGCAGACCGAGGAGTGCGACGTAGATAAAGAACGCGTTCTCCTTCGTCAGCACCATCGCTTCGCTGGGGAAGGAGATGAGGTACTTGGTCAT
>CAXTRS010000131.1:0-5928 GCA_964246635.1 uncultured Chthoniobacterales bacterium | reverse complement strand
CCCCAGCCGAGGCGCGTCGGCGCCTGGAGACTTTCCCACAACGCCCAAAGCGCCAGCAGCGCCCAGAAGGCGAAAAAGCCGTCGATGAGCGCATGCTGCGCCATGTGAATTTCTGTCGGCGCGCAAGCCATCAATGCCGTCACCCCCAGACAAAGCGCGCCGCCACCCAGTCGCCAGCTCCACACCGTCGCCAGCAGCAGCGTCAGCACGCTGAACGCGCAGGAGACTGCGTGCAGCGCCCCGAGCGGGCTGACGCCGAACAGCCCGCGCCAAAGGTGGGCGCAGAAGATGTAAAGGAAGCGGGTGGGCGGCAGGATGGCGCTGGGGAGCGTGGCCTGCTCGGCGATGTAGCCTTCCGTCATATCCGGGTAGGCCAGCACTCCGACCTTGCCCAGTTGCTGGACGTAAATTCGGTAGAGGTTTTCGTCGAATCCCATCCCCCGGAACGCGGCCGACGGGTAAACGCGCAAGAAAGTCCCCAGTGAGAGGAGGCCGACGAGCGCAAGCACGAAAAGCCAGCGCATTCGCGCGGCGCTTGCGGAGCGCGCCGGGGCGGGAGAGGCCGCCCGCGGTTCTGCGGGCGCCACCGCGCGCGGAGCGGGAGGGTTGAGGAGTTCTGTGGGCATAAAGTATGGACGGGGATCGATCGGGCGGAGCGCGCGTTGGCTAGATGCTGCCTCAGGGCGTCGCCGCTGCGGCAGCGATGCGCTCGCGGAGCGCGTGGTAGCGGGCCTGTCCGGGGTTGAGCGTGGCCGCGCGCTCGATCGCCGCGGATGCCCCGGCCCAATCGTGGGTTTCCACCTTGGCTTCCGCGAGCAGATAAAAGGTCTTGGCATCCTCGCCGTCGATTTGCACCGCGCGCGCCAGGAACGCTTCGGCCAGCTTCCAGCGTTTTTCCTCGATGGCGAGCACGCCGAGATTGTTCAGCACCCGGCTGTGATGGGCGTCCAGTTCGAGCGTGCGTCGATAATAAAATTTCGCCCGGTCACGCTCGCCTTTGGCCAGCCAGAGGTTGCCGAGGGCAAAGTTCGTTTCCGCGTTGTGGGGATTGGCCGCCAGCACGCGCTCGAGCTTCTCCTGCGCGCGTTGGAAGTGCCCTGCTTCGGTATCGGCTATGCCGGTGTTGTAATCGTCCACCAGCTGGAGAGAGGGATCGCGCTGCGGCCAGCCGACAAAGAGGAATGCTGCCGCCAACGCCAGCCCTAAACCGGCGCAGGCGCGGAACTGCCGGGCGCGCGCCGCCGCCGTCAGCTCCCAGAGCGTATAAGCCCCCAACAACAGCAACCCCGGCGCGGCCGCCAGCCGGTAGCGTTCGGTGATGAACACGGGCAGAAGCGAAGCCATGTGCAGGCAAACCGCCGCGACGATCCAGCGCGCGGCCGGCCGCTGCCACGCGGCGAGCAGCAGACCCGGCAGCGCCAACGCGGCGACCAGTCCAAAAGAGAGACCCGGCAGCAAGGCGCCGTCTTCGCGCAAGCTGGTGATGATGCTCAGGTCGTCGTATTGAAAACCGCTCCAGAAATTGCGCAGCTTCAGCCCGACCAGGCGCAGCCACTCGGCCGGGTGCGCGGCGATGTAAGCCTTCGCTTTGGCCGACCAGAACGCGGAAACCTCCGCACGGGTCAGCGGCCGGCCGGCGGCGCGCTCGGCCCAGGTGATCGAATCGAGCAGCATGCCCTGCTGATCCGCCCGCAGCCCGGGAGGAATATTGGGATAGCCGTTGGATTGAGGATTGTTGCCGATCCAAAAGTTCAACCCGCTGTGCGCGGAGAGCAGCACGGGGTCGCGCGCGACAAAATAATTGTGCGCCCAACACGGCGCGGTGCCACAGCCGATCCCGACGAGCAGTGCGAGCGCGCCGGGGACCGCCGAATGGGAGAAACGCCACCGGCGGGGTGCGGCGCTCGCCCCATCCTGGGCGGTTGGCAACAGCAGCGCGAGCAGCAGCAGAGGCACGAGAAAAAGAATGTTGGCGATCATCATGGCGACGACGCCCACGAACACGCCGAGCCCGAGGCAAAGCCACGGTCCCACGACGGCCGAGCGCGCACGCGCGCGCACGATCCACAACACCAGATACCAAAAGGCGCACACCAGAAACGCGGTCGGCATGAGGATGCTCGAGAACGCCTGGGCGGGGACAAAGAACGCCCAGCCGGCGGCTGCCGCCAGACCAATGATTCGGCCCCGGGTAAGTGCTTCGTCCCGCCGGTCGGCTCCCGGCTCGGCAGCGCTCCCCGCGAAAGCGATTCTCCCAATCCCGTAGAGCCAGCACGCCGTCGCGGCCTCGGCCACGATCTGCAGGAACACGACAAGAAAAGGGAGGTGACCGACCACCCGATAAAGCCCCGCCAGCGCGTAGGCGTAGAGCGGCATGCCGTAGAAGGCGTGGTGATCGGTCCAGGCGCCGGCGGCGATCCGCTGCGCCCAGTTGTCATAAAACCACATGTCGCCGTGGTCGGGCAAAAAATCCCGGGCGGCCGTGGCGCGGAGAAATACCAGGAGGCGCACAAGCAAGGTGCCCAGAAAAACGAGGCGGCTCTCCGTGAGCCACTGGGGCCGCCGAGCGTAGAGCGCGCCGAGTTTTTGCATGCGCCCGTCTTCAAGCAGAACAGGTGCCAGCGCGGCTCCTCGAGTTCTCACCGCGCACGCCCCCGGAAGTCTCACAATTGAGACCGCCAGTTCTCATCAATGTGACGACCGACAGCCTTGGCGCGACCTTGGTCCTGCCAGTTGAGAATAGAAGGACACGCCTGCTGGTGTGACGCCTTTCGCTTCTGAGAATGTGGCGTCGGCAAGCCGTCGATTTGCCCTCCCAGCAGTTGGACTCTCGATCAACAGAAATTCTCCTTTGGCATCATGGCTGCTTAAAACGGGTCAAGCGGTTGATCGTCCTGACTTCAGGGCCACCCACTGCGAAACGCACTAACTCGAAAACAACTCAATCCATCGCTAGGAATATCGTTATGTTGAAACAACTCCGTAAGAATCAAGGTGGCTTCACCTTGGTGGAAATCATGATCGTGGTGGCCATTATCGGCCTGCTCGCCGCGATTGCCGTCCCCGGCTTCATCCGCGCCCGCAAACGCAGCCAGGCCACGGCCGTCCTCAACGACGCCCGCGTGCTCGACGGCGCCAAGGATCAATACGCCATCGAGAACAACAAGACCGGCACCACGGCGGTGACCAATGCCATGTTGGTCAGCTACCTGAAACCCGGCAGCCGGCTCTACAAGGCGGCGCAGGGCACCGGCAACATCACCGACTTGGTCGGCGGCTCCTTCTCGCTCGGCACGTTCGATGGCAACATCGGCATCGACGCGAGCACGAAGGGCTCCTTCAGCGACGTGGTCGATACCGCGACCTTCTGGGGCTCCTATTGAGCCACGCGTCCGCAACACCTTGGTCGCGGGCTGACGAACTTTCTTAAGCCCGCACCGTTACGACACGCTCCCATCCGCAACCCGGGTGGGAGCGTTTTGTTTGGCGAGCCAACTCCTCGCTGCGCAGCATCCCAACGCGCCAGGAGCCGCCCCGACTCGAGCGCCAGGGCAGCCAGCGTCTCGGTTCTTATCCGCCCCGCGAGTGTCAGGGGTCGCGTCTCTCCCCGCAGCGGCCGGCCGTGCGTGCTGCCGCAGGACCGCGTTCGCCAGCCAGCTTCCTTTCGGAAACCACAGCAGCGTTCCCCTCATCCCTTTCCCATGACGAGCTCTCACCCACCGTCGTCCTCTTTCTCTACCGCCTGCGCGCGCCTGCGCCGGCTTCCCGGCTGGCTCGCCGCGCGCCCAGCCGCCGCGTTCCTGCTGCTCCTCGCAGTGGGATGGCTTTGCTATTACCCGTCCTTGGGCGGCGATTTCGTCTGGGACGATGGCAAGCTCGTCCAGAACAATCCGGCCATCCGCAGCCCGGTCTTCATTCCTGAGGTTTTTCGGCATCACCTCACCTTTGATTCACCCGCCCCCTTTTACCGGCCCGTCCAGAACCTTTCCTTCATGGGCGACTATTTGCTCTGGGAACTGGAACCCTACGGCTACCGGCTGACGAATCTGTTGCTCCACGTCGCGAACGCTGGGTTGCTTTTTCTCCTCCTGCGCCGGGTGCTGCCCAAACTGGTGGCAGAGCAGCCGTTCGCGGGTTCTGGCGACCATCGCCAGTCGCCCGTCGCCGTCCTTGCGCTGATCGTCGCTCTCTTCTGGATGGTGCATCCGGTCCACAGCGCGGCAGTGGCCTATATCTCAGGGCGCGCGGACAGCCTGGCGATGGGTTTCGCCCTGCTCGCCTGGCTTGCCTGGGAGCGCGGCAACGCGGCCGCCGCCCGGTCGGCCGCCCTCCCTGCGGCGGCTTGGTTTGTCGCAGGCGCCGGGGCGCTGCTGCTCGCCTTGTGCTCCAAGGAGATCGCCCTGATTTGGCTGGCGCTCTTCGGCCTTTATTTCCTGCTCGGGAAACCGGCGCTGCCGGTGCGCCGGTGCGTGCTCTCTTTTGTCGCCGCGCTGCTGGTGCTCGGCGGTTACGCCGTTCTGCGCCACTTGCCGGAAATGCCCCCGGATACTTTCGTGCCGCCCATCCCGCTCATGCCGTCCAAGCCAGTGCTGATGGCCCGCTCGCTGGGCGATTACGCCGGGGTGCTGCTTTGGCCCGCGCGCCTCTTCATGGAGCGTCAGGTTTTCCCGGCCTACGGCAAAGCGCCTACGTCCGCGGACCAATGGCGTTACCACGCGCAGTTCGCCGGCGGCCTGGTGACGCTGGCGGTGCTGCTCCTCGGCGCGGTCTGGCGTGCACCGGGGCAACGGCTGCGTCGCTTCGGCGCTGCCTGGTTTCTGCTCGCCTGGTTGCCGGTTTCCAATCTCTGGCAACTCAACGCCTCCGTCGCCGAACACTGGCTTTATGTCCCAAGCGTGGGCTTCCTGCTGTTCCTCGCGGGTGTCGCGCTGGCCGTCCCGGCCCTGCCGTCATCCCGTCTTTCGCAAGCTTGGGCCTTCGCGCCGGCTGCGCTCGTCGCCGCGCTGGCGCTGCTCGTCGCGCGCACGAATTTTCGCAGCGCCGATTGGTTTGACGACATGACCTTTTACCAGCAAACGCTCGCCGCCGGCACCCGCAGTCCGCGCGCCCGTCTCATGCTGGCCCGGGCCATGGCGCGCGGAGACCGGGCGGCTGAGGGCGAACGGGAGATTCGCGCCATGATCGTTGACTACCCCGCGTATGGAATGGCCCGGCTCAACCTTGCCCTCGCGCTCATGCGCCAGGACCGGGCCCCCGAAGCGGCCGAACTTCTGCACGCCTTGCGCGATTCGACGCTGCCTTCGCATCGCGCGCTGCTGCCGACAGTCTGGCGCACGCTCATGCGTCTGCCCGGAGAAAATTCCGACGCCGAGACCACGCTCAGCCGCCTCGAAGCGGATTTCGCCAAACTCCCTCACGCCTGGGAACTCGTCGAAATCAAAGCGCGCCTGCTGTGCCAACTCGGACGCCTGCCCGAGGCCGAAACTGTGGTGCGCACTTTTCACGCGACGCATTCCTGGCACTACCTCGCCACTATGCTGCTCGCGGAAATGGCCGAGGAGCGCGAAGATTTCACCCGCGCCGAAGCGCTTTACCGCGCAGCCGGTCGCCTGGATGTCCATGAGGTCGCCAGCCGCCGCGCGCGGGCCATGTTGCTCCTGCGCGAGCAGCACCCAGAGGCCGCCCGGCAGCTCGCCCAGGAAGCGATCAGTCGCCAACCCGGGCAGGCATTGAATTACCTCGTCCTCGCCCAAGCTCTCACGGCGCTCGGCCGCTCGCAGGAAGCCGCCGCCGCCGCCGCGCAGGCCGCGCGCCTGGGGACGCCCCTCGCAGCCACGGCGCCGTAAGCCCAGCGTGCCACTGTCCGCGAAACTCCTCGCCACATTGTTCTCGCTCACCCTTTCATGACAGAGTCCGTTCATCCATTCC
>CAXTRS010000130.1:6202-11971 GCA_964246635.1 uncultured Chthoniobacterales bacterium | reverse complement strand
ATCTCGTATGGCGGCACATTCACGATGATCATGTTTTTCGCCATGGGCATCGTGCAGAGCGTCTGGATTCACCGCAAGGAACTGCGGTAAGAAAGCGGACCACGGCGCGCGGTGGATCACCGCTTCAAGCGCCGCGCGATCGCCTGGCTCGCCCGGTGCAGCCACTCGTGCTTGAGCTTGAGCAACGCCGCGCGAAGTGCCGACACGCCGAGCGCCTTGCGGTTGACGAACAGCACGTCGATGTAAAATGGCGACGAGCGGTTGAGGCGAAAAAAACCGAGCATGCGCAACCGCGCGATCACCTCGCGCACCTTGCGGGTTTCTTCCTCCCGATTGCTCAACAGCTCGAGCGTGTGAGCGTGAAACTCGACGGTGATTTGCTTCACGCACGCGAGCACGCTTTCCTCCAGTCGGAGCAAAATTTCGATCTCCGCGCCTTCGACATCGATCTTGAGCAGGTCGATGCGATCCAGACCTTGCTCGCGCATGAAGTCGCCGAGCGAAACCCCGCGCACTTCGATCGCGCCGACGGTTTCTTCCGGCCGCAATGCACGCAGGCTGTTCGCCTCGGGATTGCGCGCCACGTTGAAGCGGAACGCGCCGCTCTCCGGCGTCAGCGCGCAGGGAAATTTCCGCACGTTCGGCGCGGTCGCCGCGATGCTCTCGAACAACTCCGGCACCGGCTCGAGCACGAACACCTGACAGCCAAAGCGCTCGCTCATCCCGCGCGCGAAATCGCCGCGGTTGCCGCCGGCGTCCACAACGATCGACTGCGCGCTCAATGCCGACGCGAAGAACGAGTGATCGCGCAGTGTCGTCAACTCGCCGGTGGCGTTCATCATTCGTCCGGCCGGTCCGCTCGACGCTCACTCATAGGACGTGAATGCCTCGATGATCCGGGATTCGCTGTCGAAAACCACGTCGTAAGGTTCGCAGTAGAAAACGAGATATTGAATCATGCGCTCGCCGGGTTTGAGATCGTAGCGCCTGCCCCACATGGACTCGGACGGCGCAATGGGTCGCTTCGAATAAAACATGAACATTTTCCGATCGAGTTCCGCTTCAGTCTTTGCTTGAAGCCACGAGGATTCACGGGCGAGGCAATAAAAATAAGGAATCGCGCGCCCGTAGATTCCGATAAAGCCTGCGAGGCAAATAAAAACAGGAACGCAGGCCATCCTGATAAATGCGTTTTTGAAAATCCGCATCTCGCTGCGATCCTCCGTCGCTCAATCGTCACCCGACTTCCCGCCGCCCGTCGCGGTTTGCCGCAGGCTGCCTTGGAATGGGACTTGAAAGGAAAGTTGCACCGGCCACGCCGGGACACGCGAAGGGTCGGCGGTGCGGAAGCCGACGTTCGTTTCGCTGTTGAGCCGCACGCTCACGATGCCCGGCCGCGCCAGAAACGTCGCCTGCCAGGTGCGCGCTTTCCGGTCATAGACGACCTGGTTCGCCGCGAGCGCGATCGGGTCGTCGCCCTGCGCGAGGAGAAAGCCGTGCGTCGTCGGGTTCATGTCGCGGTCGAACGCGATCCGCAACACGCTGGGCGTCGGCGTCTGCGGGTCTTTGTCTTTCGCCGCGGCGGCGCTCACGGAACTGGAAGGCGTCGCGCCCTGGCGCAGTTCGATGCCGACGACTTTTGGCGGCACGTGTTCCGGCCGCGGATCGCCGGCGGTTTGCAACACCAAGTAGCTGCTGATCGCGGGCTTGCCGCCACTGGCGCTCGTGCCCCCGGCCGTCAGCGGCAGGACATATACCCGGCCGGGCCCGAGCCTGGCGACGGCGGAAAACGCGCCTTCCTCGTCACCGGGCTTGAACGGGCTGACAAACTCCGGCGTCACCGCGGCGGGATCGGCCGCGGCCAGGATGCTTGCCGCGCGCCCCGGCCCGTCGAAGAACACCTCGATTGTCGTCTCGCCCGCCGGCACTTCGCGCGCCCAGCATGCCGGCTCCGTGCGTTCTATCCCCGGCGTGGCCGGCGTCTGTTGTTGCTGTTGCGCGCGCAATGGCGGAGCGCCGAAAAAGCCAGGCGTCGCCAGCAAAAACAGCCAGATCCTACCTTGTGTAAGTGACCACATAAAAACTCCGACGCCGCTCGCAGCCGGGCGTCGAAGCTCAAAACGGCGCTCGTCCGCGCTTTGGATGCGCGCTGCGCGCTTACGCCGTCTCGCCTTGCGGCGAACGCACCGGCCGGCTCTCGTCGGCATCGATGTATTGAAACATCGTCTCCAGCTCGTCGCGCGCTTCGAGACCGCTCTCGCGCTTGCGCCGTTCGAGGATGCTCGCGGCCTTGTCTTTCCAGCCGTGTTTGCGCATGAACGTGTTCCAGATTTCGATCTCGTCCTCGTCCGGCCGCCGGCCGCTCTGCGCGAAACACCATTCCAGCAGTTCCTCGTCGCCCGCCTCCCCCGCGGTTTCGCGCACGCGGTCGCACAACTTCTCATACGAAACGCGCAGGAACCGCACGCACTTCGCGTCGAAACCAAGCCCGAGGTTTTCCTTCAAATCGTCCGGCAACCGGCCCGCCTGCTGGAGGCGGATTTTGCTGAGCATGCGGGCGAAATAAACGACGCCGCTAACCGTGTCGGCCGGGCTGCGCAATTCGGCGGGGGGATTGGTCATCTTGGCCATGGCGCCGCCAGCTTAGCGCGGCCGCGAGTTGTTGGGAAACACGGAATCGCCGGGTGCGCGCTCAGAAGAGCGGCTGCACGCGAAAGATTTGAGCTTGGCAAGGCCGGCCGGGCTTCGCATCATCGCAGGCTCGCAAGCGTTCACGTCGAACGTCCAGGCATGATGCCGCGCCAACCCCAAGTCTTTCTCTCATGAACATCTACCTCAGCAAGGACGGTCAGCAGACTGGCCCCTTCCCGCTCGAAGAAGTCAAACGCAAGCTCGCCGCCGGCGAGATCTTGCCCACGCAGCTAGCGTGGTATCAAGGCGCCCCGGGTTGGGGTCCAATCTCCTCGGTGCCCGGCGTCGGGCCGTTGATGCCTACATCGGTCGGCGGCCCCGGCGGTGCGATGCCGGGCAGCGGCGCGATGCCTGCCCCAATGATGGGCGCGAGCGCCGCGGCGGCGCGGCTCGGCGGCGCGATGGGTGGAATGGTTTCCTCGGGAGCGCTGGCGGCGGGTGGCCGCGGGTTTTTCGGCTCGCTGTTTGATTTTTCGTTCACCTCGTTTGTCACGCCGAAGATCATCAAGGTGCTCTTCATTCTGGGCGTGCTCGTCGTCTCGCTTTACGCCGTCATCATGCTGGGCGTCGGCCTGCTCAGCATGGTGCAAGGCAGAGTCGGCGCCGGTCTGGGCGCGATCCTCCTCGCGCCGATCGTTTTCGTGCTCGGCCTCTGCTACGTGCGCGTGCTGCTCGAGCTCATGGTCGCCATTTTCCGCATCGCGGAAAACACGTCGCAGCTCGCGCAGCACACCACCGCGCTGCTGCAGCACCAACAGGCGCGCGCGGCCGAGAAGCAGGGGGGTTCCGCTGGCGGGTCTTCAGTGGCCGCGATTGATAAGATATAAGCCAAGGTCCGGGCGCAGTCCGGGGCGCCCGTAGAATCTGGTGTGCGGCAGACGGCCGCTCAGCAAAAAGAAAAGTCACGGACGCCCCGCAGGTGCGCCCGGACCTTATGCCGCCAGCGCGCCGCTGCCCCGCTGCCGCCGTTCGCGCATGCGCTCGAACTTCGCGCGCAACAGCTCGGTGAGCTTGCCGGTGATCCGCTCGTCGCCGAGGCGCTCGTTGATTTCGTTGAGAAAACCGAACACGATCAACTCGCGCGCCGAGAGTTGGTCGATGCCGCGCGAGAGCAGGTAAAACATCTCTTCGGTATCGACCGATCCGCTCGTGGCTCCGTGCGTGCAGCGCACGTCGTCGGCGAGAATTTCCAGGCCGGGCATCGAGTTCGCCTCGGCTTCTTCGCTCAGCAGGAGGTTGCGCACTTTCTGATATGCGTCGGTGTGCTGCGCCTGCGGCTCGACGCGGATGAGGCCGGCGAAGATCGCGCGCGCGGTGTCGGTGAGCGCGTTTTTGTAAAGGAGATCGCTCGTGGTGTGCGGCGCGACGTGATCCTGAAGCGTGCGCTGGTCAAACTCCTGCGCGCCGTCCGCGACCGTGGCCGCGAGCATGTCGCTGCGCCCGCCGTTGCCGACGAGGCGGCTGAGGCTTTCGAGACGCGCGTAGTTCGAGCCGAGATTCAGGTGCAGGCTGGTGACGTGCGCGTCACGCTCGACGGTCGTCGTGTTGATCTGGAACGACGTGACGCACTCGCTCCAATTCTGCGCGCAGAGATACGTGACTTTCGCGCCGGGACCGATGACGAGATCGTTCACGCCGCAGGCGAAACCGCTCTCGTTCGCGCGGTCGCTCTCGAAGTAATCGACGAGCGTCACCCGGCTGCCGGCTTCGGCCACGAGCAGGGTGTGCGGGAACGTCGAGCCGGCCTCGCCGCTGAGCCAGTGGAAGACTTCGAGCGGCAGCTCGACTTGCACGTTTTTTGGCACGTAGAGAAACGTGCCCGAGCGGACGTTGGCAGCGTGCAGCGCGGCGAACTTTTTCGAGCCGAGCAGGATTTCCTGCGTCATGAAATGCCGGCGGAAAATGGCTTCGTGCGCGCTCATCGCCTCGTCGAGCGGCTTCCAGATGACGCCCTGCCTTTCCAGCTCCGCCGCGTAAACGTCGCGCGCGAGCAAACGGTCATTGGCGAAGATCATCAGCCCGGCGGTGCGCTGATTTCCGGCCGAGCGTGCGAGCAATCGCTCGCGCGTTTCCGCGCTCACCGGTTGCGGCTGACGGAAGCTGTCGAGTTCGATTTTGCCGAGCGAGGCAAAGCGCCAAGCCTGCTCGGTGCGCGCCGGCATCGGCAGCGTTTCAAAATTCTGCCACGCCGCGTCGCGTGCTTCGCGGAACCATGCGGGCAGCGCGTCAGCGTCATCGAGCATCGGTGCCGATAACAAACCGCCGCCGGGAGTTTCCGGCTCCGCGAGTTGTTCGCTCGCGGCAAGTGCTTCCGGAGTATCGGCAAAATTGGCGGTGAGAATGGTTTCGTCGCCGGGCGTGGCGATGGTGACGTGATCGGTCATGAATCTGAAATTGCTGCGATGTCTGAATGGCGTGTCGCCCGTGCGGGCGACTTCCTTTTCCTTCTGTCATCCTGAGCTTGTCGAAGGATCTCTTGCTGGATGCTGGATGCTGGATGAGCGCTATCTAGCATCCAGCATCTTCTGTCAGGGAGAGGTCCTTCGACTGCGCACGTGCCTCGCTCCGCTCAGGATGACAAAAGGAAGGAAAGGCGGGAGCGCGGCGTTTCGATCCCTTGCCTCAGCCGACTGAGCCCTCCATTTCGAGATCGATCAGGCGCTTCAACTCGACTCTGTATTCCATCGGAAATTGGCGCACGAGATCGTTGACGAAGCCGTTGACCGCCAGGCTCATCGCCTGCCCTTCGTTGAGGCCGCGCGACATCATGTAGAAAATCTGCTCGGCGCTGACTTTTGACACGCTGGCTTCGTGCTGCATGGCGTGTTGCGCGCCGCGCACCGTGATCGCGGGATACGTGTCCGTGCGGCTCGTCGGGTTGATGAGCAGCGCGTCGCACTCGGTGTTGTTCTTGCAATTCTTGAGGTGCTTCGGCACGTGCACCAGCCCGCGATACGTCGCGCGTCCGCTGCCGACGCTGATGCTCTTCGAGATGACGTTCGAGGTCGTGTCGTCCGACGCGTGAACCATCTTCGCGCCGGTGTCTTGGTGCTGGCCGTTGCCGGCGAGCGCGATGGA
>CAXTRS010000130.1:0-6140 GCA_964246635.1 uncultured Chthoniobacterales bacterium | reverse complement strand
GGCCTTTCATCACGACGCCCGGATACTTCATCGTCAACCGGCTGCCGATGTTGCAGTCGATCCATTTGATCTCGGCGTCTTCGTGCGCGAGGCCGCGCTTGGTCACGAGATTGAAGACGTTGTTGCTCCAATTTTGGACCGTGATGTATTGGATCTTCGCGCCCTTGAGCGCGACGAGTTCGACCACGGCGCTGTGCAGCGTCGCGGTCTCGAATTTCGGCGCCGTGCAGCCCTCCATATACATCACTTCCGCGCCTTCGTCGGCAATGATGAGCGTGCGCTCGAACTGGCCGAAATTTTCTGCGTTGATGCGGAAATACGCCTGCAGCGGATGCTTCACCTTCACGCCCGGCGGCACGTAGATGAACGATCCGCCGCTGAACACGGCCGAGTTCAACGCGCTAAATTTGTTGTCCGCCGTCGGGATGACTTTGCCGAACCACTTGCGGAAAATCTCCGGGTGCTCTTTCAAGCCTTCCGTCGAACCGACAAAGATGACGCCCTGATCGCCGACCGCTTTTTTGATGTTGGAATACGCCGCCTCCGAGTCGAATTGCGCCTCGACGCCGGCGAGAAATTTGCGCTCCTGCTCCGGGATACCGAGCCGCTCGAAAGTGCGCTTCACATCCTCGGGCACTTCGTCCCATGAGCGTTTCGGCTGCGCGCCACTGCTCAGGTAATAGCGGATTTTGTCGAAGATGATGTTCTCAAGGTCCTTGCTCGCCCAATGCGTCGGCATCGCCTTTTTGCGAAAGACGTTGAGCGCGTTGAGACGGAATTGCTTGATCCAATCCGGCTCGCCTTTGACGTTGGCGATGTATTCGATTGTCTTTTCGGTCAGCCCGAAACCGGCGTCGTAGGTGTGCGACTCCGGGTAGGAAAAATCGCCGGCGCTCCGGTCGATGTCGATGTCAGCTTTTGGTGTAGCCATAAAATAAAAGGGAGCGTTTGAAACGTTAGACTTTGAGCGCGGCAGCCGCGTCGGCGCGCTCCTTTTCACTCATCGCGGCGCCGGTTTGCTGGGTGACCCAGTCGTAGCCACGTTCGTCGAGCTCGACGGCGAGCGCTTTCTCGCCGCTCATCACGATCTTGCCGTCCATCATGACGTGGACGCGGTCCGGGACGATGTAGTCGAGCAGTCGCTGGTAGTGTGTGATGAGCAACACGCCGAGCTTCGGCCCGCGCAGCGTATTCACGCCGTTGGCGACGACTTTGAGCGCGTCGATGTCGAGACCGCTGTCGGTTTCGTCCATGATCGCATAAGTCGGCTCGAGCATCGCCATCTGGAGGATTTCGTTGCGCTTTTTTTCCCCGCCGGAGAAACCTTCATTCACCGAGCGCGAGGTGAACTCCCGCTTGATGTCGAGGAGGTCCATCTTCTCGTAGAGGCGCTCGTAATACTCCACCGCGTCGAGTTCCTCGCCCTCGCCGAGCCGTGCCTGGACGGCGGCGCGGATGAAGTTGGCGTTGCTGACACCGGGAATTTCCATCGGGTATTGGAACGCCATGAAAAGCCCTTTGCGCGCGCGCTCGTCGGCTTCCATTTCGAGAATGTTCTCGCCGTCCACGAGCACTTCGCCGGACGTGATCGTGTAATCGGGATGCCCCGCGATGGCCTTGGCCAGCGTGCTCTTGCCGGAGCCGTTCAGGCCCATGATCGCGTGGACTTCGCCGCGCGGCAGTTCGAGCGTGAGGCCCTTGACGATTTCCTTGTCGGCGATGCTGACGCGGAGGTCTTTGATTTGGAGCGAATGGTTCATGAAAAAAGTCTGCGTTCGTTCAGCGCGGCGCGCGTGTTTTCTTCGCGGTCGTCGCGCAATCCGGGCACAGCCCGCGCAGGGAAAATTCGTATTGGCTGACGATCGCCTTTTTCGGCAACCGCCAGAGTTGCGCGAGTTCCGCGGCGTCCGGCAGATCGACATCCTGCACCCGCTCGCAATCCGTGCAGAAAAAGTGGCCGTGCGTGCGCCGGTTTGCACAGAATCGCGCGGCGCCTCGGTCGAGGTTTACCTGTTTGACGAGGCCGCTGCGCGCCAGTGTTTCCAGGCAGTTATAGACCGTCGCCAGGGAGATGCCCGGCACTCGCGCTTTCACCCGCGAAAACACCTGCACCGCGCTCGGATGATCGCTCGTGCCCAGCAACGCTTCATACACCTCGCGGCGCTGGCGCGTGAGACGCGAGCCACCGAGCGCAGCGGGCAGATTGGGGGACGGGGAAACGGCCATGACGAGCGGGCTGCCACTATCGTCCGGCCGCGCGCGCGATCAAGGAATTATCAATAAATTTTCTAAATAAAGACAGTCGGCGCCGCGCTCTCGACAACGGCTTTTTGCTGCTCGACGAGTGCCGCCGCGCCGCGCCGGCCAAGCTCGACGAGCGCACTGAATTCCTCGGTCGAAAATGTTGACTCTTCGCCTGCGCCCTGCACTTCCACAAAGCGGCCGTCCGCCGTCATCACGATGTTGAAATCCACCGCCGCGTCGCGGTCCTCGATGTAGTCGAGATCAAGCACCGGCCGCCCCTCGACCATGCCGACGCTCACCGCGGCGACGAGTTGCTTGAGCGGCACCGTTTTCAATTTCCCCGCCGCCACGAGCGCCTGCCCGGCGAGCGCCACGGCGACGCACGCGCCGGTGATCGACGCGGTGCGCGTGCCGCCGTCGGCCTGGAGCACGTCGCAATCGACCCAGAGCGTGCGCGGCCCGAGCGCGTCGAGATCGACCGCCGCCCGCAGCGCGCGGCCGATGAGCCGCTGAATTTCCGTCGCGCGACCGTCGAGTTTGCCCTTGGAAATGTCGCGCGCTTTTCGTTGCAGCGTGGAATACGGCAGCATCGAATACTCGGCCGTCAGCCAGCCGCCGGAAACGTTCTGTTCCTTCATCCAGCGCGGCACCCCTTCTTCGATCATCGCGGAGCAAATCACGCGCGTGTTGCCGGTGGCGATGAGCACCGAGCCGGTCGCGTGCGGCGCGATGCCGGGCGTGAAAACGAGCGGGCGCAGCGCGTCGTCCGCGCGGCCGTCGTGACGAACCGAGGCCGTCCCTGCCAAGGGTGCATTCGTCGAAAATTCCATCGCAAAAAACTACCGGCGACGCGAGTTCGCGGCCTTGAGATACATCTGTCGCGCACGCTCGTTCGCCGCGTCGGCTTCCGCGTGCCGGCCGCTGGCGCGCAGGGTTTCCGCGAGGTGCGTCCAGGCGCTCAGATTGGGCGGCGGCGTTTTCGTCGCGCGGTCAAATGCGTCCAGCGCCTGCGCGCGCTTGCCTTCCTGCCGCAGGCACAGCCCGAGCACGTCCCAGCTCGGCGAGAAATCGTTCTTAATCTTCAGCGACTGCCGGCAGGTGGCCTCGCCGTCGGCCGCGCGGCCGGCTTTTAAATAACACATCCCCAGCTGGGTCACCACGACGTGATTGCGCGGTGCTTCCTGCACCGCGCGGCGCAGCGGCGCGAGCGCATCGCCGTAGCGTCCTTGCATGGCCAGCGCCATGCCGAGCCCATACCAGCCCGGCACTTTTTTGGGTTGCAAAACCGTGACCTGGCGAAACGCGCCCTCGGCCTCGAAAAACTGGCGCGTGGCCATGCAGAGCACGCCGTGGAGATAGTGCGCCGCGGCGCTCTTTGGATACTGCGAGCTCAAAATGCGGACGTTGCGCAACGCCGCCGGAATATCGCGCTTGCGCAGGTCGTTTTGCACCGCGCGCACCAGCGGGTCGTTCACGCCCGGTTCGTTCACCGCGGATTCGAGCGGCGACTTTTGCCACTGGTCCGGGTTAGGCAGGCGGGAGATCAGGTTGTCCACGGCCGGCGACGCGGCGCGGGCGGCGAGCGGAGCCAGCGCCAGCAACGCGGAGCCGGCAACTAGCACGGCCCGGAGACAGCGTTGGGGAAGAACGATCGACAACATCGGAAGACGCATGCCCCGGCTTAGCACGAGCCGGCGCGCGCTTCAAATCCCCGGCGCTCCCCACGCCCGCCCTTGCCAGCGCGTCGCAGCCTTGCTATGTCGCCGCATCATGCCGCGCCGTTTCCGTTTCGCTCCGTCTTTCGCCTTCGCCGTGCTGCTCGCGTTTTTCCTGCACGCCGGTTTCGTCTCCCCCGCCCGCGCCGCTTCCAAATCCGCGGCGGCGGCGTCAGCAAACAAGTCAGCAAAAAGCTGCGTCTGGAAAGTCACCGCTCCCGATGGCGGGCGCACGCTCTATCTCGCCGGGTCGGTGCACGCCTTGCGGCCCAGCGATTATCCGTTGCCGAAATCCTATGATCTCGCGTTCGCGAACTGCACGCGCCTGGCGTTCGAGGTCGATCCCCAAGACATGGACCGCATGCGCGAACGGCTCATCAAAGCGGCGACGCTCCCGCGCGGCACGCAGTTGCGCGACCGGGTGGACCCGCGCACGTATGCGTATCTCCAGCGCGTGCTCGCCAAGACGAAAACGCCGGAGTCCAAGTTCGCCTCTTATCAGCCGTGGTTTCTCGCGATGCGCCTGGAATCGCCCGGCACACCTTTGGGTCTTTCGACTTCACAAGGAGTCGAGCGATACCTGGCAAAAAAAGCGGCCGCCGCCAAAAAGCCGATCGACGGCTTGGAAAGCTGGAAGTCGCACGCCGACGTTTTTGCCGCGATGAGCCCGGAGGAGGCCGAAGCCACGCTGCTGCTCTCATTCATCCAACTCGACAGCGCGCGCGGCGAGTTTCTCAAAACGCTCGCTGCCTGGCGACAGGGTGATGCGGCGACCATCGAGCGCGTCATGCGGCAGGAATACCGGGATTATCCCGTGTTGTATCGGCGTCTGGTCGAGACGCGCAATCAGGCGTGGCTGCCGCGGGTCGAAGGCTGGCTGCGCGGCGGTCGCGACACCTGGCTGGTCGTCGCCGGCGCCGCGCACATGGCCGGTCGCGACGGGCTGCCGGAGGCGTTGCGCGCGCGCGGCTATCAGGTCGAGCAGTTCTGAGGCGCGTTGCGCGTTGCGCGTTGCGGGTTGCGCGTTGCGCGTTGCGGGTTGCGCGTTGCGCGTTGCGGGTTGCGCGTTGCTCGCGTCCTCCTCTCCTTTGTCATTCCGAGCTTGCCGAGAACCGGAGCGGAGATGGCCGGAGGCAAACCTCTTGCTGACCTCTGTTTTGCGCGCCGCTTGCGCGTTCTGCATCATGACCAATTTATCAGCAAGAGGTCCTTCGATTGCGCTCCTGCGTCGCTCCGCTCAGGATGACACGAAAAGAAGGCAGCGCGCGCAACCTGCAACCCGCAACTCGCAACCCGCAACGCACAACCCGCCCTTCGATGCCTTCCGTCACCGTCCAGGTTCCCGCGACGACTTCCAACTTCGGACCTGGCTTCGATTGCCTTGGGGGCGCGCTGAAAATTTATAATCGCGTCACGGTTGCCCGACGGCGAACGGCCCCTCGCGTCGCGCCTCCGCCGATGGCGGCTGTGGCCGCGGAAACGTTTTTTCGCGCCGCGAAGTGCGCGCCGTTTTTCTTCCATTGGGAGATCGCCGGCGACGTGCCGATCTCGCGCGGGCTGGGCAGCAGCGTGACGTTGCGGCTCGGACTCATCGCCGGGTTGAACGCGCTTGCCGGCGGGCCGCTGGATCGCGACGGAATCTTCGCGCTCTGCGCGGCGCTCGAAGGTCACCCGGACAACGCCGCGCCAGCGGCGTTTGGCGGATTCACCGTCGCGGGCGGCGGCGAGGAGGAAGTTCTGCGCTTCCCCGTGGAGTCGCGGCTGAAGTTTGTGCTGCTTGTGCCGGCGTTTGAAATCCGCACCGCCGATGCGCGTCAACTGCTGCCCGCACGGGTAGAGAGGGCCCGCGCCGTTGCGAGCAGCACGCGCGCGTGCCGGATCACCGCGGCGTTTGCGAGCGGCCGGTATGAACGGTTGCGCGAAGACGGGATTTTCGACGACGAAGCGTTTCATCAATCGCATCGCCTGCCGCTCATTCCGTTCCTTCCCGACGTATTGCGCGCGGGCAAAGCCGCTGGCGCGCTCGGCGGTTTTCTCAGCGGCTCCGGCTCGACGATCGCATGCCTGACAATGCGAACCCCCGAGCGAGTCGCCGCAGCGATGCGTGGCGCGGCGGAGAGCGCAGGCGCAGAGGTCGAGCGAGTTCTCATCACCACCGCCGATAATCGCGGCGCGCGGCCC
>CAXTRS010000129.1:10018-11980 GCA_964246635.1 uncultured Chthoniobacterales bacterium | reverse complement strand
CGGCGCGGCTGCGGCATCCGAACGTCGCCAGCGTGTTTCACCTCGGCGCCGCCGCCGCGGGCGCGCAGGCGTTTTACGCGATGGAATTCATCGAAGGCGAAACGCTCGAAGCCCGCGTGCGTCGGCGCGGGCCGCTCTCGCTCGGCCTGACGCTGGAAGTCGGCATCGAAGTCACCCGCGCGCTCATCGCCGCCAGCCAGCAGGGGCTCATCCACCGCGACTTGAAGCCGGCGAACCTGATGCTCGTCGCCGGCGGGGATGAGGAGCCCACCGCAGGCGTGCCGGGCAGCGGCAGCCGCGGCTCCGAGGCGCACGACGCGCGCGTGAAAGTGATCGACTTCGGCCTCGCCAAAGCCGCCGCGGACGCTGGCCCACTGACGGGTGGGGGCGACTTCCTCGGCACCCCGCAGTTCGCCAGTCCCGAGCAGTTCGCCGACAACGACAACGCGGCGGACGCGCGCTCGGATATTTTCTCGCTCGGCGTCACGCTCTGGTATGCGCTCACCGGCAAGCTGCCATTTCCGGGTCGGTCGCTGACCGAAGTGCGCGCCCGGCAGATCGCGCAGCCGCTCCCGACCTTGCAACTGAACGCGGCGCAGGTGCCCGCGCCGGTCGCGGAGTTGCTCGCCGCGATGCTCGCGAACGATCCGGCCGATCGGCCGCAGACGCCATACGCCCTGCTCGACGCGCTGCGTCGTTGCCGCGCCAGCGTTTTTGCCGCAGCTCCGACTTTGCCGCCAACCCCGGCAACCTTCCCGCGCGCCGACACAGCACGCCCGCGTCGTCCCTGGCCCATGCTTATATCAGGTGCGTTGTTGCTGTTGCTCGTCATCAGCGGCGGTGCGTTCTTCTTTTTTTCCAACGTGGGACGAAAGACTGCCACGCCGCCCGCCGCTCCCGCAGCCGCGCCCGAAAAAAGCATCGCGGTGCTGCCTTTTGAAAACCTGAGCGCCGACCGGGAAAACGCCTTTTTCGCCGACGGCATTCAGGACGACGTGCTCACCAATCTGGCGAAGGTCAAAGAGCTGAAAGTCATCTCGCGCACCTCGACTTCGCAATACAAAGCGAGCGCGCCGCGCAACCTGCGCGAGATCGCCGCGCAGCTCGGCGTGGCACACGTTTTGGAAGGCACCGTGCAGCGCGCCGGCAACAAAGTGCGCGTCACCGCCCAGCTCATCAACGCACGCACGGACACCCACGTTTGGGCCGAGCGATACGACCGCGATTTATCCGATATCTTCGCGATCCAGAGTGACATCGCGCAAGCCATCGCCGACCAGCTCCGGGCGCAGCTTTCGCCGCAGGAAAAAGCCGCGATGCACACCGCGCCAACGAAGGACCTCGCGGCCTACGATCTTTATCTGCGGGCCAAGAGTCTCTACGCGGAAAGCTCGGTGGCTTTTGTGCGCCAAAAATTGCCGCAGGCCGCGCAATTGCTCGATGAAGCCGTCGCGCGCGACCCCGATTTCCTGCTCGCGTGGTGTCTGCTGGCGCGGATCCACGGCGACCGTTATTTCGGCGGCGACGACCACACGTCTGCGCGCCTGGAGCAGGCCGGCATCGCCGTGCAACGGGCCGTCCGCCTTCAGCCCGACGCCGGCGAGACGCACCTGGCGCTCGCCGATTATTATTACCACGGTTTCCGGGATTACCCGCGCGCTCGCGCCGAGCTGGACCTCGCACGGCGCACGCTGCCGAACACCGCCGAAATTCCCGAATACACCGGTTACATCGATCGGCGCGAGGGCCGCTGGGACGACGCGACGCGCAACATGCAGCGCGCCCTGGAACTGGACCCGCGCAATTTTTCCACGCTGCAACAGATGGCGCTCTCCTGCCTGGTCCTGCACCGCTACGACGAATCGGCGCGACTCTTCGAGCGCGCCCTCGCCATCGTGCCGAGCGATCCGGGCATTCGCATTTATCGTGCTTATCTGGAGATCGACGCGCGCGCGGATGTGC
>CAXTRS010000129.1:0-10008 GCA_964246635.1 uncultured Chthoniobacterales bacterium | reverse complement strand
TTTCATACGACGCTCGCCGCGCTGCTCGCCGAAAACCCGCGGCTGGCGCCGGACGTGGACGATCCGAATTATTCGCTCTGCGAACGCACTCCGGCGGCGGCCGCGCGCGTGCTCGCGAGCTATCCTAAGGAAGGATCAGCCAACATGGGCGCCATTTATCCGCACGCTTATTGGGAGGGACTCATTGCGCGCTGGCAGGGTGACGCGCCGCGCGCCAAGGCGGCCTTCACCGCTGCGCGCGCCGAAGTCGAAAAAGTCCTCGCCGCCCAGGCGGATTCCGCCGCCGCGCTCAGCGTGCTGGGCATGATCGACGCCGGACTTGGCCGCAAGGAAGAGGCCATCGCGGAAGGCCGTCGCGCCTGCGAGCTGTTGCCGCCGAACAAAGACGCGCTAGGCAACGTGGTGCTCGCTGGAAACCTGGCGCAAATCCTGGCCTGGACCGGCGAAAAGGCTGCCGCGGTCGAGCAGATCGCCGCCATGCAGCGGGGGCCGAACTTGCTCAGTTATGGGTTACTCAAGCTGCACCCGCGCTGGGACGATCTGCGCAACGACAAGCGCTTCGAGGCGGTGGTCGCAAGCCTCGCGCCGACGCCGGTTTCCAAGTGAGTCGGCGCGTTGCAAGCGTCGGGCGATGCGGTAGCGTCGTCTTCGTTTTGCCGCGCCATCATGCCGTCGCCTGCACCCACGCTTTCCGAATCCGAAGCATCCGTTCCGGTTGAAAAATCTCCTGCTGCGGCGGAGAGCGGCGGCAATCACAGCGGCGGCGGCGCCGCGGCTGCGGAGAAAAAAGTGCCGGTGAACCGCGAGACATTGCGCGAAGCGGCGCGACTCTTTGCGTATTTGCTGCCGTTTCGCGGGCGGATGATCGCCGCGCTCACCGCGCTGCTTTGCTCGACGCTGCTCGGCCTGGCGTTTCCCTATTTCATGGGGCAGATGATCGACGCGGCGCAAAAGCACGACGGCCGCGCCGGCGCCATCGCGCTGCTCGCGCTCGGCGCGCTCACCGGGCAGGCGATCATCACGTTTTTCCAATCGTTTGTTTTCCAGCAATCTGGCCAGCGCGCGCTCGCCGCCATCCGGCGCGATGTTTATGCGCGGCTGGTCTCGCTGCCGATGGCGTTCTTTGCCCAGCGGCGGGTCGGCGAGCTGAACAGCCGCTTGGCGGCAGACCTCACGCAGCTCGAGGAAATGCTCATCTTCAGCGTGCCGCAATTTTCGCGGCAGATCACGATCCTCGCCGGCAGCCTCGTGCTCATCGCGACGATTTCGGGTCGGCTCCTGCTCGTCATGCTGGCGTCGCTGCCGCCGATCCTGCTCGTGGCGATTGTTTTCGGCCGACGGCTGCGCGGCGTGTCGCGCCGGGCGCAGGATCAGCTCGCCGAAACCGGGGTCGTGGTCGAGGAAACGCTGCAAGGCATCGCGAACGTGAAGGCGTTCGCCAACGAGCCGTATGAAGTGCGCCGCTACGGCGCGAGCATGAACGGGTTTCTCACCGCGATCCTGCGCACCGCGCGGCTGCGCTCGGCGTTTTTTGCGTTCATCATTTTCGCGGTGTTCGGCGCAATCGTGTTTGTCACCTGGTATGGCTGCCGCCTGTTGGAAAGCGGCGCGCTGACCGCCGGGCAGATGATCACGTTCTCGCTCTACACCGTGTTTGTCGGCGGCGCGATGGGCTCGTTCGCCGATCTCTGGAGCCAGATACAAAAGACGGTCGGCGCGACGGCGCGCGTGCGCGAGTTGCTCGGCGAGCCGGCGGAGTTCGTCGTCCGCGCCGACGGTGAGCCGGCGGTGACGAGCGAGCTTGGCCGGCTGCGCGGCGAAGTCGTTTTTGACCGGGTGAGTTTTCGTTATCCGGCGCGGCCGGAAGTCGCGGTGTTGCGCGAGCTTTCGCTCCATGCGCGGCCCGGCGAGCGCGTGGCGCTGGTCGGCCCGAGCGGCGCGGGCAAATCGACGGTCGTCTCGCTGCTGCTCCGCTTTTACGAGCCAGACACGGGTCGGCTGCTCATCGACGGACGGCCGGCGGGCGATTACGAGTTGCGCGCTCTGCGCGGACAGATGGCCGTGGTGCCGCAGGAGGTGCTCCTCTTCGGCGGCAGCATCGCGGAAAACATCGCTTACGGACGGCCGGGCGCGAGCCTGGAAGAAATCGTTGCCGCCGCGCGCGGGGCCAACGCGCACGATTTCATCGCGAGTTTTCCCGAGGGCTACGACACGCTCGTGGGTGAGCGCGGCATCAAGCTCTCCGGCGGCCAGCGCCAGCGCGTCGCCATCGCGCGGGCGATTTTGAAAGACCCGGCGATCCTGATCCTCGACGAAGCCACCAGCTCGCTCGACAGCGAGAGCGAAAAGCTCGTGCAGGACGCGCTGGAGACCCTGATGCAGGGCAGGACGAGTTTCATCATCGCGCACCGCTTGGCCACGGTGCGCGACGCCGACCGCATCTTTGTGCTCGATGCCGGCCGCGTCGCGGAGAGCGGCACACACGCCGAATTGCTCGCGCGGGAGAACGGCATTTACCGGCGTCTGAGCGAGTTTCAGTTTGATCTCGGCGAAGGCGCGGTGCTGGCGACGCTGTAGCGGCAGTCTATGATTGCCCCTTGATCGCGACGCACGTTCCGCATCATGGGCGGTCATAGACCGCCGCTACAGCGAACGCTTTTCCGCTTGCGACACGCCTGACCGTGTTCGTATGAATCCGGCCGATGCTGGCTCCGCCATTGCCGCTGCTTTCTGCGAAAGAGAAGGCACCAGCGGCCATCGTGAAGACGCCGTGGACGCGCGGCCTGCTGCTCGGCGTCTCGCTCGGCTGGATGCTCCTGGTCACGCCCGTGTTGGTCGCGCGCTGGCCAGGCGTCCTCGGCGTGCTGCCGCAGATCGCGATTCACCTCTTTTTGCTCTACGCGATTCTGCGACCCAACAACGGGTGGCTCGGACCGGTGGTCACGCGCTTCGAGCCGTCAACGCCCGGCGCCCGCGAAGTCTGGCTGACAATCGACGACGGACCCGATCCGCGCGATAACCCGCGGCTGCTGGACGCCCTCGACGCCGCCGGCGCGCGGGCGACGTTTTTCCTGCGTGGCGACCGGGCGCGCGCCTGCCCTGAAGCGGTGCGCGAGATCGTGCGCCGCGGACACACGGTCGGCAACCATACCGATACTCATCTGTCGCAGTGGTTCTGGGCGTTCGGTCCGCGAGCGCTCGCGCGCGAGATCGACGGCGCGGAGTCGGCGTTGACGGAGGCATTGCACGACGGAAACGGGCCAAGCGCGCGGCGCTGCTTTCGCCCACCGGTCGGGATGCAAAACATGTTCCTTTGGCCGCTGCTCAAGGCGCGCGGGATGCGGCTCATCGGCTGGTCGGCGCGCGGGTTTGACGGCGTGGCGCGCAGCGAACCCGCGGAAACCGTCGCGCGCATCCTGCGCGACGTGCGACCGGGCGCGGTCGTGCTGCTGCACGAAGGCGTGCGCGGCCGGGGAGGCGAGCCGCTCAACGCGATCGGTCTCAAGCTATTGCTCCAGGCTCTGAGCGAACGCGGCTACGCGGCGGTGCTCCCGCGCGAGGACCAATGGCGCGTGTAACCGTTTGCCCCGCGGCGCCGTCTTTCTTTTCAAGCCCACCCTTCCAGGCGCGCGCCGACGACGACTGGCGAAAAAACAGCCAAGTGAAAATCCGCGACTTCCAATCGAACGACGAGATCGCACATTTGGTCCTCGCGTTTGAAGCCGGCACGATCACGCCGGCGGAGTTCAAACACACCGCGCACCTCGCCGTCGGCCTCGCGTATCTCGACGCGGCGCACACACCGGACGAGGCGACCGCGCGGATGCGCCGTTCGCTACAGCGATTTGTGCGGCACCACGACGCGGGCGACGCCTATCACGAAACGCTGACCCTGTTTTGGATGAAGCTGCTCGCCCATCTCGCCACGGCGCGTTATGCGGCGCTGCCGCTCTGGCAGCGGGTCAACGCCACGGTCGCCAGTCACGGCGCGAAGTGGCCGGTCGAAGCGCACTATTCCCGCGCGGCGCTGGCGACGCCGGCGGCGCGACAATCCTGGGTCGAGCCCGATCTGCTCGGCCTGCCATTTTAGAAATAGAAAAAATTCCCATGTCAGATCGCCGTGAATCTTTGCGCCGCGCCTTCGTGCTTTTTCATCTTACGCTCGGCGGTGTCGTCTTCCTGCAAAGCGTGCTGACCACCGCACAGGCGTCGCCGTTTTTTCGGACGGATGGAAGCACGCATCTGCTGCCGCTTTTCCTCGGCGGCATCGAGGCGGTGTTCGCCCTCGTTTTCCTGGTCCCGCGCGGCGTGCGTTTCGGCGCGGTCGGGCTGATCGCCGTTTTCGCTTTCGCCGGCGTGCTCCACGGGCTGGCGGGCGAATTCCCCGGCTCGCTGCTGATCGACGCGGCCGGCGTGGCGTTCGTCGCCAAACACGGCGCGGCTTACCAGCGCCAGCCCGACAACGATCGGCTCACAGCCGCGGCGTGATGATGCCTTTCAACCGCAGCATCCCCCGGCGAATGCGCGCCTTGACGGTGCCGAGCGGTTCGTGCAGGCGGCTGGCGATCTCGTTTTGGGTCAGCCCGCCGAAGAACGCCAGCTCGATAGCCTGACGCTGCTCTTTGGAAAGCTGCATCACCGCGTCGCGCACGAGCGTGCCTTGTTCCGATACGTAAACGGGTTCGACCGAGTCGCGTCCCGGCGCGGTGCCGCGTTGCTCGAAGAGCGAGGTCTCGCGCTCGACTTCGTCTTTGAGCCGGTGGCGCCGTTGCGCGCTGCGCAAGCGGTCGATGGCTTTGTTGCGCGTGAGCGTCAGCGCCCAGGTCAGCGGCTTGCCGCGGCCGCGGTCGTAGAGCGCGGCTTTGTCCCAGATTTGGACAAACACGTCCTGAAGCACGTCCTCGGCTTCCGCCTGATCGTTGAGCACCTGATAAGCGGTGGAAAAGAGCACGCCGCTGTAGCGTTCGTAAAGCTGCCGGAAGCTGGCGCGGTCGCCGCGGCCGGTGCGTTCGAGCAGAGCGATCTCCAAACCTTCGTCGCGCGCGGGGCTGGATTCTTTGGCCATGGCGGATCAGTGCCTCCCTGGGAATTAGTGGACCTTATCATCGTCGGCCGCCGCCGGGGTGGACGCAAAAGCTTTTTAAGAAAAATTCCAATCTGCCGGCGGCGCGCGAGCTTTAGCCCAGCACCCACCGACAAAGATACGGCAACAGCACGGTGCCCATCAGTCTTCGCCTTCGGCTGCATCGGTTGCTGCGTCCGCCGAAAATTCCACATTCCGCAATTTCGAATCTAACGCTTCACGAAACGCCTTAAAGTCTTGGTCACTGCGGAGGAAAAAACGAACGCAGGTATCCTCTTTCACTGGAGTTGCGTCGGCTTGCGAGCCCAAGCTTTCGTTCCAAAACTCCACGTCGCTTTCGAAGCGTCCGTTCTGCCAAACGTAAGCCCGATCAGCCCTCGCCGTGATGTGCCATCGGCGGACATTCCGGCAGTCGCGGAAGCGTAAAATCCGCCGCCGCAGGTAGCATTCGCGATTTTTAGCGATTTCGTCGCGAAAGAATTGGGCTACCGCCTCGTTCCTGATGGATTTCAACGCTTCGTTCCAACTTGTCCAAGCGAGCTCGCGCGTGACTCCGCCGCCTGCGCGCTTGCGGTTGATGGCGTGTTGCGCAAGCTCTTTCGGCGGGAAGATGCACGTGCAGGTCAGATAATCGGCCGCTGCGTCGCTGGAGAGTCCTAGCCGGTAACAACGGATATCCATCCTGTATTGCTGGTTGAGCCACTTGGCAGTCGTGAGGACTTCGTAATCGTATTCCTCTGCAACAAGGATGATGCGCTGCGTTTCGTTGATGTTTTCTGGATCGTCTTCCAGGAATTCTTCCAATTCCTCTTGGGCCGCATGCGGCAACTTGTGGGCGAATTGCGCTCGCAGTTTAATCAAGTCGTCGTGCGAAGCATCGGAGACCATGCTGGCGTAAGCCAGAGCCTGAAGGAGCTGGAACCGATGGTTACCTCGCTTGAGTTCGATGACCACGACAGCACCGTCTTTGTCCAGCGCAAGCAGATCGATGCGATCATCTACAAAGGTGACCGGTTTGTATTCCTCAGCGAGTAGCAACAACTGTTCGCCCATCTCCTTGAAAAATATCTCCGGTGAATTGCGAATCATCGCTTGCAAGTCAAAGCGTTCCCGCAAGCCGGCTTGATGCAATTGCCGTGATTCGAGAGCGGAAAGCGTCCGCTCCATCCTATTAATCTTAAGCATGGGAAGCGCCGAGTTATCCCTTCCGGGAATTCGTGTTCTTACTTGATCTGCACCTTCGCGCCAGCGGCCTCGAGTCTTTGCCTGACGGCTTCCGCTTCGGCTCGCGTGGCGCCGAGCTTGACCGGCTGCGGCGCGCTCTCCACGAGCGTCTTGGCCTCCGCCAACCCCAGGCCGGGAAGCGAGTCGCGCACGGCTTTGATGACGGCGATCTTGCTCTGGCCGAATTCGGTGAGAATCACGTCGTAAGTCCCTTTGTCCTCCTGGAGCGCGACCTCTGCTGCGCTGAGCATCCGCACGCCGCCGGCCTCGATCGTCGCCTTCGCGCCGGCAGCCACGAGCCGTTGCCGGATGGTATCGGCTTCGGTCATGGTCACGCCCCGCTTGATCGGCTGGGGCAGCGGGCTTTCCACCAGCGCCTTGGCCTGCGCCAGACCCATGCCGGGCACCGCGTCGCGAACTTCCTTGATCACCATGATTTTGCTCGGGCCGAGCTCGGTGAGGATCACGTCATAGACGGTCGTCTGCCCAGCCGCGGGCGTGGTGGCAGCGGCGCCCGGCGTTTGAGCGCGGACCACGGCAGGGATACACAGGACCGCTGCAACAGCCGCCGCAGCAGCAGCAAACCACAGCGGCAGAGTCCACGCAGAGGCGATCCAGGTTGGAAAACGATGGGAAGAGGTGGCGAGGGCAGGAGTCATGGCGGCGCTCCGAAAGGGAAGCAGTTTGCGACGCCAGACAAGCAGAAAATTACCCGGACTCGCAATCGGGAAAGGTCTGGATAGAATCGTCCGGCTTTATGAGCACGACGGACATCGAGCGTTTTCTCCTGCCCTATTGGGAACTGGAGGGCTGGACCGATCTGAACTACGAACAAATCGGCCAGCTCTTGCAGGCCAACGTTATCACCGGCTTCAGTTTCTTTAGTCCCCAGCTCTACTACGGCAGCTTCACGCCCCAAGGTTTTTCGGTGCGTCGCACCTACGGTCGGCTCAAGAAGCAGAGTCTTTCTCCAACAGTCACCGGCCAATATGGGCTGCGCGCGGATGGCGCCATGACCGTTACCTTGCGCGTGGCGCCGCACCCGGTCTTGCGCGGGCTCTTTGCCTTCTTCGTGGTCGGCGGGATTTTGATCTGGCTGCCCGGTCTGCTGGTCGAAGTATTCCGGACGTGGAACTTCAACCTTCTAGTCGGCGGACTGTTTCCGCTGGCTGCCATCTACCTTCCCGGCTGGTTCATCTTCCGGCTGGTGTGCCACGCCGACCTGCGCTTTTGGCAGAACCTCCTGCGGGTGCGGGAAATGGATTCGTAACGAAGACGAAAGGAATGCCCCGCTCGGCTCGCCTCCACCAGCGCGGCTAATTGCGCGTAACAAAGAGTGTGTCGGTAGCAATGTTGCCGGCGGCGTCCTTGGTGGTGACGGAGATGACGTTGTTGCCCATAGCGAGAGGAATCGCGGCGACCGACCACGCCGTTGTCCCAGCGGCGGTGCCTTGAGCGCCGACTATCCTGTTGGTCCAACTGACCGAAAACGCCGTGCCGGTGTCCCCGGCGGTCCCGCCGAGCGATATCGAACTCGCCGTCGTTGTATAATCTGAACTCGACGTCGGGCTGGTAATCATCACGGTCGGCGGCACGGAATCGACCGTCCAGGTGTAAGCGGCGGGCGTGCGGTCGGTGAGGCCGCGGGAATCGGTCGCGCGGACGCGGAAGGTATGTGCGCCCTCCGCCAGCGCGGGGGTGGCGAAGGGGGAGGTGCAGGTGGTGTAGGGACCGTCGTCAATGCTGCACTGGAACGTGACGAGATCCGCCTTGGTCGTGCCGAACCTGAAGTCGCCGGTGCGGTCGCTGGACGCCGGCGGCGGCACGTCGGTAAGCACGGTGTCCGGCTCGGGGTTCAAGATAACGCGGTAGAAGGCGGCAGCGCCGTCCGCCGTGGAGTCGCTGAGTTGCAGGAACCCGTCGCTCGCGGCTTCCAAGCCGGTCTGCCCGGGGACCAGTTGCCACTCCCGATCCAGGAGCGCTCCCTTGCGCTCCAGCCAATGGAAATCTCCGGCGGTCGCGTAAAAGCTCACCGTGACTGTGCTACCGCTCTTCGCCACGGCGGTGGTGGCGAGCGGAATCCCCGCGAACTCAAACGCGCCGATGTCGCGCACGCCGTTGTGAGCGTAGGCGCGCTGGTCGCGCTGCGGCACGCTGCTGGCATCGCTGCTGCCGGCGTTGATGGCGGGGCTGCCAGGGAGCAAAGCCATGGTCTGCGTGGGACCGCCGTTATCGGCGAGCGGCCCGAGCAGCGGGTTGACCGGCGAGGCGGCGGTGCCTGCTTGGTCATGCTTTGCGCCGCTGACAAACCCGCTGCTCCCGTCGGCGGCGCCGATGAGGTTGTAGCCCTGCGAGCTAAAAATGCCGCCCACGTCCGGCGTCCCTGCGGCCGCGTTGCCGGCGACGATGCTGTTGACAATCTGCACCGGCGTCACGCTGCTGCTGCCGATCCCTCCGCCGGCGACATCGTAGGGACCGGGGTCGGCCTGCGGCGCAAGGTTGCCGCTGATCGTGCAACTGACTACCGTCATCACCGCGGACGGTGCGTTGATTCCGCCAGGTCCGCCGTTTTGGATCGCGCCGCCGCCATAGGCAGCGCGGTTTCCGGCGAACGTGCTGTTGACGAGGTTGCAGACCGTCGGGCGGTCACTGAATTTGTAGCTGACGATAGCTCCGCCAAGATCGAAGGAACTGCGGTTGTTGTTCAGAGTGGAATCGCGGAGGTCCATGGTGCCGCCCGCGTTGACGATCGCTCCGCCACCGCCCAGCGCCTGGTTTGCGCGAACGGTGGAACGTCCGATCGTGACATAGCCGTCGGTATTGTAGATGGCGCCGCCATCGCCGAAGCCGCTCTGGTTGGAGTCGAAGGTGCAATCCTCTGCATTCAGGGTGCTGAAGTAGCCGTTGAAGATCGCGCCGCCGTCGTGATAAGAAGAGTTTTCGCTGAAGGTCGTTGCGGTCACCGTCACGGTGGTCAGGTTGAAGTTGCCGATGGCGCCGCCTTCAGTGCCCGCGGAGTTGCGGCTGAAACGGCAGCGCACCACGTTGAGAGTGCCGTAGTTATCGATCGCACCCCCGTTGTCGTCGCTGACGTTCCCGCTGAAAGTGCAATCGGCGACCGTCAGCCCCATCGCGGCGGGGGAAATAAAAATCGCGCCCCCGCCTGGGTAAGAAATGCCCGCGTGGACTTCGGGGGTTCTCCCGTTCGCAAAGGTGACGCCGGAGATCCACACGGCTTTGCTCGTGCTCGCTGGAGCGACGAAGAAGAAGCGGTCACGGGCGTTCGCCGCCAGCGTGATGGTCAAGCGATCGGCGCCGGGCCCGGCGATGGTTAGTCCGGTGTTGATGGAGATCTGACTCGCCAGCGCAATGGTGAACGTTCCTGTCGCCGCGTTGTAACCGGGATCCGTGGCCGGAATGTTGAAGACGATCGTATCGCCGCCGTTTGCCTGATCCGCATCCGCCACTGCCTGCCGCAGCGAGCCGGCGCCGCTGTCGTTGGTGTTCGTGATGGTGAGCACAGCCCCAGCGGCGAGGGGCGCCAGCGCAGCGGCGAGGACAAGGCAGCCGAGAAATGATGGGACGGAGGCGAGAAGAGGCTTCATGGGAGCATGGAAGGCTTCCCGGGAAGAACGCTCTTCGTTCCGAGCAGAACGAGAAATCTTCTTTGGAAGGGAAGCGGTTTAAGGACGGCTTCACTG